>NZ_JAXOJR010000007.1:0-323318 GCF_036663855.1 Sphingomonas fucosidasi | reverse complement strand
AGAACTCGAAAAGCAACGGTCGGGTTTAAACCTGACCGTTGCTTCACCCGCGCTCCTGCGCGACAACAACGGTCGGTCTCTGGTCGCAGCTGGATGAAAGGCGGGGGTCACGTCACGCGTTACTCTGGATCCTGACTTTCGTCAGGATGACGGGAGCTCAGTCCTCGACGAGTTTCATGAAACGCCTCTCGACCGGGGCGAGGACCGGGCCCAGTTCATGGCCGCGCTTCACTACGGCGCCGCCCTCGCCGATCAGCGCCCACATGCCCTGCTTGTTGCGCAACGACGGGCGTTTCTCGATCCTGAATTCAGGCCGCTCGGCAGCACGGCGGAAGGCGGCGAAGACTGCGGCGTCCTTGCCGAGATCGATCGCATAGTCGCGCCAATGGCCAGCCGCGACCATCCGGCCATAGAGGTCGAGGATCCGATTGAGTTCGAGGCGTTCGAAGCCGACCTGCGTCGCCTTGGACGGTATCGGAAAGGGTACGACGCCCATCAGTTAGCCACCATCATGCGCGGTCGCGCCGGTCCTCTGGATGATCTTCGGCGAGCAACGCGTCGAGACGCTTGCGCATCGTCTCCAACTCGCAGCGCATGAGCTCCATCTTCTGCGTGGCAGGGTCGAATGCTTCGCTGCAAGGCGTACCGTAAGGCACGAATCGCGGGAGCTCGGGCGCGTTGCCGCCCTCGATGGTGGTCGCGCGCGCGGGAATGCCGACGACCGTGGTCCCTGCCGGCACGTCGCGCGTGACGACCGCGTTGGCGCCGACGCGCGAGCGCTTGCCGAGCGTGATCGGCCCCAGCACCTGCGCGCCCGAGCCGATGATCGCGCCGTCGGAAATGGTCGGGTGGCGCTTGCCCTGCACGCCGTTGTCGGGGCTGGTGCCGCCGAGCGTGACGCACTGGTAGATCGTGACGTCGTCGCCGATCTCGGCGGTCTCGCCGATCACCACGAAACCGTGGTCGATGAAGAAGTTACGACCGATCGTCGCGCCGGGATGGATGTCGATCGCGGTCGTGAAGCGCGACCAGTGGTTGACGCAACGCGCGAGGAAATAGAGCTTCGCCTTGTACAGCCGGTGCGCGATGCGGTGATAGCCGAGCGCCCAGACGCCGGGATACAGCATGATTTCGGCGCGCGAATGCGGGGCGGGATCGCGGGCGCGGATCGAATCCAGATAGGCCAGTAATCCGCTCGACATCCGCAGTCCCCTTCGCGATTTCCGTATCTAGGGTATCGAACGGCCGATTTCCAGAACCGGGCCCGCGAGCAGTGTCAGCCCCCATCAGCCTATCGGGACCGGGGTAAAGCCTATCTTTGTTGTAGGATAAGACTGCACGCTGCAGTCTGGGCGCGATATTGAGGGGATGCCGATGTTCGACCTGACGACCTTGAGCTTCGAGACGCTCCTGCCCTTTATCCTGGTGGGGTTCGCCGCGCAGGTTGTCGACGGTGCGCTGGGGATGGCGTTTGGCGTGATCTCGAACACGCTGTTGCTGTGGGTCGGCGTGCCGCCGGCTGCGGCGTCGGCGGGGGTGCATACCGTCGAGACGTTCACGACCGCGGTCTCGGGGATCAGCCATGTGCTGCACAAGAACGTCAACTGGACGCTGTTTCTGCGGCTGATGATCCCCGGCGTAATTGGCGGCGTGCTGGGCGCGTATGTGCTGTCGAACATCGATGCTAGCACCGCCAAGCCGTTCATCCTCGCCTACCTGACGTCGATCGGCGTGTATCTGCTGTATCGCGGGCTTCGTTATCCGCCCAAGCAGAAGGAGCCGAAGATCGTCGAGCCGCTCGGGCTGGTCGGCGGGTTTCTCGATGCGGCGGGCGGTGGCGGCTGGGGGCCGGTGGTGACGTCGAACCTGCTGGTGCAGGGCGCAGCGCCAAGGACCACGATCGGGACGGTGAATACCGCGGAGTTCTTCCTGACCGCGACGATCTCGGCGACGTTCATCACGCAGCTCGGCTGGGCGGCGTTTACGCAGGCCACGGTGGGGCTGCTGATCGGCGGGGTGCTGGCGGCGCCGTTCGGGGCGCTGCTGGCGAAGCGCGTGCCGGCGAAGACGTTGATGGTGATGGTCGGCGTGATCCTGACGATCACGAGTTTGTTCGGGCTGTACCGCGCGATCTGGCACTGACGGCTCTGGAAATCCTCCCCCGCCAGGGGGAGGATATCTCAGGTCAAAGCGTGGCGTGGACCGTCGCGACCGCCGCCATCACCGCGCCGATCCGCACCGACGTCTGGATCGCCTCGGCCGTAACGCCCGCCTTCTTCAGGATCTGCTCGTGGCTGTCGATGCACATGCCGCAGCCGTTCATCGCCGATACCGCGAGGCTGAACAGCTCGAAATCGACCTTGTCGATGCCGGACTGGCCGATCACGTTCATGCGCAGCTTGGCCGGCATGTTGCGGTATTCCTGGTTCCCGGCGAGGTGCGTGAAGCGGTAATAGACGTTGTTCATCGCCATCACTGCTGCCGCCGCACGCGCCGCATTGGCAGCCTCGGGCGAGAGTTTCGGCGCGCATTCGGCTTCGGCGGCCTCGACCAGCGGCTTGTAGCCCGAGCCGTGCGCGCAGGTCAGCAGCAGGCCGTATTTGCGCTGGTCGGTCAGATGCGTCTCGTTGAGAAGCGAGCCGACGTTGAGGCGGATGTCCTTGGCGTAATCGGGCAGCGTGCCCGCGAATTCCTTGAGCGACATAAATGGGTTCCAGTCCAGAAATGCGTCACCCCAGCGAAAGCCGGGGTCTCCCCGCTACGAAGAGACCCCAGCTTTCGCTGGGGTGACGGAAGAAAATGGGGTGACGGAAGAAAATGGGAGCGGGCGTTCAAGCCCGCTCCCGATAGATCAAGCAGCCAGCTGGAGGACGTCGTCGCCCTTGTTCCAGTTGCACGGGCAGAGCTCGTCGGTCTGCAGCGCGTCGAGTACGCGGAGCGTCTCGGCGGGGTTGCGGCCGACGTTCAGGCCGTTGACCTGAACCGCCTGGATGACGTTGTCGGGGTCGATGATGAAGGTCGCACGGAACGCGACATGCTCGTTCTTGTCGACGATGCCGAGTGCGTCGGCGAGCTTCGCGCCGTTATCCGCCAGCCACGGGAAGTCCGCTGCGGCGAGATCCGCGTCCGACTTGCGCCAGGCGAGGTGGACGTGCGCGGTGTCGGTCGATGCGCCGATCAGGACGGCGTCGCGGTCCTCGAAGTCACTGCGGATGTCGCTGTAGCCGACGATCTCGGTCGGGCAGACGAAGGTGAAATCCTTCGGCCAGTAAAACAGCACCTTCCACTTGCCGGGATAGGCGGTCGTCAGGTCGAGCGTCTCGCCGGCGGGCAGTGCGGCAACGCCCTGCTGAACGGGAATGGTCATCGATGGGAACTGGTCGCCGATGGTCAACATGATGGAAGCCTCCTGGAAATAAACTTGGCTCCAGGCATCCTCAAGCGCGGCGGTTGTCCCGCTCGGTCGTTGTGCAATGCGGTATATGAGGGCTGGTGTAATCGATCCAACGCTCTATTTATCATCTGATGATCGATAGAGGCGATTAATGGCTGCGACCTACCTACCCACATTGAAACAGTTGCAATATCTGGTTGCGCTGAAGGACCACGGCCATTTCGGACGCGCCGCGGAGGCGTGTTTCGTAACGCAATCGACGCTGTCGGCGGGTCTGCGCGAGCTCGAAACGCTGATCGGCGTGGTGCTGGTCGAGCGGACGCGCCGCGTCGTGCGGTTCACACCGCTGGGCGACGGGATCGCCGACAAGGCGCGGCGGGTGCTGCGCGAGGCGGAGGAGCTGGGCGACATGGCGCGCGCCGCCGGCCAGCCGCTGTCGGGCGACATGCGGATGAGCGTCATCCCGACGATCGCGCCGTTCATGCTGCCCCGCATCCTGCCGCGGCTGCGGAAGGATTATCCCGACCTGAAGCTTTTCCTGCGCGAGGAGCCGAGCGGTCCGGCGTGCGAAGGGTTGCACAACGGCCGGACCGACTGCGTGCTGCTCGCCCTCCCCTATGCCTGCGGGGAGGTGACGTCCGAGACGTTGTTCGAGGACCGGCTGTTCGTCGCGTATCCGTCGGGCGAGGAGCCTACTGCGCTGCCCGCGATCCCGGCGTCGGCGATCGACGAGACGCGGCTGCTGCTGCTCGAGGATGGGCATTGCCTCAAGGATCACGCGCTTGGTGCATGCAACCGGCCGGAATTGCGCGCGGAGGCGACGATGCTCGGCACGTCGCTGCATACGATCGTGCAGATGGTCGACAACGGGCTTGGCATCACGATGCTGCCCGAAATGGCGCTCAAGGCCGGTATCCTGGACAACACCAACATCACGGCTCGCCCGCTCGACGAGATCAACGCGGTGCGGAAGATCGCCTTGGTCTGGCGGCGGGCGAGCCCGCGCGAGAAGGACTTCCGGTTGATGGCGAAGGCGCTGGCCGACGTTCAGTAACCGGCTCGGCTCGGCGTGAGATTGGCACGGATGCGCAACTAACTCGGCGTTCGATCGTATGTTTCGCGAGTTCCCGCTGGAGACCCGATGATGTCGAAGACGCTTCCGCTACTGCTGATCACGAGTGCGCTGGCGCTCGCTGCGTGCAGCGGCAAATCGAAGGACGACGTGGCCAGTCCGTCGACCAATCCCGCGCTGGCGGTCCCGAACGGCCCGCCCGCGGTTGCCAATCCGACCGTCGGCGGCGTGCCGATGATGGCCACGCGGACGATCGTCGACAACGCATCCGCCGCCCCCAATCTGTCGACGTTGGTCGCTGCGGTGAAGGCCGCCGATCTGGTCGGCACGCTCTCGGGTCCGGGTCCGTTCACGGTGTTCGCGCCGACCAACGACGCGTTCGGGCGGCTCGCACCGGGCATGGTCGATACGTTGCTGAAGCCCGAGAACAAAGCCTCGCTCACCAAGGTTCTGACCTATCATGTCGTGCCAGGCGCGATCACCGCCGACGACCTGCGGCAGCGCATCGCGGCGGGTGGTGGAACGGCGACGTTGACCACGGTCGAGGGCGATCCGATCACTGCGACACTGGTCGGCGCGGTCATCACGCTGACCGACGTCAACGGCAACAAGAGCTATATCGAGACCGCAGATGTGCGCCAGTCGAATGGCGTCGTGCATGTCGTCAACGGCGTAATCGTGCCGAAACTGAGCTGATCGGCACGACTGCCGGGATCGGTTCGTCGCATCGATGGCGCGGCTGGTCCGCCAAAACATTGAAGACGGGCCGATCCCATACCTATTTTTTTCGTTCGAGTTTCGATCGTCCCATCAATTATATTTGGAGTCGCACATGACTGTTAAGACGAATCTTTTGATTGCCGCCGCATCGAGCATGATCCTTGCCGCTGGTGCGACCGCACAGACGACGACGCCTGCGGCGCCCGCGGCGCCCGCGGCTCCGGCGCAGACGGCGCCCGCCACCACCGCTACGCCACAGGCAGCACCTGCGACTGCAGCCCCGGCTGCACCGACCGCCGCGCCGACGACGACGATCGCAGCCGCGCTGCCGACGCTGCCCAATCGTGCCACGCTGACCAAGCTAGTCACAGCCGCCAAGCTGCAGACCACGCTCGCAGGTCCCGGGCCGTTCACCGTGTTCGCCCCGAGCGATGAAGCGTTTACCCGCCTGCCGCCCGGCGCGCTCGACACGCTTCTGAAGCCCGAATCAGCACCCACGCTCGCGACGATCCTCAAGTATCACGTGGTCGCCGGTGCGGTGACGTCGGACCAGCTGAAGGCGCAGATCACCGCCGGCGGTGGCAAGGCTACGCTGACGACGCTCGCTGGCCAGCCGCTGATCGCGTCGATCGGCCCTAACGGCAACATCGAGTTGACCGACACCGCCGGGATCAAGTCGTACGTCGATACGGCCGACATCAAGGAAACGAACGGTGTCGTCCACCTGACCAACGGCATGAGCGTTCCGAAGCTCGGCTAACGGAATTACGGGCCGCGAACTCCCCAGGGAGCGCGGCCCGTTTCTTGTTTCCCTGCGAAGGCGGGGACCCCGTCTGGGCTCCCGCCTTCGCGGGAGAGCAAACTCTGAATTAGCTCGTCGACTTGTCCCACCGAGCAGCAGCGGCATGATCGCCATTGCGCGCTTCGACCCAGCTAGCCGTCACGCCCCGCGTCTCACGCTTCCAGAACGGCGCATCTGTCTTTAACCGATCGATCAAATACGCGCAGGCCTCCAGCGCCGCGCCGCGGTGCGCCGCCGTCGCCGCGACGAACACGATCCGCTCCCCCGGCTGCATGGGCCCCACCCGGTGGACGATGATCGCCGCGCTCAGCCCCCAGCGTTCGATCGCGCCCTCGGCAACCTTCAGCAACGCCGCTTCGGTAGCCCCAGGGTAATGTTCGAGTTCGAGCGTACCCACGCCATCGTCCGCGCGGACCAGCCCGGTAAAGGTCGCCACCGCCCCGGCCCCTGCCGCTTCGGCGCGCGTCATCTCGGCTGCGATATCGATCGGCGACTGCTGGACGGAGATATGGATCATCCGCCGGTCACCGGTGGGAAGATCGCGATCTCCTGCGCCCGACCGATCGGCGTATCCAGCGGCACGAACTCTTGATCGACCGCCGCGCGCAGCCGCGAGCGGTTCTCGAACGCTTCGGCGTGCCCGGAACTCGTTTCCGCCAGCCAGTCGACCAGATCCGCCACCGTCACCACGCTCTCGGGCGGCTCGACCGATTCCTCGCCCGTGCCGATGCGCTCGCGCACCCAGGCGAAATACACCATCCGTATCTGCGTCATCGTCAGTCCATGTGCTTCAGGCCGACGCGGAGATAGTCCCACCCGGTCAACACGGTGAGGACGGCCGCGCCCCACAAGGCGACGATGCCGACAGTATGCACCCATACCGTCTCGGGCACCGCGCCGCCGAGGATGATCCCGCCGAGCGACACGAGTTGCAGCGTCGTCTTCCACTTCGCCAGCTGCGAAACGGGGACCGAAACCTGGACCTGCGCCAGGAATTCTCGCAACCCCGACACCGCGATCTCGCGTAGCAGGATCACCAGCGCGGCGATCACGTGGACACCGGGAATATCGCGCGTCCCGACCAAAATCAGGATCACCGCGGCGACCATGATCTTGTCGGCGATCGGATCGAGGAAGATCCCCAATCGCGACACCGCGCCGCTCGACCGCGCGAGATAGCCGTCGAAATAATCGGTGATGCCCATCAGGCAGTACAGCACGAAGGCGATGCCGTAACCCGCCTCCCAATCAGGCCACCACAGGAACCAGACCAGCAGGGGCACCGCGACGATCCGCGACAATGTCAGGAGGTTAGGCAAGCTCAGCACCCACCACCTCTATACCGGTCGGCCGCGCGGCGAAACCGGTTTAAACGTTGGCGTGAGCAAGGCACTGGGCTAAGGGTTTGGCGTATTTTCGCAACGATCTGGGCGATTTCTCGCATGCTCAATGCCCTTGGGTTGCTGAAGCAACGTCGCTTCCTGCCCCTGTTCACCACGCAGTTTCTCGGCGCGTTCAACGATAATCTGTTTAAGACCTCGATGGTCCTGTTCGCCACCTATGCGGTCTTCAACGACCCGAAGATGGAGGCGAACTTCAACGCGCTGGCGACGGGACTCGGCATCCTGCCGTTCTTCCTGCTGTCCGCGCTCGCCGGGCAATTGGCGGACAGCCACGACAAGGCGCGGATCATCCGGATCGTGAAGACCGTCGAGATCGGCATCATGATCCTCGGTGCGACCGGACTGATGGTCGCGCGCTTCGGACATCCGTCGCTGGGGATCGGGCTGATGCTCGGGGCGGTGCTGTGCCTGGGCGTCCACTCGACGTTCTTCGGCCCGATCAAATATGCGATCCTGCCGCAGCATCTGAAGCCCTGCGATGTGCTCGGCGGCACCGGGCTGGTCGAGGCGGGGACGTATCTCGCGATCCTGCTCGGCACCGTGACGGCGGGCTGGATCCCGATCGAGGGGGCCGCCGCCGGCGTCTTGATCGTGGCGCTGGTCGGCTGGTTCGCGGGCCGCCAGGTGCCTCCCGCTCCGCGCGAAGGGCCGCCGCTGAAGCTCGACTACAACCCGTTCACGGCATCGTGGCGCTTGATCAGCGCGACGCTGCACATCCCCCGGCTGTTTCTCGCGATCGTCGCGATCAGCTTCTTCTGGACGATCGGCGCGGTGCTGATCATCGTCTTCCCGCCCTTGGTGAAGAACGTGCTGACCGCCGACGAGCGAGTCGCCAGCTTCGTGATCGCGGTGTTCTCGGTCGGCGTCGCGATCGGCTCGGTGGTGATCAACTCGATGCTGCGCGGGCGCATCTCGGCGAAGTTCTCCCCCGCCTCGGTGATCGCGATGGGTGGCTTCGTCGTGCTGTTCTCGTTCCTCGCGCGGGCCTGGACGCCGGCGCCGGCGGGGCAGTATTACGACTGGGCCGGGTTCATTCATCAGCCTGGCGCGATCCCCGTGCTCGCGACGTTGCTGGCGATCGCGATCACCGGCGGGATGTTCGTGGTGCCGCTCTATGCGTTCCTGACGACGACTGTGGAGAAGGACCAGACCGCACGCACCGTGGCCGCGAACAACGTCGTCAATTCGGGTGCGATGACGATCGGTTCGATCCTGGTGATCGGGATCACGGCGATGGGCGTGACGCCAGAGGACATGCTGTTCCTGGTCGCGGCTATGTGCCTAGTCTCGGCTTGGCTGGCGCAGAAGCTGCACCGCGCGTGTGACGACGATGCCGTCGGGTGTTTGCCGACGTTGAGGGGGTAGCGACCGAACGATCCTCCCCCGCCAGGGGGAGGTGGCGCCGAAGGTGACGGAGGGGGAGGAAACGCAACGGTGGTTGCTCCTTTCCTCCCCCTCCGTCTGGCAAGAGCCAGCCACCTCCCCCTGGCGGGGGAGGATTGCTCGCTTCAAAAAATGAAGCTGTAGAAGCAGGTGAAGAACGCCGCGAAGCTCAGGAAAAACAGCTTCACGTCCTGATCGTCGTTTTTCGCAGCCGCGACCACCGGCGGCGGCAACGATCGGCGCAGCGGATGGCGGGCGGCTTCATTGGTGAGGACTAGGCGTCTGGTCATGATGCGAACGTTAACGCCGCGTTTACTAATTCGACCAGTCGCAAAAATGGTTAAATCGGCCACGTCCGGGAATGGGACGGAATCGCGCTGGCAACAGTCCGCACGGCACCGCCGGCCGCCCTCTGTGCATGCTGCATCCCGCCGTCTAAGCTGTCTCCCACTCCCCGCGACTCCGCGCCCACAAGGACCCGAATTATCCAGCAGATTGCGGCACTTCCCTATGTGATCGACGCCGACGGCCATGCCCGCGTCATGCTGATCACCTCGCGCGATACCGGTCGCTGGGTGATCCCCAAGGGCAATCCGATCGTCGGGCTCGCCAGCCACGAGGCGGCCGCGCAGGAAGCATATGAGGAGGCCGGCATCCGCGGCATCCCCTGCCCCACCGCGGTCGGCGAGTTCGGCTACCGCAAACGCCGCCGCACCGGCCGCTACCGCGACATGATCGTGACGGTCTTTCCGCTCGCGTTCGTCGAGCAGGTCGACGACTGGCCGGAGCGTCATCAGCGTGACACACGCTGGTTTACGCTTGATCGTGCGGCAGACGCTGTCAATGAGCCCGGCCTGAAGGCGCTGATCGCTGCTTTCCGCGAGCCGCCGATCCCGGCGTCGTTCGCGCAACGTATCTTACCCGTCGTGCGCAAGAGTGCGAAAAGGAGAATTCCGATGCTGGGCTGGTTCCAGTCGCTGATGCCGAAGCAGGGACGGTTCTTCGAACTGTTCGACGCGCATGCCGCGACCCTGGTCGCCGGCGCCGATGCGCTCGCACGGCTGCTCCACGGCGAAGGCTCGATCGAGGGGCAGATCGCCGAAATCGTCAAGCGCGAGCACGAGGCCGACGATATCACGCGCGAGGTCCTCCAGGACGTCCGCCGGGTGTTCGTGACGCCGTTCGACCGCAGCGCGATCACGAGTTTGATCGGCGTGATGGACGATGCGATCGACCAGATGAACGGCACCGCCAACGCAATCGCGCTGTACGAAGTGACCGAGTTCTCGGCCGAGATGCGCGACATGGCGGGCATCATCGTCGAGGCCGCGCGGATCACCGCCGAGGCGATCCCGCTGCTGCGGTCGCTGGGCACTAACGCAGGGCGGTTGCACGACCTGACCGCGCGGCTGATCCAGATCGAGGGCCATGCCGACGATATCCACGATACGGGCCTGCGCGCGCTGTTCCAGGCGTCGAAGATCAGCGCGGACCCGATGACCTTCATCATCAACCGCGAAATCTACAGCAGCCTGGAGAAGATCGTCGATCGCTTCGAGGATGTGGCGAACGAGATCCAGGGGCTGGTCATCGACCATGCTTGATGTGTCGATTGAGTCCGAGACCGCCCACGGAGCTCCCCCCCGGCGAAGGCCGGGGCCCAATTGGGGGACAGCAATAACTGAGAACGGCGCGCTGTTACTAAAGCCTTCCCAATTGGACCCCGGCCTTCGCCGGGGGGGTGGAATGGTCGGGGATAGGACGGCAATCGCATGATTCTCTCCCTCCCCCTCCTCATCGGCCTCATCGGCATAGCGCTGCTGTTCGACTTCCTGAACGGCCTCCACGACGCGGCGAACTCGATCGCCACGGTCGTCTCCACGCGCGTCCTGAAGCCGCAATACGCCGTCCTCTGGGCCGCGTTCTTCAACTTCATCGCGTTCGCCGTCTTCGGGCTTCACGTCGCGCAGACGGTCGGCACCGGCATCGTCCAGGCGCACGTGATCGACGCGCAGGTGATCTTCGCCGCGCTGATGGGCGCGATCGCGTGGAACGTCATCACCTGGGTGCTCGGCATCCCATCGAGCAGCAGCCACGCGCTGATCGGCGGCCTACTCGGCGCAGGTATCGCCAAGGTCGGTTTCGGCGCGATCGTCTGGAAAGGCGTCATCGCCACCGTCGTCGCGATCTTCGCCTCGCCCGCGATCGGCCTCATGCTCGCGCTCGTACTGGTGCTCGCGGTGGCGTGGACCAGCCTCAAGCTCACCCCGCTCGGCGTCGACAAGCGCTTCCGCAAGCTGCAGCTAATCTCCGCCGCGCTCTATTCGCTCGGCCACGGCGGCAATGACGCGCAGAAGACGATGGGGATCATCGCCGTGCTGCTCTATTCTCAAGGCCTGCTCGGCGGCGAGTTTCACGTGCCGCTCTGGGTCGTCCTCTCCTGCCAGGCGGCGATGGCGCTCGGCACGTTGTCGGGTGGCTGGCGGATCGTCCACACGATGGGCTCGAAGATCACGCGGCTGACTCCGGCGCAGGGCTTCTGCGCGGAGACCGGCGGCGCGATCACGCTGTTCGCCGCGACCTTCTGGGGCATCCCGGTCTCGTCGACGCACACCATCACCGGCTCGATCGTCGGCGTCGGTGCCGCCCGGCGCCTGTCCGCGGTCCGCTGGAACGTGGCGAGCAACATCGTCGTCGCCTGGACGCTGACGCTGCCCGCCGCCGGGTTGATCGGTGCAGGCACCTATCTGCTGGTCGGGCTGTTCGTCTGAACGGCGCCCTACCCCTAAGCGACAGTCTCTTGACGCGGACGTAACCGGCTCCGACACTCCCGGTCGAGCGAAGGACAATGATCCTTCGCCGCCAGGGAGAGGACATCATGAAGACGACCTATGCGGCGTTGCTGTTCGGGACCGCGCTGAGTTTTGCGAGTCCGGTCCAAGCACAGACCGCCAGCCCGACCAACGTCGCGAGCACCGAGACCTATAACCGCATGGTCGTGTTCGGCGACAGCCTCGCCGATGGCGGCTATTACCTGACGCTCGATCCTCGGCTGGCGCGCGACGCAGGCAGCTTTACGACCAACCCCGACCCGGTCGCGCCCGAGGTCCTCGCAGCCCGACTCGGGCTGTCGCTCGACCCCGTCTATGGCAAGGGCGGCACCAATTACGCAGTCGGCGGGGCGCGCGTCACCGCCGCGAACGCGCTGTCGATCCCGGTCACGACGCAGATCAGCAATTTCCTCGCCGCTGGCGGCACCTTCGGGCCACGCGACCTCGTCTACATCCAGGGCGGCGGGAACGACTATTTCGCGTTCCAGGCCGGCGGCAGCACCAATACCGCGATCCTGACCACTGCGGCCACGCAGCTCGCCACGCAAGTCGGCCGCCTCCAGACCGCCGGGGCCAGCCGGATCGTCACGCTCGCGGTACAATCGGGCGGTGCAGCGGGCATTCAGCTGTTCAACCGCACCTATGCGGCCGCGCTGGCAGCGGCGAACGTCAACGCGCTGTATTTCGATACCGACCGGCTGTTCGGCGAACTCGTCGCCAGCCCCGCGACCTATGGCTACACCAACATCACCGGCGTCGCCTGTACCGTGCCGTCGTCGCTGGCCTGCACGCGCGCGACGCTCGTCTCGCCCGACGCCAACGAGACGTATATCCTGGCCGACAGCGTCCACCCGTCGGGCAAAACGCAGCGCATCCAGGGGCAGGCCGTGGCCAGCCTCGTCCAGGCCCCCGACCAGATCGCCGGGCTCGGCTATGCAGCGCAGGCGATGTTCCGCGGCCAGCGCGACCTGTTCGAGGGCGCCGAGCGCGGCGGCGCGCAGCGTAGCGGCCATGCGCTGTCGCTGTTCGGCAGTGCGGGCTATCATTATTATGCGAGCGGCAATTCCGCCCAGCGCGTCGGGATCACCGAGCGCGGCTTTAGCGGTACCGCGGGCGCCGACCTCGCGATCGGCGACGCGTCGGGAGTCGGCGTGGCCGGCGGCTATTCGGATGGCACCGGCGACTTCAAGGCCGGCGCTGGCACCTACAAGCCGCGCGCCTGGTCGGTCAGCGGCTACGCGCGCGGTGAACTCGGCCCGGTGCGCCTGCTCGCGGACGGAACCTATGGCGAGATCGACTATCGCCACATCCGTCGCACCGTCCAGCTCGGCCCGGCGATCCGCTCGCACGAGGGCGAGACCGACGGCACCTACGTCGCCGGCCGCGTCACCGCCGCGTTCGACCTGGTCACGCTCGGCGGCGTGGCGTTCGGCCCCGACCTCGCGGCGCAATACGACCGCGTCCGCATTGCCGGCTATACGGAGTCCGGCGGCCTCTCGACGGCGGCGGCGTTCGGCAAGCAGGAGGTGAAAAGCCTGACCGGCCGGTTCGGCGCCGTGATCCGGACAGTCCCGGGCGAACCTGTGCGGTTCTTCGCCCGCGCCGGCTACGAGCGCGAGTTCGACGACGATCCGCGGACACTGACGCTGACCCCGACGGGTGCGCCGATCAGCTTCACGAGCACGGTGGAACGCGCCGATCGCAGCTATATGAGCTACGCGATGGGCGTGGACGGCAACGTCGCAGGGCAGTTGTCGCTGCGCGCGGGTGTCGCCGGCTACGCGTTGCGCGACGACCGCGACAGCGTGTCGGCGTTCGCAGGGCTATCCGCCGCGTTCTAAGAAGGATCGGCATTCGGGGTTGGCTCGACAAATACGATCCCTTGTCCGTCATGCCGGACTGGTTCCGGCATCCACGGGGCCGCAAAATCAAGAGAATTTGGTTTGCGGAACGGTGGACCCCGGAACCAGTCCGGGGTGACGGTACAGTTTGCTGGCCGGTGCGATTGCATATGCTGACCGTGCATCTGCGCCAAATGCAGGGTGGCGCTGTATCGGGATGTTTGGGCGCGCATCCCGAACCGCGTTGAAGACGGGCCAAGGCAGCAGAGTTACAGTTTAGGCGCCCAATCCTGCCGATACGTCTAGGATATCAGTCAAATGAACGGGGCTTGGGACAACGGTCCAATCGACCGGTCATCAACGGAAATGGTGGAGCCGAGGGGGATCGGTTAAAATCCCCGTAAGCACTGAAAAACAAAGGATATTTATTTCGGCGTCGGGACCGTTGTGTTAGCCCTTTGTACTAGCTGAGGCAAGCTCAATAGGGCTTCGCAATCCATTCTCCGCCGTCCGTTTGGCACCACGTCACGTTAGGCGACTGGGCTTCTGATCCATTAGAGCGCGTTGTGGAATAAACGTTCCTGCATGTCGTTAAACCAACGACGATTGGGCGGCTTACCATCACGTAACCTGTATCTCCTCCGACTTGCCAAACCTGCTCAATCCCTCGTTCCAAGGCAGTAGTAGTTGCTTTAGCAATTGCGGAACTGTTAGCATCGGCTGCTTCAGAGATTGGCTGAACGCTGTTCCGATCTTGTTCCATAGCGGCAGAGTTATCTGCTACCCGCGTTGACGGGCTATCCTCATAAATCGCAGTCTGATCACCGTTGGACGACTCGGGTACGGGCGTTTCAGAAATTGGATTCGCCACATTTATAACCTGAGGACTGTTTGCATCCGAATATGCGTCTGCCTGCACCGTATCGGCCTTCGGTGGCTCGCTTTTTTCTGAAGAAGACCGGCCCACGATCGCCGCAACAACGAATACAATAACTACCGCTATTCCAATAAATCCAATGAAGCGCATATATGCTTGACGCTTCGCAAGCTGCGCTCGGTAGTCATAGCAATCGTCGCATACTTCTAATTTACGAATACGGTACGTTTCCGACGATCCACTTCCAAAGCCGAAACCGCTTCGCCCACTATTATAAAAACGTCGGCTTGTATGGGTTGAATCTAAAACCCGGACTGTAAGTTTTGTTAGCTCATTGGCCGGAAGAACGACGCTACAATCGCTACACTCGTGATCGGCATACCTCGCCATAAACTTGCCCCGCCCCCGCCCATCTGCCCTACGACCTAATTTCGATAGTGATACGCGAGAGGGCAATTCTGACAAGAGTGAGCGCGGTTTACCCCGTATGCCCGGTCCCGGCCTCGGGCGATTATGACACGCCTAGCGCGACCTGCATTATCGCGCGTGGTTCTCCATCCCTGCATGACGTGTCACAGTTGCCAAACGATCCACCATTGGCACTGTCCAGAATAACCTAACGAGCGCTTGACAATTATGGACAACGGTTCTACCTAGGGTTGGCAACAGGGAACCGAGCCAATGCGAACCGTCACCTACTACCGTGTCTCGACTGCCAAGCAGGGCCGCAGCGGTTTGGGCCTAGATGCTCAGAAAGCTGCCATCGCCTCGTTCTGCCAGTCGCGGGATTGCCAGCCCCTTGGCGAGTATGTCGAGGTAGAGAGCGGCAAGCGGGATGATCGTCCTGAGCTTATCAAGGCACTGCATCATGCCAAGGTGACAGGGGCTACCCTCGTCATCGCCAAGCTGGACCGGCTGAGCCGTAACCTCGCCTTCCTTGCCAAGCTGCAAGATGCTGGAACCCGCTTCATCGCTGCCGACATGCCAGAGGCTAACGAGCTTACAATTCACATCATGGCAGCAATGGCCCAGGCCGAACGCAAAGCTATCAGCAAGCGAACGATTGAAGCCCTCGCCGCTGCCAAGGCCAGAGGCACCAAGCTAGGTAATCCAATGGGCGCTAAGGCGTTCGGGGAGAGCAAGGGCAACGGGGCAGCGGTGGAAGCGATCAAGGCCAAGGCTCAGGCGTTCGCTAGTGACGTTGCGCCGATCATTGAGGCGATCAAGGCTGACGGCCATACCAGTCTGAGGGCCATTGCCGGGGAGCTGAATGCCCGCGGGATCATCACGGCCCGAGGCGGGAAGTGGGCGGCTCAGTCCGTTAGCGACATAATGCGCTGCCACTCCCCAAGCTGACACCGGGCAGGCGACGGGAAGGCTCGCGTATCCGCCGCCCCGGCCCCGTCAGACTCGATTAGGAAGGGTCCGGGTACTTGCCCAGCCCGATTGTCGGAATGAGTCTGAGAGGGGCTTATTCGGGTGAGGACATATTGGGACCGTATAGCAATAGATAATCATCCTGACCTGCTCATTCGGTCCCTTTCAGTACCCTAAAGCGATAGAACCAGCCTGCCCCGAATTGCTCGCGGACAGAACACTAATGACTTACCGCCCAAGCTAGGAAGCCCTAGGACGTCTGACAGTGCGATAACTGTAGATACCACAGCCCGCGAGGGTCAGCCGTAGGGCGACGAGGTGTGCCGACTTTTACATTTTGGCCCACGGTATCGGACACCGGCAATACAAGCGACGTATGATCTAACTCAAGATGATGCTGCTGTAGTTGCTCCCCTAAAGTGCCTCAAATACGGATATCTATCTGTAGAAGGAAGGACGAGGGGACGACCGGATACAGCTCAGTATTCACTAATCTAAGATGATACCAAAGTATTATCTATTGACACCCCCAGATCAATCTCCGGTACTCTGCGGCCTCAATCGGTATTCCTGATACGCATCCTTCAAGTAAGCCCAGTAAGTTACCTGCTGATCTTATCTGAGGAATGTAGGAGCGTTGAACCTTAACAGGTCCGCTTCATGGCTAGCAATATGTATGGCGCATAAGCCTGCCGCTCCTCTCACTACGCATACTCGACAATCTGATGCCCATCGGCCCCGAGTATTGCCAGCCTGCTAGTTGTAGCATTGCCCTAGTTGGCAGCTAGCAGGCGACCTATTCCATATCGCTGATTTTGACCGTTCCTGTTTGCTTATACGCAAGGGGGCTATCTCTCTTTTGCATTGGGACAAGTTCCTACACACCATAAAGGATATGCTATGAATACTGTGACCGTTAATATCGACCGCATTAATAATAAGCCGGTTGCCGATTACCTTGCCTCTACCGACCGCCGTGTAACGATTGGCGTTCGCTTCACACTGGAAGCCCTCGGCATCCCGTTGCCTGACTTCCTCTGCCGTAAGCCCGCAGGCCGACCGGGACGGGCCGCTCTGATGGCCGCAGTCGATGCCGATACAGGCACGATCCATACCTACCGCGCCGAGAAGCTAAAGGTTGGCCCGTTCGCGCCTACTCCACAGCGCTGATTTTTAAACTCAATTGCCTCAATTCATCCCAAGGAAACCCAATGACCCCGAATAACCCGCTTGCAAATATCGCAGCCGAGATTGAAGCCCTTGATACTCAGCTTCGTAAGATCAACGAGCTTAAAGATATTATCGGTGAGCCCGCCATTCTTAAGGCGGATGATGTCGCCAAGGCTCTTGCAGATGCCAAAGATCGCTTTGCAGATGCCCTTGCCAATCAGGCCGAGGTAGAGCGGGAGGCACGCCTTAAGCACTTCACCGATATTCGCATTGTCGCCTCACCCGGTCACAACCTGATGACTACGGCTTTCACCATTTATTACACTCGAAAGACTTGGGACAACGACGCCAAGGAGTCCCTCCCTAAGGTGCATGAATGCAGAGGGTTTGATGCGCTGGACGACGTTGCATACGAATATCTTGTAACGGTGAAGCCGGAGGCGATCCCTGCCGCGATTATGGAATTGGCACCGGGAAACCCGCAGGAGGCGTTCGGCCTGTACTTCGTCGGCAAGCAGCGGGGCTACGTTAAGGGCGCGGCGGTAGCGGCGTAATGCCTAACCCTGATGATCGGGGAACGGGATCGGCACCAAAGCCCTCCCGTCCCGATTACGTTCCCAAGGTCGCCCTAGTCCCGCAAACCCTAGACGAACTGATGCGGCGGGCAGGCCCCTATGCCGATGCCGCCAAGGCCCATGCGGAATGGTCCGCTATAACGGTATGGCTGATGAAGGAAGGCGACGGGGCAGTAGTTGCCGCTGGCCTGCCGGTTCGTGTCGCTAACCTTTCCGTCCTCCTGACAAGGGAAGCGGAGGAACATGCAGCCGACTGGCCCCGGCTATCAGGCCCCGGCGCAACTCCCGCAATCTACGGCTATTCCCCAGACAGCCAATGCGAAGCCCGGCGTTCCGCCGCTCAGGCCCGTTCGATCTGGGAAGCCCAAGGCCGTCCGTACCTTAGGGCCAAGGATTGCAAGTTCGCCTTCCAGTACCTTGTCGCCGCCATCCGCTCCGGCGTGATCCCTCCCGTCCCGACGATCGGCGACGTGACACTTACCACGCCCGCCAAACCGGCACCGCCCCACATTCTAAATATGTTCAAGGAAAACCAATGACCGCACTAACTCCACGGCAAGCCGTAAAGGTGAAAGCCGCTCTTTCCTTAATTGCAGTACATGGGCACAATCCCCGCACTGTACAGCAGCAGGCTAATACCGAATTGGCTAAGGGCTTGCCTGCTAATATCGCCTATAAGAATGCACTAGATGCCTTCGCGAGCCGCGTTCCTGCCTTGAAGAACACCCTAGAGATTGCTGTCGATCTTATCCATAATAGCGATGATGCTACCGTTTCTATGTATGACAAAGCGCTGTCTGCATACAATAACAGCGGTGACGAAAGCCATCTTGATAGTCTCGCACCAATGATCCTTGAGGATGCGAAGGCGTTGGCTATCAGCAAGGGCGAAGTGACCGAGGCTGATGCCGCTAATTGGACGGTTGATGATGCCCTTGGCAGCACTGTCGAAGCCTATGCAGAAACGCCTGATGTTCCCGAGGCGTCTTCGATCCCGCCCGGTGAGACGGTGAATAGCTCATTCGCGTTCAATGCCCCTCCCGGCGTTGCTCGTCAGCCTGCCCAGCAGCCCGCTCAGGCGCAACAGACCGGCCCGCAGTGGATCATGGGTCCAACCGGCTACACGCTCGTAGCGCAGGCCCCCAGCGGCCCTACCGGGCCTCAGACCGGGCAGAGCATGACCGGTTATGATCCCTACAAAGGCGGACAGGACGTGACCGGCATTCGGGTCGCTCAGACCGGTGTGCAAGCCCGTCAGTCCCACGGCACTCCGGTAGGCGATGTTGCCGGTTTCCAGACCGATACGGGATACCGCGTCACCCCGACCGGGGAGCAGGCCCGCCGAGAGGCTGGCGTCCCGCTTGGCTATGATGCCTGATAGACGGGCTAGGAGAATCGCTGAGAGGCGATAGCTAATCAGGCCATACAGATACCCGAGCGCATCCGATTGATTCCCCAAGGGGCTGATCCGGCGCAAAATCGGGTATCTGTATGTTCGGACTTTCAATCGTCGTCTGATGACCCGGTAACACCGATGTAGTATTGGTTGCCTTCATCATCCGTCACAGTAATCTCGACAGGATACGGACCCGGCATATAAATCTTCGCATCAGCAAGAGCATCATTCAAATCGTCAAATCTCTCGGTATTCATGACTACATGACCGGGCTGCTTCTTCCATGTGACTATGTATGCCATTCAGATATCCTATTGCTTGCTAGCGATGATTAGCCCCGGCACACGGTATGTTGCCATTGCCTCGGCCAAGCTATGCAGATCATAGCCGCTACCGTAATCGTCGGCTACGTCCTTGCCTGCATGGCCCATTAGCTGCCGCTGCACTCCCTCAGCGATCCTGGCCCTACGAACATAATCTTTGAAGGTATGACGGAAGGAATGAAAAACCTTACGCTTGTCAGTGATACCGCAGACATTACGCATGTAAGGCCCAAACCATTCGCCCCACTTTGCAGTAAGCCTACCGAATATATTGGGCTTAAGGTCCGGGAACACCCTTCCCTTTTGATCGAGCAGTTTCTCGACATAAGCGACAAACCCAAGCCGCTCTAGCTCAGGATGTAATGGCACAAGGCGTTCACTGGCAGAGTTCTTAATCCTGTTCGCCTGCCCCTTGTCGTCGGTAGCGCCGGTGATGTGAAGGAACCAACCTGACAGCATCTTGCCGTCTTGATCGGGGTATTCCTTGCGCTGCACGTCCGACACACGAAGCTGACCAATTTCCTCTAGCCGCACCCCGGTGAATAGAGCGAGCAGCGGTAGCCAGTATGCAGCCTCAAGCCTGCCGCCCTTGGGTCGATCCCCATTGGCATAGACTGGGCTGGAAAAGATGGCCTGCAAATCAGACAGGGAGAACGGCTGGCGCTGCATCTTGCCGCCATCGGCTACCTTGACGCTAATGCCTTCAGCTACGTTCGCTGGCGCTAGATCGTTCTGATACGCCCAACCTAGCAGCGTCCGCAGGCGGGATAGCTTCATGTTCGTATTGGCGACCGTCTGCCCCTCAGCGAGCAGCTTGTCTTTGAACGCCAGCACGTTCTGCCGAGTGATCCGCTCAACCGGCTTGCGCTCAGTCCGCTCATAGAACCAACGGGCTACGGCCTCATGGGTATCCTTGCCCTTTTTGACGACACCGCGTTCCGCAGCCCAGCGGTCTAGGATATCCTTGTCGAGATATAGACCGGACCCGGTAGCGGGCTCGCGCTCAGCGGTAGCGGGCTGCCATTCAACGGCTCGATTTTTCCCCAGCAATGCGCGGGCATCTTTTACATGCTTAGGCTGCATGGATAAAAGCAGGGCTTCCCGTTCCGCCCCCGCCTTCTCCCGCTCATGCAGCACTAGCAGCCGACCGGCCCTAGCTATCTCAGCCGGGGAAGCGTCAGCCTCCTTGCCCTCGCTAAGCGCATCCATGATCGGTTCTAGAGCTTCATGCTCCATATCAGCGGCGAATGATTCGTCAGCGGCATAGTCGGCTTGCTCTTGCTCAGCCTCCCACCGTTGCCGGTCCCGCTCTAACTGAGCAGCCGACTTAGCAGGCATCGGCTTGGGAGCAGGCTTCGCAGCCGTTTCACGATCCCGCTCAGCTTGCTTAAGCAGGGCGTGAGCAGCCTTCGTCATATCAGGTATCACGGCCTTGGCGGCGTCACGGTCCTTTAGACCTAGCGAACGCTTAATCTCCCGCTTCCCCGCCATGAAGGGCCGCAGGTCCGCAGGTATGCCCATGCGAAAATAATAGACCCCGTTAAGGGCTCTGTGGAGGTATGAACACATAGGCTTCCGTCCTCGTACCTTTGTACTAGACGCTTGTAAAAAGCCTTTGTTTTCCGACACTTTACCGTGATTTCAACGGCTTAAAGAGAATGGTGGAGCCGAGGGGGATCGAACCCCTGACCTTTCGCATGCCATGCGAACGCTCTCCCAGCTGAGCTACGGCCCCATTCCCGTTGGGAGGCGGGTCACTAACCGGACCCGCCCGGGTTGGCAAGCGGCGTAAACACCGCTTGCCAAATTTCTTTCAGATCAACGCTCGTGCTCGTCCTGCGGCGTCTCGACGCCGAGGTCGTCGTCGCCGCCGAGATCGACTTCGTCGTCGGCAGACGGCTCTTCGTCCTCGCCGGTGATCGAAGCGATGTCCTCTTCCTCGTCACCCTCGAGATCCGCGTCGGGCTTCTTGGTGTCGGGCTTGGCGACCTCGAACGGCAGCGGCTGCTTCGACTTCAGGATGGGCTCGGGCTCCCACGCATACCCGCACTCGATGCAGGTCACAGGGTCGGCTTTTTCGAGGTCGTAGAAACGCGTCGCGCATTTCGGGCACGAACGCTTCGTGCCCCATTCCGGCTTGATCATGCCGATAGAACCTTTCGGATGAATGGATTGCGGGGGGATACCCTCGCAAAGTGGGCGCGCCTTGCCATAGCGCAAGGCCACTGTCAAAAGCCCGGCCCCATGGCACACCCCCTTCCCCAACCGCTCGACGTCGTCGCGCGTGGTCCTTTGACCGGTTCGATCGCGGTCCCCGGCGACAAGTCGATCAGCCACCGCGCGCTGATGTTCGCGAGCTTAGCTGTCGGCACTAGTCGGATCGAGGGTTTGCTGGAGGGCGAGGACGTGCTCGCCACTGCGGCGGCGATGCGCGCGATGGGCGCGACGATCGAGCGGGGCGAGGACGGGATCTGGGTGGTGGACGGCGTCGGCGTGGGCGGACTGCTCCAGCCCGAGACCGCGCTGGAGATGGGCAATTCGGGGACGTCGACGCGGTTGCTGATGGGCTTGGTGTCGAGCCATCAGATCACCTGCACCTTTACCGGCGACGCGTCGCTGTCGGGGCGGCCGATGGGACGCGTGATCGAGCCGCTGTCGCAGATGGGGGCGGACATCACGTCTTCACCGGGCGGGCGGCTGCCGTTGATGGTGCGAGGCATGTGTCCGGCAGTGCCGATCGAATACACGCTGCCGGTCGCGTCGGCGCAGGTGAAGTCGGCGATTTTGTTGGCCGGCCTCAACACGCCGGGGATCACGCGGGTCATCGAGCCGGTCGCGACGCGCGATCATAGCGAGCGGATGCTGACCGGGTTCGGCGCGAAGCTGACCGTCGAGGAAACCGAGGCCGGGCGGATCATCTCGATCACCGGCGAAGCGGACCTGAAGCCGCAGGATATCGTGGTGCCGGGCGATCCGTCTTCGTCGGCGTTCTGGCTGGTGGCGGCGTCGATCGTGCCGGGCTCGGATATCGTCGTGCGCAATGTCGGACTGAACCCGACGCGGATCGGGATCGTCACGGCTTTGCGGATGATGGGCGCGGACATTACCGAGCTCGATCCGCGCACCGTCGGCGGCGAGCCGGTCGCGGACCTGCGGGTCCGGCATGCGCCGCTGACCGCGATCGAGGTGCCGGCCGATCTGGCGCCGAGCATGATCGACGAATATCCGGTGCTGTTCGTCGCCGCCGCCTTCGCGACCGGCACGACGATCGCGCGCGGTGCGCACGAGCTGCGGGTCAAGGAATCGGACCGCATCACGACGATGCGGATCGCGCTGGAGGCGTGCGGCGTGGTTTGTGAAGAGTATGAGGACGGCATGGCGATCACGGGCTCGGGTGGCGCGGCGATTCGCGGTGGCGCTCGGGTGGCCTCGAAACTCGACCACCGCATCGCAATGAGCATGGTGGTGGCTGGACTTGGCGCCGTCGAGCCCGTCACGATCGATGATGTAT
Source organism: Sphingomonas fucosidasi (assembly GCF_036663855.1). Classification (NCBI taxonomy): domain Bacteria; kingdom Pseudomonadati; phylum Pseudomonadota; class Alphaproteobacteria; order Sphingomonadales; family Sphingomonadaceae; genus Sphingomonas; species Sphingomonas fucosidasi. The sequence goes on along the minus strand of NZ_JAXOJR010000007.1, from coordinate 300,643 downwards.
CGCCGGTGGCGACGAGCTATCCCGTGTTCTTCCGGTCGCTCGATGCGCTGACCGGCCGGGGGAATTAAGATGATCATCGCAGTCGACGGTCCGGCGGCATCGGGCAAGGGCACGATCGCGCGCGCCTTGGCCAAGCATTATGGGTTGCCGTATCTCGATACCGGGCTGTTGTACCGCGCGGTCGCGTTGAGCGTGGCGCGGATGGGGCTCGACCCGGAGACCGAGGCGGACGCGGTCGCGGCGTGCGATTTCAGCGATGCGCTGTTGAGCGATCCGGCGTTGCGCGACGACGAGATCGGCGCGCTGGCGTCGGTGGTGTCGGCGCATCCGCTGGTCCGGGCAGCGTTGCTGCACCGGCAGAAGCGGTTTGCGGCGCAGGAGGGTGGCGCGATCCTCGACGGGCGCGACATCGGCACGGTGATCGCGCCGGATGCCGATGCTAAGCTGTTCGTGAAGGCTACGCCGAATATTCGGGCGCAGCGGCGGCATGCGGAGTTGCAGGCTCGGGGGGGGACGGCGAGCAAGGATCGGGTGCTGGCGGATATTCGGGCTCGGGATGCTCGGGATAGTGGTCGGTCGACTGCGCCGCTGGTGATGGCGGCGGATGCTGCGTTGCTGGATACGAGCTTTCTGTCGATCGAGGCTTCGGTGCAAAGGGCGGTTGCGCTGGTGGAGGCGCAGCGGGCGAAGAAGGCCGCTTCGGTTTAAGCCTTCCGCCCACTCGGGCGAGCGCACCGCCCCGGCGAAGGCCGGGGCCCAATTGGAACGTCTGCAGTAACGAAGCGCGGCCCTCTGTTAGCACCGTCCCCCAATTGGGCCCCGGCCTTCGCCGGGGTGGTTGCTCTGTTGGGGTGAGATACCGCGACCCAATGTTGTTTCCCCGCGAAGGCGGGGACCCAGACTGGGCTCCCGCCTTCGCGGGAGAACAAGGAGGAGTGAGCGGAACTCCCCTATGGCGCCCCCTCCCCTACAGCGCAGTGACCAGCGCCACCGCGCCGAACACGACCCCCGGAAAATTCGCCACGACGATCGGCCAATCCCGCTTGTCCTTCAAAAACCCATACCCCACCCACAGCGCGCAATTCACCATCGTCGCGAAAGGCTGGACCACCGATCCCTTCTGCCCCGAAAGGTTCAGCATGATCTGGTCGATGTACGACAGGTACATCACGATCGCCGTCACGGTGGCGACCCAGCCCAGCACGAGAATGCCGCGTTCGTTCAAATCTTCGCTCCTGTGGTGAACCGCCCCTAACGCAGCGGAGTCGATCTTGCTCCGAGAGGCGGTTTCGGCTATACGGCGATGTCCGGCGAGCGATGCTCGTGGAGGAAGGCGCGGAGACCTATGAGTCTCACGCGCCGTTTTCGCATTCAGCGTCTACGTCCTCTGCGCCTCGTGCCGTCCGGATGCTGCGCCGGCGTTCGGTCGTCGCGGCAACGAAGGCCAAGACCAGCGGACCCAACCGCTTGGCCGGAAACAGACTAGGATTACTGAATTCTATGGCAACCCAGGTAATGCCGACCCGCGACGATTTCGCGGCGATGCTGAACGAAACGCTCGGCGACGCCGACAGCTTCGAGGGCCGCGTGGTGCATGGCACCGTGACCGGCATCGAGAACGACATGGCCGTCATCGACGTCGGTCTGAAGTCGGAAGGCCGCGTGCCGCTTCGCGAATTCGCAGCGCCGGGCCAGAAGGCTGACCTGAAGGTCGGCGACGAAGTCGAAGTCTATGTCGACCGCGTCGAGAACGTCCACGGCGAAGCAATGCTCAGCCGCGATCGTGCGCGTCGCGAAGCCGCATGGGACAAGCTGGAAACCGAATTCTCCAAGACGACCCGCGTCGAGGGCGTGATCTTCGGCCGCGTGAAGGGTGGCTTCACCGTCGACCTGAACGGCGCCGTCGCGTTCCTGCCGGGCTCGCAGGTCGACATCCGCCCCGTGCGCGACGTCACGCCGCTGATGGACATCCCCCAGCCCTTCCAGATCCTGAAGATGGACCGCAAGCGCGGCAACATCGTCGTGTCGCGTCGCGCCGTTCTCGAAGAGACGCGCGCAGAGCAGCGTTCGGGCCTGATCCTGAGCCTGGCCGAGGGCCAGATCATCGACGGCGTCGTCAAGAACATCACCGATTACGGTGCGTTCGTTGATCTCGGCGGCATCGATGGCCTGCTGCACGTCACCGATCTCAGCTATAAGCGCGTCGGTCACCCGAGCGAAGTCCTGAACATCGGCGACACCGTCAAGGTGCAGATCATCCGCATCAACAAGGACACCCAGCGCATCAGCCTCGGCATGAAGCAGCTGGAGAGCGATCCCTGGGATGGCGCGATGGTCAAGTATCCGGTTGGCGCGAAGCTCACCGGCCGCGTCACGAACATCACCGAATATGGTGCGTTCGTCGAGCTGGAAGCGGGCATCGAGGGCCTCGTCCACGTGTCGGAAATGTCCTGGACCAAGAAGAACGTCCATCCGGGCAAGATCGTGTCGACCTCGCAGGAAGTCGACGTCATGGTTCTCGAAGTCGATTCCGAGAAGCGTCGCATCTCGCTCGGCCTCAAGCAGGCTCAGGCCAATCCTTGGGAGGCATTCGCTGCCGCTCATCCGATCGGTTCGACCGTCGAAGGCGAAGTCAAGAACGCGACCGAATTCGGTCTGTTCATCGGCCTCGACAACGACGTCGACGGCATGGTCCACATGTCCGACATCGCATGGGGTGTTTCGGGCGAGGACGCGCTCAACCTGCATCGCAAGGGTGAGACCGTCGAAGCCGTCGTGCTCGACATCGACGCCGAGAAGGAGCGTATCTCGCTCGGCATGAAGCAGCTCGAGCGCGGCGGGCCTTCGGCCGGCGGCATCGCAGCAGCAGGCGACAAGCTGAACAAGAACGCGATCGTCACCGTGACCGTTCTCGAAGTCCGCGACGCGGGCCTCGAAGTGCAGCAGGGCGACGATGGCGCGACCGGCTTCATCAAGCGCACGGATCTGGGTCGCGATCGCGACGAGCAGCGTCCGGAGCGTTTCCAGGTCGGCCAGAAGTTCGACGCGATGGTGACGGGCTTCGATCGTTCGAAGAAGCCGACCTTCTCGATCAAGGCGATGCAGATCTCCGAAGAGAAGCAGGCCGTCGCACAGTACGGGTCGTCCGACTCGGGCGCGACGCTCGGCAACATCCTCGGCGAGGCCCTCAAGGCCCGCACGGACGCCGAGAAGAAGTAAGTCTCACGACTTAACGATAAATTGGCCCGGCATGTCTCGAACATGCCGGGCTTTTTATTGACTATCTCACTTTGGTTTTTGACTACGCCCAGATTAGTGCTAACGCTTCGCAAGTTGACTTACATCAATAAGCGTAACTGCCAAATGAGCGGGAAAACGAATGATTCGATCTGAACTGGTCCTCAGGATCGCCGAGGCGCATCCGGACCTGCAACCCGATGAAGTCGAGCTTATCGTCAGCACGTTTTTCGACGAGATCTCGAAGCGCCTGGCGGCGGACGGCAGGGTCGAACTGCGTGGCTTCGGCGCGTTTTCGACGCGCGCGCGCGACGCACGAACGGGCCGTAACCCGCGTACCGGGGAAGTCGTCGAGGTCGACGCAAAACGCGTTCCCTATTTCAAACCCGGTAAAGAGATGCGCGCCCGCCTGAACGTGTGACGCTGCATAAATGTCAGGCTCCGGCGCCGATCGGTCGTGTTTCTACCTGCGATGGGTTGACCCGGCGGACGGCGTCGTCTTGTTGGGGGCGTGTGCGGACGTGGCGAAACCGGTAGACGCAGGAGACTTAAAATCTCCCTCCCTAGGAGTGCGGGTTCGAGTCCCGCCGTCCGCACCAGAGCGGCTCTTTTCCTAACGGTCTGCATCGGGCTCGGCATGACGCTGACCGGGTGCGAGCGGCGGCGACCCGATACCGGCGCCGTGATCGTCAGTGCGATCGGCTCTCCGCCCAGGATCGTCGATGCCCGCCGTGTACGGGTCGACACGCCCAGCCGACTGTGCGTCGATTCGACCGCGCAAGGTCTGGTTCGATTCGATGCCGCCGGACAGATCGAACCTGGCCTGGCCGAGCGCTGGATCGTGATCGACGGCGGGATGAGCTACATCTTCCGTCTGCGCGAGGGCGATTGGGGCGATGGCACGCCCGTCACCGCAGATCAGGTTGTTGCCGCGCTGAAACGTCAGATCGCACCGGGCTCGCGCAACCCGCTGGCCCCCTTCCTCACGGCGATCGACGAGATCGTCGTGATGACCCCGCAGGTGATCGAGGTTAGGCTGAGCCGCCCCCGTCCCGATCTGCTCAAGCTGTTCGCGCAACCCGAGCTCAGTTTGCTGAGGATGACGCCGCTCGGCGGAAGCGGGCCTTTTCGCGTGGCTGCGCGCGGTCGGTCCCCGTTGCTGCGCCCGGCCTTCGACCCCAACCAGGCCGACCCGGAGGACCAGCGCGCGATCAAGCCTGAGGAGGATGTCCGGTTGATCGGCGAACGCGCGGCGCGCGCGATCGCGCGATTTGCCCACCGCGATTCGGACTTGGTCAGCGGTGGCAGCTTCGTCGACTGGCCCCTGCTAGCGACCACCGAGATATCGCCCGCCAATATCCGTGTCGATCCTGCCGCCGGACTATTCGGACTGGCGATACTTCGCCGCGACGGATTCCTCGCCGAAGCCGCAAACCGCGAGGCGGTCGCAGAGGCGATCGACCGAACCGCGCTGACCACGGCGATCGCCCCGGCCTGGGATACGGCCGATCGCCTTCTTCCCGATATTCTCGATTCGGCCGCATTGCCGCAGGTCCCTGCCTGGACGCTGCTGACCCAGGACGAGCGTCGTGTCGCGGCGCGGCAACGCGTTGCCGGATGGACTGGTGGACCCGTGTCGCTTCGGATCGCCCTCCCGAACGGGCCTGGCGCCACCTTGCTGTATGCGCAGGTGGCAGCATCGCTGATCGCTGTCGGTATCACGCCTTACCGCGTCGCGCAGGGTGCGGACGCCGACCTGGCGCTGGTCGATGCGGTCGCGCCCTATGATAGCGCGCGCTGGTATCTGGCAACGGCATGTGTCGTGTGCGGAGAGGCCGCGCAGGCCGCAATTACTGCCGCACGCGAAGCACCGACGCTCGCGGAACGGGCTCGACAGATCGCCGCCGCCGATGTCGCAATGAACGCGGATGTTGCCTTCATCCCGCTCGCGCGACCGCTGCGATGGTCGCTCGTATCGACCCGGCTGCAGCAGTGGCAGCCCAATGCGCGAGCGTGGCACCCGTTGAACCGATTGCGCGCCGACACCAACTGACAGACATGACCCAACGCCCGACGCGCATGATCCCCGGATCGATCCTCGATACGCTCCCGATGGGACGCGACGCTCTGTCGGTTCGCCGCCGTGTCGAGGCGATGGAGCGCGTCATGGAGGGTCTGTTCACGATTCCCGGCACGAACCGCAAGGTCGGCATGGACGTGATCCTCGACATCATTCCCTTTGCCGGCAGCACGATCGCGGCCGCGGTCGGTGCGTGGATGGCCTGGGAAGCGCGCAACATCGGTATGTCGAAGATTCAGATGGCACGGATGTTCGGCAATGTCGGCATCGATTGGGCACTCGGGATGATCCCCTTCGTCGGTGCGGTCCCGGATTTCTTCTTCCGGTCGAATACGCGCAACCTGCGGATCATCAAGCGCCACCTCGACAAGCATCATCCGTCGACGACGACCCTCGAGATTTGAGGTCACCGCCGGGGCGGATTGCGCGATCGACTATCGAGCCCCACGCCAGATTTTGAGCGACGCGCTTGGCGCAAGCCCACCCTGGTGCACCGGGCAGCGGCGATAGCGGAAGCGGCGATCGAGACAGATCCAGACCTCGTCCAGCCAGCCTTGCTTCGTGGCGGTCACGCGCATCATGTCCGCCTTCAGGCCAGGATTGCGGCTTGCCATCGCCGCCGCGAACCGCCCTGCTGTCAGTGATGTCCGCGACAGCGCGTCCATGTCGGGAAATCGCAGCTTGCCGTATAGCGCGGCGGACTGGGCGAAGTATTTGGCAGGACGATATCCCGGCATGCAGGTGCCGTGCTTCGCCCATTCGTGTTGCAGCAACTGCGCGGACGGGGTCGTGCACAGGTGCGCCTTGATCACCGGGGGCGGTACGAATTCGGCCGCACGGCAATATTGCGGCCATTCCTTGCCGACGCCGTCGGGCCAGAGCCCGTGGAGCGTGAAACCGAACCGATTTCCCGCCCCGCACTGAAACTTCGAGCCTGCGCGATCGCCGTTGTCGCGGCAATATTGCGGGGCCCAGGTGATCGCGAGCGTATAGCTGCCGATCGGTAGGTCGCGCTTCGGCTGGCTGTCCGACGGCAGGTCGGGACGAACGCGCTGTATCGAGGCCGGCGCCGAGCATTGATAGGCTTGAGCATGGGCTGCTGCAGGCAGCGCAAATGCCGCGACGAGCGTGATCCTAGCGAACATAAGTCGTATCCTCATCGATCGCATCGGCGTCGGACCCTTCGTCATCGTCGTCCGATTCCGGCATCTCGCCGAACCAGAGCTGTGCGTCGGGTTTGAACAGCAATACCGCAGCAGCAATGTACAGCGCGTTCGCGAGAACCGACAGTGCCAGCGTCGTACCGCTGACCGCGCGGCCCATCGCCAATGTTCCCAGCGACAGGAGGATGCTCAGCACACCGAACGCGGCAAACACCACGACCATCCATTTTGCGATCACGCTGGGCCTGCGTGCCGTGAAATACCAGATGAGCAGCGCGATCGCGATGGTGAGCGCTTGCGTCACGGGCAGGATCCAGTGCGCCTCGGCCAACATAGGATTGGCGGCAAGGATCGTGGCGCGTTGTGTCCAGCTGATCGCGGAGGCAACGAGCCCGAACACGAACGACGCGAGATAAAGGCGTTCGTACCAGACTATCGATGGCGGCCTGTTCATGGTCTTCGTCCCCTGCCCGATGCGGAGTCACGGGCACCATACCGCGCGGATGCGGCACTCACGCAGTCGTGAAATCGAGCCCTATATCCGCCGCGGGTGCAGACTGCGTCAAGCGACCGACCGAGACATAGGTAACGCCGGTTTCGGCGATCGCCCGGATGGTGTCGAGGCTGACCCCGCCCGACGCTTCGCAAGGCACGCGTCCGCCGACCAGCGCCACTGCCGTGCGCAACGTCGGTGGCGGCATGTTGTCGAGCAACAGGTGCGTCGCCCCCGCCGCAATCGCGGGTTCGATCTGATCGATCCGATCGACCTCGACGATGATCTGCGCGATCCCCGCCACCTTGGCGCGTCGTACGGCCTCGCCGACGCCGCCGGCCACCGCGACATGATTGTCCTTGATCATCGCCGCGTCCCAGAGCCCCATCCTGTGGTTCTGCGCGCCGCCCATCCGCGTCGCATATTTCTCGAGTACGCGTAGCCCGGGAATGGTCTTCCGCGTGTCCAGCAGGATCGCGCCGGTGCCCGCTATCGCGTCGACGTAGCGACGGGTCATCGTGGCGATGCCCGACAGATGCTGCACCGTATTGAGCGCCGAACGCTCGGCCGTCAGCAAGGCGCGTGCGGCGCCCTCGAGCCTGAGCAGATCGGTACCGGCAGCGACCGACTCTCCGTCCTGGACGAGACGTTCGATACGGACACCGGGATCGAGCGCCCGGAAAAAGGCTTCGGCAAGCGCCAATCCAGCCACGACGATCGGATCGCGACTATCCATCGCGCCGGTGAAGCGGGCGTCGGCGGGAATGACCGCGGCGGACGTGATGTCGCCGACCGTCCCGAGGTCTTCGGCGAGGGTCGCCGTGACGAACGCTTCGACATCAAACCCCTCGAGCCCAGTTGCGCTCACCCGACATCCCCCAAATCATTATTCACCGATGGTACCAGCGCGGTGCCAAAAATCAGACGCCCGGAATAGCGAAATCCCACCGAGCAACGGCTCGAGAAAGTTTTCCCGACCCGGAACAAATCGCCGACTGGCTAGTTGCAAGAATGTTTTCCAAGGACTTTACCATGCTTACCGAGACGATGGCCGATGTCGCACGCTTGAACGCCTTGCTGGATGAGGCGCTCGCGCTGGCCGATGCCTTGCAGATGCCGCTTGCCGCCATCCACATCGATCAGGCGCTCGCACAGCTTGGCGGCGACGTTCCCAGGGCCTGAAGGTCGACCGCTTGTCGGGCGGGTGCGCCGCCCGACCTCGGCCGCGCGACGTCCGGCGGCCCGGAAGTGGACCTCGGCCTCACGCATAGCATTATTTAGGGCCCAAATCGCCCTTTCCTACCGTGTTCGACGCCATCTCCAGCATGCGGTCCAGGCTCTTCTTTGCCTGCAAGCGGAGCCCCTCCTCGATCTCGATACGCGGGCTCAGATCGCGTAACGCGACGTACAGCTTTTCCAGCGTGTTGAGCGCCATGTACGGGCAGATGTTGCAGTTGCAGTTGCCGTCTGCGCCCGGCGCACCGATGAAGCGCTTGTTCGGTAACGCCTTTTCCATCTGGTGAATGATGTGCGGCTCGGTCGCGACGATCAGCGTGTCGCCGGGCATCGCCAGCGCATAATCGAGAATGCCGCGCGTCGAGCCGACATAATCGGCATGATCGAGGATGATCGGCGGGCATTCGGGATGCGCGACGACGGGCGCGCCGGGATGCTGCGCCTTGAGCTTCATCAGCTCGGTTTCGCTGAATGCCTCGTGGACGATGCACACGCCCGGCCAGAGCAGCATGTCGCGGCCAGTCTTCCGCGCGAGATAGCCGCCGAGGTTGCGGTCGGGGCCAAAGATGATCTTCTGATCGAGCGGGATCTGCGCGAGGATCGTGTCTGCCGACGACGACGTCACGATGATGTCGGAGAGCGCCTTCACCTCGGTCGAGCAGTTGATGTAAGTCAGCGCGATGTGATCGGGATGCTTCGCCCGGAAGGCCGCGAACTGCTCAGGCGGGCAGCTGTCCTCGAGGCTGCAGCCGGCGTCCATGTCGGGCAGCACGACGATCTTGTCGGGCGACAGGATCTTGGCGGTCTCGGCCATGAACCGCACGCCGCAGAACGCGATGACGTCGGCGTCGGTCGCGGCGGCCTTGCGCGACAGGTCGAGGCTGTCGCCGACGAAATCGGCCAGATCCTGAAGCTCGGGCTTCTGGTAATAATGCGCGAGGATGACCGCGTTCTTCTCCTTGCGGAGGCGCTCGATCTCGGCGCGTATGTCGATGCCGGCGAAGTTCTGGTTCAATTCCATGGTCGTATCCCGAGTTTAGCGCGCATTCCCTAGCACGTCCTGCAGCGAGCGCGAGGTATCCCAGCGTTCCGTGTTCGCAACGGGTTCGTCGGCGAACCGCACCGCGACGGTCGCATCGATCCCGGCAGCGCGGAGCGGCATCGCGAAACTGCGTTCCACCGCCCTGCGCGTGGCGTCGCGGGCGAGCTTGATCATCGCCGGCTCGCGTGCCTGGCGGATCAGCTCGATCTGCCCGGCACGGCGGTTGGCGGCGTCGAGGCGCTTCTCGGCATCGGTGAAGGTGGTCAGCACGCCGCCCGAGCCATATTCGCGCACCGCGTTCAGATCGACCTGTGGGCCATCCGCCTCGACCGCGGGCAGCCGCACCGACAGCGTCTTGGTGGTGCCGTCCCAGGCGACATCGGCCTGGGTCAGCTTCCCCATGTCGACCTCGTACCGCACCATCCCGGGCATGATCAGCGTCTTCTCGGTGGTGAAGCCGAGCTGCGACTGTTTCGAGGTGACGACCGCGACATAGCGCGCGGCGAATGCGGACAGCCGGTTCTGCTCGCGCAGCCCCGCCAGACTGGCGCTGGCGATCGTCGTCGGATCGGGAGTCAGGCGGTCGCTGACGTAGCGCTGCACGCCCCACAATGCGAGCAACCCCGCAAGAACGAGTATGACAATCACGCCGACCGCCTTGGCCAGGAATGCGCTGACGCCGCCGCTACGCGCGGGGGGCAGGTCGGGGCTCAGGTTTTCGTCTGCCATGTTTCGCCTTCCTCGATGACCAGTCCGCGGGTTTGCAAATCGTAGAGATGCGCCAGCACCGATCGCTCGGCAGCGGGCACGAGCCGCGGGTCCAGACCGACATACATGCGCTCGACCATCGCCGGGATCGGCCGTACGCCGTCGCGGAGCAAGCGAAGGATCTGGCCCTCGCGCTGCTTGCGGTGGCCGAGCATCCCGCGGACGAGGCGTTGCGGCCTATCGATCGCCTCGCCGTGCCCCGGATAATAGACACGGTCGTCGCGCCCCATAAGTTTTTCCAGGCTCGCCATATACGCCGTCATATTGCCGTCGGGAGGCGAGACGATCGTCGTCGACCACCCCATCACGTGATCCCCCGAGAACAGCGCCTTGGTCTCGGGCAGCGCGAAGGCGAGGTGATTCGAGGTGTGGCCCGGCGTTGCGATCGCCTCGAGCGTCCAGCCCTCGCCCGTGACGGTGTCGCCCTCGGCGAGAACGCGGTCGGGGGCGTAGGCGGGGTCGAACGAAGCGTCCGCCCGCGCACCCGTGTCGTCGAGGTCGAAGGGCGCAGCACCGACGATCGGGGCGCCGGTTATCGCCTGGAGCCGGCGCGTCGCGGGGCTGTGATCGCGATGATGATGCGTGACGACGATCGCGGTCACCGGACGGCCGTCGATCGCACGGACCAAGGCTGCGATATGCGGAGGGTCGTCCGGGCCGGGATCTATCACGGCAAAATCGGCACGGCCGACGATGTGGGTTTGCGTGCCCGTGTACGTGTACGGCGACGGATTGGGTGCGAGCACGCGGAGTACGAGCGGCTCGAGCTGGATCGGGATACCGGTCGGATGCTCAGCCATGATTGCGAGATGGCGGCTTCGTGCGGCGATGGCAAGACCTTCACCAATTCGGTCGCATGTCGCCATTCTTTACAGGTCGACCCGCTGCAGAAACCCCATTAACTATTGGAAGCCCTGCAGAACCTGGATGCGACGACGTTGGCACGGAGCCTGCAACGTGCGTCATGTCACCGAGCGCACCTGCGTTCATGCAGGGTGGATCGACCGCTACCGTCCGGTCTCGCGTCGATCCACCCTCCCCGGCGCCCCCGTGGTCAGTTCGCGTTCTGCTTTTCGAACAGTTGCGCCAACTCGCCGCTTTCGTACATTTCCATCATGATGTCCGAACCGCCGACGAACTCGCCGTCGACGTAAAGCTGCGGGATCGTCGGCCAATCCGAATAGGCCTTGATCCCCTGGCGGATGCCCTGGTCCTGCAACACGTCGACGCTCTCGAACTCGACCTCGAGATGGTTGAGGATCGCGATCGCGCGGCTGGAAAAGCCGCACTGCGGGAACAGCGGGCTGCCCTTCATGAACAATACGACGGGGCTGGCTTTGACCACTGCGTCGATGCGTGCGTTGGTGTCGTCGGTCATGTCTTCGTCCCTCAGGAAATTGCAGTTGTAAGCTGGAGTGCGTGCAGGACGCCGCCCATGCGGCCACCTAGCGCGGCATACACCGCCTGGTGCTGCTTCACGCGGCTCATCCCGGCAAAGCTCGCGGCGGTCACCTTGGCGGCATAATGATCGCCGTCGCAGGCAAGATCGGTGATCTCGACATGGGCGTCGGGGATCGCGTCCTTGATCATGGTCGCAATGTCGTCGGCAGCCATCGGCATATCAATGCGCCTCCAGCAGCTGGCGACGCGCCTCGATCATCTGCTGCGCGAGCGCGCGGCGGACGGTCGCCTCGTCGTGATCCAGGCCCGCGGCGGTCATGTCGCCGACCAGCTTCCGGACGACGTCGTCATCGCCGCCGCCCTCCATATCCGCATGGACGAGCGCCGTGGCATATGCATCGGTTTCCTCGGGGGTGAGTTTCATCTCATGCGCCGCCCAGACGCCAAGCAAGCGATTCCGCCGCGCCGTGATCCGGAATGCCATTTCATCCTGGCGCACGAAATGCGCCTCGCTGGCGCGTTCGCGATCGTCGAATGTTGTCATTGCGCAGGTCCCCGATGCAGTCTCGTCTTGCATCCGAGATAGGTCGCGGACCGCGCATGCGCAACAATGCCGCATTTCGCCGTCCGCAAGGTCGGACCGAGGCGATCCGGTCAGCCGACCTCGACGACGAGTTTTCCGATCGCGCCGCGCGCCGCCATCTTGGCGATCGCCTTGCCGCCATCTTCGAACGCGAAGACCTCCGTGACGCGCGGTGCGATCTTTCCTGCCTCCCAGAGCTCGAACAGCGTTTCGATATGCGCTTGGTTCGCCTTAGGGTCGCGCGCCGCGAACGCGCCCCAGAACACCCCACACACGTCACAGCTTTTGAGCAGCGTCAGGTTGAGCGGCAGGCGCGGGATCCCGGCGGGGAAACCGACGACGAGATACTTGCCCTCCCATGCGATCGAACGCAGCGCGGGCTCGGCATAATCGCCGCCGACCGGATCGTAGATCACATGCGCGCCGTCGCGACCGACCGCGGCCTTGAACTGCTCGGCGAGCGCCTTCGACTGATCCTTATCGAACGGGGCGCGGGCATAGATCAGCGTTTCGTCGGCACCCGCGGACTTGGCGGCAGCGGCCTTTTCCTCGGACGAGACCGCGGCGACGACCTTCGCGCCGAACGCCTTGCCAAGTTCGATCGCGGCGAGCCCTACCCCGCCGGCCGCGCCGAGCACGAGCAGCGTCTGCCCCGCCTTGATATGGCCGCGGTCGAGCAGCGCGTGGATCGTCGTGCCGTAGGTGAGGATCAGCGAGGCACCCTCGGCAAAGCTGCGGCCCTCGGGGAGACGGTAGAGCTTGGCGGGGTCGGCGATGACCTGCTCGCACAGGCCGCCATGACCGAGCATCGCGATCACGCGGTCGCCGACTTCCCAGCCGGTGACGCCCTCGCCGATCGAGGCGATCGTGCCGGCGATCTCGCCGCCCGGTGCGAACGGGCGCTGCGGCTTGAACTGGTATTTGTCCTCGATGATCAGGACGTCGGGAAAGTTGATCGCGCAGGCCTTGACCGCGACCACCACCTGCCCGGGGCCGGCTACCAGATCGGGCAGCTCGACCATTTCCAGAGTTTCAGGTCCGCCGACTGCCTTCGACACCAATGCTCGCATACCCGCTCTCCACCGTCATCCAGGGGCGATTCGATGCGACCGCCTCCTCGAAATTTGAAATCTGGGTATCCCTTGCCAGCGTCAGGCCGACTTCGTCCAGCCCTTCCATGAGACACTGGCGGCGGAATGCGTCGAGTTCGAAGGTGAAGCGATCCTGGAACGGGGTGGTGACGGTCATCGTCTCGATGTCGACGGTGACGATCTGGTCCTTGGCGACCTCGATCAGGCGGTCGATCGCTTCCTCAGGAAGCACGACGGGGACGATGCCGTTCTTGAACGCGTTGCCCGAGAAGATGTCGGAGAAGCTCGGCGCGATCACCGCGGTGATGCCCATGTCGGCGAGTGCCCAGGCGGCATGCTCGCGGCTGGACCCGCAGCCGAAATTATCGCCGGCGATCAGGATCGGCGAGCCGGCATAACGCGGATCGTCGAAGATGTTGCCGGGTTGCGCGCGCACCGTCTCGAACGCGCCGCGGCCGAGGCCGGTGCGCGTGATCGTCTTCAGCCAGTGCGCCGGGATGATGACGTCGGTGTCGATGTTCTTCGCGCCCCAGGGATAGGCGCGGCCCGAGACGGTGGTGACGGGGGTCATCGCTGTTCCGTACGCTCCGGAACCACGCGCGCCGAGGCGACATAGGCCGCAACGCCGCTGAGCATCGCGCCAGCCGCCAGCAATACGAAAACCTTCTTCATGTTCTTGCCCCCATCAACTCTCTGACGTCGCTCAGCTTACCGGTCACCGCCGCTGCCGCCGCCATCGCGGGTGATACCAGATGCGTGCGCGCTCCGGGACCCTGTCGGCCGACGAAATTACGGTTCGACGTGGAAGCGCAACGCTCCCCCGCAGGGACTTTGTCCGGGTTCATCGCGAGGCACATCGAACAGCCCGGTTCGCGCCATTCGAAGCCTGCGGTGATGAAGATCCGATCGAGCCCTTCGGCTTCGGCCTGGCGCTTCACCAGGCCAGAGCCGGGCACGACGAGCGCGCGGACACCGGTTGCGACATGGCGGCCATCGGCGATCGCTGCGGCGGCGCGGAGGTCCTCGATACGGCTGTTGGTGCAACTGCCGATGAAAACGTGCTGGATCGGCACGTCGCGCATCGCGGTGCCGGCGGTGAGGCCCATATAGTCGAGCGACTTCTGCGCCGCCGCTTGCTTGGCGGGATCGGCGAAGCTCGACGGTTCGGGGACGACTCCGGTGATCGGGACGACGTCCTCGGGGCTGGTGCCCCAGGTGAGGCCGGGGGCGATATCGGCGGCGTCGAGCGTGACCGACTTGTCGTACTTCGCGCCGGGATCGGTCGCGAGGCTGCGCCACCAGGCGACGGCACGATCCCAGTGTTCGCCGGTCGGCGCCATCGGACGGCCCTTGAGGTACGCGAACGTCGTGTCGTCGGGCGCGATCAGGCCGGCGCGCGCGCCCGCCTCGATCGACATGTTGGCGATCGTCAGGCGACCTTCGATCGACATGCGGCGGATGACGCTGCCGGTAAATTCGATGACGTGGCCGGTACCGCCGGCCGCGCCGATCTTGCCGATGATCGCCAGGATGACGTCCTTCGGGGAGACGCCGAAGCCGAGTTCGCCGTCGACGCGGACTTCCATCGTCTTGGCCTGCGACAGCAGCAACGTCTGCGTGGCGAGGACGTGCTCGACCTCGCTGGTGCCGATCCCGAACGCCAAAGCGCCGAGTGCGCCGTGTGCGGACGTGTGGCTGTCGCCGCAGACCAGCGTGATGCCGGGGAGCGTAAAGCCCTGTTCCGGACCGACGACGTGAACGATGCCCTGCTCGACGGCCATTGCGTCGATATAGTCGATGCCGAACTCGGTCGTATTGCGGCGGAGCGCGTCGAGCTGCTGCGCGCTTTCGGGGTCGGCGATCGGCAGGACACGACCGGCGGCGTCCCTGCGCGCGGTCGTCGGCAGGTTGTGATCGGGGACCGCGAGCGTCAGGTCGGGGCGGCGCACCTTGCGGCCCGCCACGCGGAGGCCTTCGAAGGCCTGCGGGCTGGTGACCTCGTGGACGAGGTGGCGGTCGATATAGATCAGGCAGGTGCCGTCGTCGCGGCGTTCGACGACGTGCTCCGCCCAGATCTTTTCGTACAGCGTTTGCGGAGTGGCCATGATGGGGCGGCGTTAACCGAAACTTGCTGCGACGCCAAGGTTGCAAGTAATTTTCGGTCGTAAGAATGCTTCGACGCGCCGCGTACCCGTCGTCATCCTGACGAAAGTCAGGACCCAGGGTTACGGGCGCCGTCTTTCATGGCTCTGGGTCCTGACTTTCGTCAGGATGACGGAGGGGCGCGCGGCTACCGCGCCGGCATCGCGCGATCGAGGAACGCAACGCTGTCGGCCAACACGGGCGCCTTGCCGCGGAACGGTTTCGACAAGGCCATCGCAACGTTCTCGTGGCTCAAACCCGGGTAATCGATGTGCGTCACCGGTGCGCCGAGCGCCTTCAACCGCGCGGTGAGGTTGATCGCATTGTGCGGCTTGACCTGCGTGTCGTTACCGGCGGTGATCAGCAGCATGGGCGGCGCATCCGCCCGCGCGAAGTGGATCGGCTGGGTCATCACCGGGTCGGAGGCGCCCTGCATCGCGTCGATCGCCCGCTTGGCGGTGAAGGGATAGAAATCATAGGGGCCGCACAGGCCGACCGCGGCCTTGATGACGTGCGGATCGACGCCTTCCGCTTTCAGCCAGCGCTGGTCGAGCGTCAGCATCGCGACGGTATAGGCGCCGGCGGAATGGCCGGCGACGGCGATCCGGTTCGGGTCGCCGCCCGACTGCGCGATGTGGTCGCGGGTCCATTTCACCGCTTCGGCGCCGTCTTGGACGAAGGCGGGGAAGCGGACGTCGGGAACCTTGCGGTAGTCGGGCATGACGACGACGTAGCCGGCCTTCGCATAGGCGCGCGCCGCGAACGCGTAGGCGCCGCGCGAGCCGTGCACCCAGCCGCCGCCGTACCAGAAGATCAGCACCGGCAGACCGGTCTTCGCGCCACCGGACGGCCGCCACACGTCGAGCTTCTGGCCGTGCGTGCCGAACGGAACGCCCTCGCGCACCCGCGCCGTGCCGCGCCCGCCGCCCATCACGCCGTCGAGGACGCTGAGCGTGCCCGGCCCGGCCGTGAACGCCGTGCCCGCGATCAGGATCGCGATCAGCGCTATGACGATGGCGGCGCGTTTCATCAGGCGGTATAGTGCGCCGTCGTCTTCGCCGCGACCTCGTCCGCGGTCACGCCGGGGGCGAGTTCGACGAGCTTGAACGGGGTGTCGTGATCGGGGCGCTGGAATACGGCGAGGTCGGTGACGATCATGTCGACGACGTTCTTGCCGGTGAGCGGCAGCGTACACGACGGGATAAACTTGGGGCTGCCGTCCTTGGCATTGTGGTCCATCACGACGATGATCTGCTTGACGCCCGCGACGAGATCCATCGCGCCGCCCATGCCCTTGATCATCTTGCCCGGGATCATCCAGTTGGCGATGTCGCCGCCTTCGCTGACCTCCATCGCACCCAGCACCGTCAGGTCGATATGCCCGCCGCGGATCATCGCGAAGCTGTCCGACGAGCTGAAATAGACCGACGACGGGAGTTCGCTGATCGTCTGCTTGCCGGCGTTGATCAGGTCGGCGTCCTCTTCGCCCGCATAGGGGAACGGGCCGATCCCGAGCATGCCGTTCTCGGACTGGAGCGTGACGGTCATGCCCTCGGGGATGTTGTTCGCGACCAAAGTCGGGATGCCGATGCCGAGATTGACGTAATAGCCGTCCTTCAGTTCCTGCGCCGCGCGCGCGGCCATCTGGTTACGGTCCCAGGGCATCAGTGCATTCCTTCCTGGATGGTGGTGATGGTCGTGAATTGTTCACGGAGCTCGGTGCCGACGCCGTCGACGATCGCCTGCAACGCGGCATCCTCGTCGAGGCCCCAGGTGCCCGCATAGGCGCGCGCGGCGTGGCGGATCGTGTCGGCGATCAGGTAGCCGAACACGGTCGGGTCCTCGAGTATGCCCGCGTCGATCAGCACGTTGCTGCCCGCGCCGTTGGTGATCCAGATGCGTGCAACCTCAACCGAGTCGCTCGTCAGCTGCGCGCCCTTGTCGAGTGCGATCGAATTGGGGTGGTCGGCCATTAGCGTACGCCTCCAGTCGGAGCCCAGCGGACTGCTGGCGGGAACACCTCGTCGCGATTGCCTTTGAGCGCGGTGCCGTAGACGGGGTTGGGCAGGACGAACCACCCTGCGCCCCATTTGGCCGTGATCGCGGGTGACTGCACCACGGCGCGGCGGGCGGCGGGGGTCTGGCCGGCGTTGAACAGGTCGCTGAAGTCGCCGAGTTGGTCGCCACCCATCGCGACGACGCAGTATTTCGCGGCGATCGTCGCGCGGCGGCCGTCCTTCTTCGAACCGGTCGCGTCGTCGCCGGCGAGGAACAGGGTTTCGCCGTGGCGAGCGGGGCCTAGGCCTGCGGCTTCGATCGCGGCCTCCGTCTGTGCGGCGTTGGCGGCGGAGCGGTTGGTGTTGAAGATCACCGTGACGCCCATCGCGCGGAGGGCGGTTAGTGCGTTGAGGGCGCCCGGGACGGGGGCGACTTGCTTGATGCCGGTGCGTTCCCAGTCCTGCCAACGAGGGTCGGACCAGGGCTGGCCGGAGGAGGCGTCGTATTCGAAGCCGAGGTTGAGAAGGACGGTCTCGTCGACGTCGAACACGGCGGCTTTGGGTTTGGTGCCGCAGGATGTCCAAGTGGGGGCGGCTAGCGAGGCGCCTTGCGCGAGGACGACCGAGGTCGGCGTGCGTTGCGCGCGGACGTAGCCGACGAGCGCGTTCCAGGCCTGGATGCTGACAGCTGCGGCTTCGCCCGAGGCGTAGAGATACTGCATGCCGGCGGAGACGCCGTCCACGGCGACGGGGGCGGCGATGCTAGGCGAGGACGCGATCGAGGTCGGTGCGGAAACGCTCACGCATCCCTGTAGAGCCAGTGCCCCTGCGAACGCAGGGGTCCAGGATATTAACCGCAGCGCCCGTGACCCTGGGCTCCTGCGTGCGCAGGAGAACGGGCCACGCTTGCTGTACACCAACGGGCCTGACTTCACGCCGAGACCCGCTCGCGGACGGTCCGGAATTCGATCTGCTTGTCGTAGGGGGCGCCGACGATCATCCGCTTCACGTAGATGCCCGGCAGATGGATCGTGTCTGGGTCGAGGCTGCCGACGGGCACGATCTCCTCGACCTCGGCGACGCAGATCTTGCCCGCGGTCGCCATCGGCTGGTTGAAGTTGCGCGCCGTCTTGCGGAAGATGAGGTTGCCGCTTTCGTCCGCCTTCCAGCCCTTAATGATCGCGAGGTCGGCGCGGATGCCGCGTTCGAGGATGTATTCCTGGCCATCGAAGACCTTCGTTTCCTTGCCCTCGGCAACCTGCGTGCCGACGCCGGTCTTTGTATAGAAGCCGGGGATGCCTGCGCCCCCTGCCCGGCAGCGTTCGGCGAGCGTGCCCTGCGGGCAGAACTCGACCTCGAGTTCGCCGCTGAGATACTGCCGCTCGAATTCCTTGTTCTCGCCGACATAGGACGAAATCATCTTCTTGACCTGGCGGGAGCGGAGCAGTTTGCCGAGGCCCTGCCCGTCGATCCCGGCATTGTTGCTGGCGATCGTCAGGTCCTTGACGCCGGACGCCTCGATCGCGTCGATCAGCCGCTCGGGGATGCCGCACAGCCCGAACCCGCCCGCACAGATCGTCATGCCGTCGAACAGCACGCCTTCGAGTGCCGTTGCCGCATCGGTGTAGCGCTTGTTCGCCATGCATCCTCCTCTGGTCTTTGGCCTCGCATAAGGCGCTGGTGGTCGGTCGGCAACGTGGCGCGGTAGACTTCTCACGATCCTCCCCCGCCAGGGGGAGGGCACAACAGGGTCAATACGCCAGTACCAACCCTGGCCGCCTCCACCGCGTCTTCACCAGCCGGCCGCTGCCCGAGCAGGTTATGTACGCGTCCATGCCGTCCGCGCCACCCCAGCAGATGTTGGTGGTGAAAACGTCGTCGGTCGCGACGAACTCGACCAGGTCCCCGGCGGGCGAGATCACGCTGATCCCGCATTCGCCGATCGTCGCGACGCAGATGTTCCCGCACGCCTCGACCCCGAGCGAGTCGAAGAACTTGTAGCCGGCCGGGCGGTAGAGCGGCGTGCCCGCGGCGCTGGCAACCTTGCCCGGCGCGACGATGTCGAACGCCATCAGGCGACAGGTGTAGGTTTCCGCTGCGTACAACGTCTTGCCGTCGGGGGAGAGGCCGATGCCGTTGGGGTTTTCGCTCGGGAAGATCACTTCCTCCAGGTGGCTGCCGTCGGCTTTCGCGTAGAAGATGCCGGTGATGTCACGTTCGCGGTCGCGCGATTTGCCGTGGTCGGTGAACCAGAAGCCGCCGTGCGAATCGAAGACGATGTCGTTGGGTCCACGCAGCGAGCAGCCGAAATCGCCGTCCTTGTAGAGGATCTCGACCGCGCCGGTGGCGATGTCGATCCGCTCGATGCGGCCGCCCGAATAGTCGTCCGGCTGGCCGTGCGGGGTGAGGAAGCTGTTCGTCTCGCGCCACGCGAAGCCGCCATTGTTGCAGCAATACAGCTTGCCGTCGGGACCGATCGCGAGGCCGTTGGGGCCGCCGCCGGGTTCGGCTACGGTCGACTTGGTACCGTCTGAGGCGATGCGCGTGATCCGGCCGGCTTCGATCTCGACGAGGATGACGCTACCGTCGGGCATCGCCACCGGGCCCTCGGGGAAACGCAGGCCGTCGGCGACGGTGGTGAAGTCGGTCATGATCCTCTCCGGGCGAGTCGGGTTGGTCCCGGCTTCGATGTCAGCGTAACCGTTTCTCGACTTCGCGCACAACGGACGGCAGGATGCGCCGATGATCACACCACGCACCGGCGGCCGTATCCTGGTCGACCAACTCGTCGCACAGGGCTGCGACCGGATCTTCACCGTGCCGGGGGAGAGCTTCCTCGCCGTGCTCGACGCGCTGCACGATACGCCGGCCATCGACCTCGTGGTGTGCCGGCAGGAGGGCGGCGTCGGGTTCATGGCGTGCGCGGACGGGACGCTGACGCATCGGCCGGGGGTGGCGTTCGTGACGCGCGGGCCGGGCGCGACCAACGCGTCGATCGGCGTGCATGTCGCGATGCAGGATTCTCAGCCGATGATCCTGTTCGTTGGCGATATTGACCGCGGCACGCGCGACCGCGAGGCGTTCCAGGAGATCGATTTCCAGGCGATGTTCGCGCCGATCGCGAAATGGGCGGCGCGGATCGACGATGCGCGGCGGATCCCGGAATATGTCGCGCGCGCCTATGCGACGGCGATGTCGGGGCGGCCGGGGCCGGTGGTGCTGGCGTTGCCCGAGGATATGCTGCTCGACGTCGTCGACGCGGTCGATCGGCCGCGGGTCGAGCGGGTGGCGCAAGGGTCTGACGCCGATACGATGGACCTACTCGCCGATCTGCTGACGACCGCCGAGCGGCCGGTGGCGATCGTCGGCGGGGCGGGCTGGGATGCCGCGGCGTCGGGGGCGTTCTCGACCTGGGCCGATCGTAACGGCATTCCGGTGGCGGCGGCGTTTCGGCGGCAGGATGCTGTTCCGAACGACTGCCCGGTATGGGCGGGAAACTTGGGGTACGGCCCCAATCCGAAGCTGGTCGAGCGGGTGAAGGCTGCGGATCTGCTGCTGGTCGTCGGGCCTCGGCTGGGGGAAGCGACGACCGATGGCTATGCGCTAATCACGCCTGATCATCCGGGGCAGCGGCTGATCCATGTCCATCCCGATCCGGATGAACTGCACCGAGCGTACCGCGCGGATGTGGCGGTGTGTGCGGGGATGGCGGAGTTTGCGGAGGCGTTGCTGGTGGTCGACCTGCCGCCGCGGACTTCTGGGTCCGAGGCGCATGCGGAGTGGGTTGCGTGGTCGACGCCGGCGCCGCGCGATCTGGTCATGGACCTGGGGCCATGCGTGGCGGCGATGCGCGAGCGGCTGCCGGCGGATGCGATTATATGCAACGGCGCGGGAAATTACTCGGGGTGGTGGCATCGGTACTGGGCGTATGCCGGGCCGGGGACGCAGCTTGCGCCGACGGCTGGGGCTATGGGGTACGGGGTGCCGGCTGCAGTGGCGGCGTCGTTGCGGCATCCCGAGCGGACGGTCGTGGCGCTGGCCGGGGACGGGTGTTTCCTGATGAACGGGCAGGAACTGGCGACCGCGGTTGCGCATGGGGCGGACATGCTTGTTATCGTTGTGGACAACGGCGGGTACGGGACGATCCGGATGCATCAGGAGCGGGAGTATCCGGGGCGGGTGTCAGGGACCGGGTTGCGGAACCCGGACTTTGCCGCGCTGGGGCGGGCTTATGGGTGTTGGGCGGAGACTGTTTCCCGGACCGAGGATTTTGCCAGGGCGCTGGACCGGGCGATGGCGCGGAGTGGGGTGCGGTTGCTGCACTTGATGACGGATATCGAGGCGATTACTGCCGGGACTACGCTGGCGAAGGTGCGTGGCGGCTGAGCTTTTCGAGACCACCGCCAACCCACGAAGAGCACCACCCCGGCGAAGGCCGGGGCCCAGTTGGGGGACGGTGATAACGACGCACTGTCCTCCGTTACTCCGGACGTGCCAACTGGGCCCCGGCCTTCGCCGGGGTGGAGATAATTTTACTGCGCTATTTATTGTTCCCCGCGAAAGCGGGGGGCCAGGAGCCAGGGCAGCTACCGGTACTTAGCTGGGCCCCCGCGTCCGCGGGGGAACACGGCTTGAGGTTTGCGTACGACTTCGGCGAGTTTCAGGCGCCCGACGCCTCCAGCTTCGCACGCACCGCAGCAACCGCCTCCGCAGCCTTGTCGCCATCCGGGCCACCGCCCTGAGCCATGTCGGGACGGCCGCCGCCGCCCTGCCCGCCCAGCGTCGCCACCGCGATCTTGAGCAGATCGACCGCGTTGTGGCTCGCGACCAGATCGGCCGTTACACCGACTGCGACCGAGGCGCGGCCGTCGTTGATCGCGACCATCACCGCGATGCCGGAGCCCAGGCGCTGCTTGGCTTCGTCGACCGCGCCGCGCAGGCCCTTCGCCTCGAAATCGTTGAGCACCTGCCCGATGAACGCGACGCCGCCGACCTGTTCAGGGCCAGCCGCTTCGCCCGAACCACCGCCGCCCAGCGCCAGCGCCTTCTTTGCGTCGGCAAGTTCGCGTTCGAGGCGGCGGCGGTCTTCGAGTAACGACGCTACGCGCGCCGGGACCTCGTCGGGGGTCGACTTCAACACCGCCGCCGCTTCACGAAGGCGATCGTCGCGGCTAGTCAGGTAGGCACGCGCCGCTTCTCCGGTGAGCGCTTCGACACGGCGGATGCCGCTCGAGACCGCGCCTTCGCCGACGACCTTGAAAAGGCCGATGTCGCCGAGCGCGGTGACGTGCGTGCCGCCGCACAACTCGATCGAATAGGTCTTGCCGTCATCCTGCGAGCCCATCGACACGACGCGGACCTCGTCGCCGTATTTCTCGCCGAACAGCGCCATCGCGCCCATCGCGATCGCATCGTCGGGGGTCATCAGCAGCGTGGTCACCGCACCGTTGCCGCGGACCTGCGCATTCACGTCGGCCTCGACCTGCGCGATGTCGGCGGGGGTCATCGCGACCGGCTGCGAAAAGTCGAAGCGGAGGCGGTCGGGCGCGACGAGGCTGCCCTTCTGCGCGACGTGCGTGCCGAGCCGTTCGCGGAGAGCCTCGTGCAGCAGATGCGTCGCCGAGTGGTTGGCGCGGATCTGCGCGCGGCGGGCGACGTCGATCTGGAGCTTGACCGGGTCGCCGACCTTGATCTCGCCGGCGTCGACCATCGCGTGATGGACGAACACGCGGCCGAGTTGCTTCGAGGTCTCGGTGACGTTCGCGCGGAGGCCGGTGTCGTTGGAGATGTGGCCGGCATCGCCGACCTGCCCGCCGCTCTCGCCGTAGAAGGGCGTCTGGTTGACGACGATCGCGACGGTGTCGCCGGTCGTGGCGTGGTCGACGCGCGCGCCGTCCTTGACCAGCGCGACGACTTCGCCCTCGCCGGTGTCCGACGCGTAACCGAGGAATTCGGTGCCGCCGGTCTGCTCGACGATATCGAACCAGATGTCGTCCGAGGCCTTCGCGCCCGAGCCCTTCCAGGCGGCGCGGGCGGCGCGCTTCTGCTCGGCCATCGCGGTGTCGAAGCCCTCGCGATCGACCGCGATGTTGCGCTCGCGCAGCGCGTCTTCGGTCAGGTCGTACGGGAAGCCGAACGTGTCGTAGAGCTTGAACGCGACGTCGCCCGCCAGCGTGCCGTCGGTCATGTCCGCGGTCGCTTCGTCGAGCAGCTTCAGCCCCTTGTCGAGCGTCTGGCGGAAGCGCGTTTCCTCCTGCTGCAACGTCGCCTCGATCAGCGGCCGTGCGCGCGACAGTTCGGGATAGGCGGCGCCCATCTCGGTGACGAGCGCGGGGACGAGGCGGTGCATCAGCGGCTGCTTCGCGCCAAGAATGTGTGCGTGGCGCATCGCGCGGCGCATGATCCGGCGCAGGACGTAGCCGCGGCCTTCGCTCGCGGGCAGCACGCCGTCGGCGATCAGGAAGCCGGCGGTGCGCAGGTGATCGGCGATCACGCGGTGGCTGGCGGTGTTGGCGCCGTCGGTCGCGGTGTGCGTCAGGGCTCCGCTCGCGGCGATCAGCGCCTTGAACGTGTCGGTGTCGTAATTGTCGGTGACGCCCTGCATGACCGCGGCGATGCGCTCGAGCCCCATGCCGGTGTCGATCGAAGGCTTGGGCAGGTTGCCGACGATCTCGGCATTCTCCTGCTCGTACTGCATGAACACGAGGTTCCAGATCTCTACGAAGCGATCGCCGTCCTCGTCGGGGCTGCCGGGAGGGCCGCCGAGGATATGCTCGCCGTGGTCGTAGAAGATTTCCGAGCACGGACCGCACGGCCCGTTGTCGCCCATCGACCAGAAATTGTCCTTGGTCGGGATGCGGATGATGCGGTGATCGGGGAGGCCGGCGATCTTCTTCCAGAGATCGAACGCCTCGTCGTCGGTGTGGTAGACGGTGGCGGTCAATTTGTCGGGCGACAGGCCCCATTCGCGCGTGAGCAGCGTCCAGGCGTGGACGATCGCCCGTTCCTTGAAATAATCGCCGAACGAGAAATTGCCGAGCATTTCGAAGAACGTATGGTGCCGCGCGGTGTAGCCGACATTGTCGAGATCATTGTGCTTGCCGCCGGCGCGGACGCATTTCTGGGATGAGGTCGCGGTGGTGTAGGGGCGCGATTCGAGGCCGGTGAAGACGTTCTTGAACGGCACCATCCCGGCGTTGACGAACATCAGCGTCGGGTCGTTCTGCGGCACGAGCGGTGCGCTGGGCACGATCTGGTGCCCCTGCGATCCGAAATAGTCGAGGAAGCCGCGGCGGATGTCGTTCGTCGATGTCATGCGCGGGGACTTAGGCGAGCGAGGCGGTTCGCTCAAGTGGAGGTGTGAGAAGGCCGTGCAGTAGAGAAGGGTGTCGGCGAACGCCCGCGCTGCGCGCATCCAATTGAAACGAAGAGAGCTTGTTTCCCCGCGAAGGCGGGGATCCAGACTGGGCTCCCGCCTTCGCGGGAGAACAAGGAGGCAGGTGCTGCGGTTCGTTGAGGGCCGTCGTTTGCCCCGATGCACCACCCCGGCGAAGGCCGGGGCCCAATTGGAAAGGTGGAAATAATGGAGAGCAGCGCGTCGTTATCGCCGTCCCCCAATTGGGCCCCGGCCTTCGCCGGGGTCGTGGTGTTGGTGTTGGTGTTGGCGTTCCTTGGGCGTCCTTTACCCCAACGGCGCATCCAGCGACTTGGGCGGCTCGCTGAACCATTTAGGGCCCGCATCCGTCATGTGGAAACAATCCTCGATGCGGACGCCATACCTGCCGGGAATGTAGATGCCCGGTTCGTCGGAGAAACACATCCCCGTCGCCAGTTTCGTCGTCTCGTCGCGGACGAGGTTGACGGGTTCGTGGCCGTCCATGCCGATGCCGTGGCCGGTGCGGTGCGACAGGCCGGGGAGCTTGTAGCCGGGGCCGTAGCCTAGCATTTCGTAATGTCGGCGGACCGCGTCATCGACGCTGCCCGCGGTCCCGCCGATCCGGGCGGCGGAGAACGCGATCTGTTGGCCGCGGGCGACCTGGTCCCACGTCTTGCGCTGGTCGGCGGTTGCCGCGCCGTGGACCCAGGTGCGCGAGATGTCGGACTGATAGCCCTGCACGGTGCAGCCGCAGTCCATCAACACGACCTGTCCGTCGGCGACGCGGTGGATCTCGCGGCTGCCGTGCGGGTAGGCAGACGCCTCGCCGATCAGCGCGAGCGCGAACTCGGGGGCGCCGCCGAGCTTCTTGGTCGCGGCGTTCATCAGCGCGCCGATCTCCGGGCCGGTCATGCCCTTCTCGACCCGCGCGTAGGTCCAGCGATACGCGGCGAGCGTGACCTCGGTCGCGGCCTGCATCAGCGCGATCTCGGCGGGGGTCTTGATCATGCGGCAGGCGCGGACGACCGGGTCGGCGGACACGATCTTCGCCTCGGCGAGCACGCGCTGGAGACCGGCATAGGCGAAATAGCGCACCTCCGCCTCCAGCCCGATCGGCCGCGTGGCCAGTTTCCGGTCGCGCAGGAATCCGGCGACGACCGCGAGCGGGTTCTCGTCCTCCTGCCACACGCGCACCTCGGCGGGGACGGCGAGCGTCTCGCGCACCGACGGCTCCTCGAAAAACGGCGTGACGATGCACGGTTCGCCCTCGACCGGCAGGATCGCCAGCGTCAGCCGCTCGCTCGTGTGCCAGCGGACGCCGGTGAAGTATATCATCGACGATCCCGGCTCGATCAGCACCGCACCGATGCCCGCCGCCTTCATCAGCGACTGCGCGCGCACCAGCCTCGCAGCGCGTTCGGCGGCATCGATCGGCCTGGTCGCGCCGGTGATGTCGGACAGCGCCGACAGATCGGGTTCGGCGGCGCGGATGATCGCGGTGGTCGACAGCAACGGCGCCGCGATCGCAAGACCGATCAGGTCGCGGCGCGAGGGGCTGAAGACGGATTTTCGGAATGTGGTCGACATCGCCGGACGATAGGGTCCTTGACCCGGGCGCCGCAATCCCCTTCCCTGTCCGCACTTCTCGGGAGCGATTAATGGCCAAGCGGCTAACCTATTACATCTTGTTCGGCCTCGTCGCGGGGATGGTCGTCGGCTGGGTCCTGAACGCGTCGATCGACGACGGCACGGCCGAGTCCGCCGCGCAGTTGAAGGACATCGCCGGCTATTTCTCGATCGTGACGTCGCTGTTCCTGCGGCTGATCAAGATGATCATCGCACCGCTGGTCTTCTCGACGCTGGTCGTCGGGATCGCGCACATGGGCGACACCGGCGCGCTCGGGCGGGTCGGATTGCGCAGCCTCGGCTGGTTCATCTGCGCGAGCCTGTTGTCGCTCACCTTGGGCATGATCCTGGTCAACGTCTTGCAGCCGGGCGTCGGGCTGGAACTCGCGATCCCGCCGGCGACCGCGTCGAGCGGCGTCGATGCCGCGGCGTTCGACCTCGCCAAGTTCATCTCGCATATCGTGCCCGATTCGATGATCGCGGCGATGGCGAGCAACGAGATTCTCCAGATCGTCGTGTTCTCGGTGTTCGTCGGCGTCGCGATCACCGCGGTCGGCGAGAAGGCCGCGCCGCTGGTCAAGGCGATCGAGGCGCTGGTCGCGGTGATGCTCCAGATCACCAATTACGTGATGCGGTTCGCGCCGTTCGCGGTGTTCGCGGCGGTGACCGCGACGCTCGCCGAACGCGGGCCGACCATCCTCGGCCAGCTCGGCTATTTCATGCTGACCTTCTATATCGGCCTGGCGCTGCTGTGGGCAATGCTGATCGGGATCGCGTTCCTGCTGATCGGGCCGCGGACGCGGTTGCTGGTGCGCTATATCCGCGATCCGCTCATTCTCGCCTTCTCGGCGGCGTCGTCGGAGGCAGCGTACCCGCGGACGCTGGAGGCGCTCGACCGGTTCGGCGTGCCGCCGCGGATCGCGAGCTTCGTGCTGCCGCTGGGCTATTCGTTCAATCTCGACGGGTCGATGATGTACATGACGTTCGCGTCGCTGTTCATCGCGCAGGCGTACGGCATCGACATGCCGATCGGGCAGCAGATCGCGATGCTGCTGGTGCTGATGGTGACGTCGAAGGGGATTGCGGGCGTGCCGCGGGCTTCGCTGGTGGTGATCGCGGGGACTCTGTCGATGTTCAAGATCCCGGAGGCGGGGATCCTGCTGATCCTGGCGGTGGATCATTTCCTCGACATGGGGCGCTCGGCGACCAACGTCATCGGCAATGCGGTGGCGGCGACCGTGGTGGCGAAATGGGAGGGTGGGCTCGACGAGCGTGAGCCGGCCGATCGTGATCCGCCGGTGGCGCCGACCGGGCATGGGCCGAAGGTGAATGTGGACAGCTACGAGAAGATCGGGCCGGGGCAGGTTTGAAGCGATTGGCGATGTTGAGCCGATGACGTCCCAAGGATGCCCTTTTACGCTGGCGGACCACTGAAGAAGTACCGCCCCGGCGAAGGCCGGGGTCCAGTTGGGGGACGCTGATGGTGACCGGCGCGCCTCGTTACTCCAACCTTTCCAACTGGGCCCCGGCCTTCGCCGGGGTGGTGTTGAGGGAAAGGTCGCATTCTCGGCCTCGACGCGGCTCCTGGTCTGCAGCCCTCAAGAGTAGGCGTATGGCCCACCCTTCTTGAGTCCAGCCTGATATGCCGGCCGCGCGTGGACCTTGGCCAGCCAGGCGATCGTCGCGGGGCGCGACTCGTTCAGGCCGCCGCGGCTCCGCGCGGCTTCCAGGGGGAAGCTCATCATGATGTCGGCGGCGGTCATCTCCGCGCCGGCGAACCAGGGGCGCTGCGACAGTTCGGATTCGACATAGTCGAGATGGACGTCGATCATCGGCTGGATCTTCTTGACCGCGACCTTGCCCATGATCGGAATGCGCGCGAGGACGAGCTTCAGCAGCAGTGGCGGCATCATCGAGCCTTCCGCATAATGTAGCCAGAAGCGGTAGCGAAGCACGTCGGCGCGGTTAGCGGGGGCGCCGAGCTTTCCGTCGGCCTTGTCGACCAGATATTCGACGATCGCGCCGGTTTCGGCGACCACCTGGCCACCCTGAACATCGGCATCCTCGATCACCGGCGACTTGCCGAGTGGATGCACCTTCTTGAGTTCGGGCGGGGCGAGCATGGTCTGCTTGTTCCGCTCGTAGCGCTTGATCTCGTAGGGGAGGCCGAGCTCCTCGAGCATCCACAGGATGCGCTGCGATCGCGAGTTTTCAAGGTGGTGGACGATGATCATGCTGGCTTCCCGTTATTCTAATTCGCTGTTTTGCGGGCGGTCCAGATCCAGGCGGCCGCGGGGAATTCTACCGTGACGCCGTCGCTGTAATGCGCGCAGACTTCGGAGAGACGCGCGATGTGGCGCCCGCGTTCCTCGGGGGCCGCGTCGCGGATGGCGGAGGCGGCCGGGCCTATGCGGCGGAAATAGTCGACGGCATCGGCCTCGGGATTGGCGCCCTCGCCGGCTCGGTAGGCGAAATTCAGGCGCTGAGGCGGAGCGGCATTCCAGCCTGCGGTTGCTAGGATTCCGGCGACATATGTCGGATCGGCAAACGCGAAGGGGCCGGGTGCGGTGCTGGCAGGCGCGATGGGATCGCCGCCGGTCGCAGTGACGGTTTCGGTGGCCCAGCGATTGGCGGCGCGTTCGGCGAAACAGGAGAAGACGAGCGAAGCGTCGGGGGCCGCGGCTTCGGCGAGCGTGGCGAAAGCAACGAGGGGGTCGGCGAAGAACATGACGCCGTGGCGCGAGACGTAGAGGTCGATCGGGCCGTGGTTCGGGGCGGCAACGGTGATGTCGGCGCATTCGAAGCTGGCGTTGGACTGGGTTTCGGCGCGGTGTCTGGCGATATCGATCAGCGTTGGTGAGAGATCGATGCCGGTTACGGTCGCGTCCGGGACGGCTTGCGCGGTGGCGAGCGAAGTCGCGCCGGCGCCGCAGCCTATGTCGATGATCTTGCGCGTCTGGGGTGCGGTGGCGGCGAGGATCGCGGCGTTGAGGTGCGGGGTCAGGTTGGTGAAGCTGCGATCTGTCCGGCACCATTCCTCGGCCCAGACGTCGCCTATTCTGCCGGTCCAGTCGTAGGCGGTGGTCATGGGTCGGGATGCCTCATGGTCGGATCTGGGGGGCGACGGCTTGGAGCGAAGTATAGGAAGTATAGACGCTCGCGCGGGTTTGGCGCTGGGGAATTGGACGCTCTGCCGCGCCTGTTGCGCTATTTTTCTGCGGCAGCTCGCGCCTTCTTGTTTCCCCGCGAAGGCGGGGATCCAGACTGGGATCCCGCCTTCGCGGGAGAACAAGGGCGCGCGGGTGCTCCCGTTCGGTGGGAGCCACCACCTCTGCGGGGGCTGGAGATCGGTTGGGTGACAATCGCAACGATAGATCGCGCTTCGTTATTGCCACCTTTCCAATTGGCCCCCGGCCTTCGCCGGGGTGGAGGGTTGGGCGGGGCGGAGCGGTGCGGCGCGATCCAATGCCGATGTTGGTGCAAAGCCGATGCCGATGCCAACGCCGACGTCGCTGCAAAGCCAATCCAGTTGCCGCCACGCCACCGCGCATCATCTGCCGCGTGCCCTCACCCTCCCATTGCGACGGCAATGGGCCCCTCCCTCTCCCCTTAGGGAGAGGGGTGTAGGGGGTTATACGTCGTCTTCGGCGTCGGGGCCGGCCATCATTTCCTCGGCGACCTTGTCGGTGCGCGCGCGGATCTGCTTTTCGAGGCGGTCGGCGGTTTCGGGGTTGTCCTTCAGGAACGTCTTCGAGTTCTCGCGGCCCTGGCCGAGACGCACGCTGTCGTAGCTGAACCACGCACCCGACTTCTCGACGAGCCCGGCCTTTACGCCGAGATCGAGGATCTCGCCGAGCTTAGAGACGCCCTGCCCGTACATGATGTCGAACTCAACCTGCTTGAACGGCGGCGCGACCTTGTTCTTGACGACTTTCACGCGGGTCTGGTTGCCGGTGACCTCTTCGCCGGCCTTGATCGCGCCGATGCGACGGATATCGAGGCGGACCGAGGCGTAGAACTTCAGCGCGTTGCCGCCGGTCGTCGTCTCGGGATTGCCGTACATGACGCCGATCTTCATACGGAGCTGGTTGATGAAGATCACCATGCAGCGCGAGCGGCTGATCGAGCCGGTGAGCTTGCGCAACGACTGCGACATCAGGCGGGCCTGGAGACCGACATGGCTGTCGCCCATCTCGCCCTCGATTTCGGCGCGCGGCACGAGCGCTGCGACCGAGTCGACGACGAGCACGTCGATCGCGTTCGAGCGGACCAGCGTGTCGACGATCTCGAGCGCCTGCTCGCCGGTGTCGGGCTGCGAGACGATCAGCTCGTCGATGTTGACGCCGAGCTTCTTGGCGTAGACCGGGTCGAGCGCGTGCTCGGCATCGACGAACGCCGCGGTGCCGCCGCCCTTCTGCGCTTCTGCGATCACGTGGAGCGCGAGCGTGGTCTTGCCCGAGCTTTCCGGACCGTAGATCTCGATCACGCGGCCGCGCGGCAGGCCGCCAACGCCGAGCGCGATGTCGAGCCCGAGCGAGCCGGTCGAGATAACCTCGACCTGCATGGTTTCCTTCGAGCCCAGGCGCATCGCCGAGCCCTTGCCGAACGCGCGGTCGATCTGCGCGAGCGCGGCGTCGAGCGCCTTCTGGCGGTCGTTGGTTGCGGTTGCCATGCCGGTGTCGATCACTTTCAGATTAGCGGCCATTGATAAGCTCCCATCGCTAAAGCAAGCGCGCGTGCCATTCAACGCGTCAAACCGATGTATTCTATTTGTTCCCCTGGAACAAGTAGGGAACGTTGAGTTTGCGAAGAAAAGGACGCTTGCTTGACAGCAGCAGCCGTCGAGCGCCCCTGCCTTCTTCTGCCGTCATGCCGGGCTCGTATCCCGCCTCAACCGGCCCGCATGCTCAGAGACCGCGGATCCCGTGCCAACGTGGATCCCGGAACAAGTCCGAGATGAAGAGTGGGCTGGGCAGAGTTTGGTCGAGAACGGATCGGCTTGCTCGCGCGTGGGCTTGGCGGTGGTCGGCCCATCAACAGTCTTGAGATGGCGAAAAGACGCGCGGTGTCATTTGTGGCTCTGGGTCCTGACTTTCGTCAGGATGACGGATGTGGCGTGGTGGCGTGACCGCGCAATCGCGTCATCGCTGGTGGCATCTTTTCTTCAGGCCATGGTCGTTGCGAGGGTCCACCAGCCGCAGGCTTGCGCGGCGGTAGCCGCTGCGTCTCGGGCCTGGGTGGTTTCGAACAGGGCGAAGCAGGTGGCGCCGGAGCCGGACATTCTCGACAGGATGACGCCGCGCGCCGCGTCGAGAAGCGTGCGGACTTCGGCGATGATGGGGGCGAGCGTCAGCGCGGGGCGCTCGAGGTCGTTGCGGCCGGCTCTAGCGCGGTCGAGGAGGGGACCTTCCGGAATCGGGCCTCGGTCCTGGCCGTCCCAGGTCTTGAAGACGGCGGCGGTGGAAACCGCGACGCCCGGATTTACCAGCAGGAGTGGCGTGCCGGACAGGCCTTCGAGCGTGGTCAGCGTGTCGCCTTTGCCGGTGCCGAGCATGGTGCAATTGGCTAGGCAGGCGGGGACGTCTGCGCCTAGTTTCGCGGCGATTTCGTGGAGGCGGGGGTCGGTCGGATCTATGCCGTGGAGGCGGACCAGCGCGCGGAGCGTGGCAGCGGCGTCGGCCGAGCCTCCGCCTATGCCTGAGGCAATGGGGAGGTGCTTTTCAAGGGTTATGGCGTGATGGGTGTCGGGGGCGAAGGCGGTGGTGAAGGCGTCGGCGGCGGCGGTTACGAGATTGCCTTGCCAAGGCGCGGCGCCTCGCGCTGCGTCGGCCGAGCCGTGCGCGTCTTCAGGGGCCACCCCTAATTGGGCCCCGGCCTTCGCCGGGTTGGTGGTAGGGGTTGGGAGAAGTGCTGCGGCGAAGGGGCCGGTTATGGTAAAACTGTTAGCCTCGACGGCTTCTACCGTGATGAGGTCGCCGTCGGTGGCGAAGGCGAAGAGGGTTTCGAGGTCGTGATAGCCGTCGAGCCGGCGGCGGCGTACGTGGAGAGCCAGGTTGATCTTGGCGGGGGCGGGTTCGGTGATGGCGGGCATTGCGGTGTCTCGGGGTTTGGCGGCGGGCTTGGTGCGCGCTTTGCCGATTCGCTTAGCCAACAATCGACCGTCATCCCAGCGAACGCTGGGATCTTATCGTTGGCGGGCGATGCGCGCCTCGTGAGAGACCCCAGCGTTCGCTGGGCTGACGGATGTTGGCGGAGCAAGCCCCTTCCCTCTCAGCTTTCAGGGCAAGGGCCGTTGTTTCAGCGGCGAGCTTTTGGGGGGAGGGCGTTGGCGATCTTTGCGGTTATGCGTGCGGTTTCGGTGGGTTCGGCGGTGAGGAGCGCGGCGCGCCAGGCGTAGCGGGCTTCGTAGTTTCGGCCCGTGCTCCAGTATGCGTCGCCTAGGTGATCGGATATTTCGGCGTTGGTGGGTTCGGCCTGCGCGGCGGTTTCGAGCAGCGGGAGCGCGCGCGCGGTGTTGCCCGAGAGGTGGTAGGCCCAGCCCAGCGAGTCGGTGATCGACGCGTTGGTCGGGTCGAGGCGGGTGGCGCGTTCTAGCAACCGGATCGAGGCGGGGATGTCGTCGCCATGCTCGACCTTTGCGAAGCCGAGATAGTTGAGCGCAAGCGGTTGCGCGGGGCCTCGGGCGACGGCTTTTTCCAAAGCGTCGCGCGCTTCGGGCCAGCGACCGGCCTGATCGAGCGCACCACCATATTGCAGCCACGCGCCCCAAGTGCCGCCCTTGTCCCCGTCGGCGGCGATGATGCGCTGGTACCAGGTAGCGGCTTCGGCGGGGTTGCCGGTCGTCAGCAACAGGTCGGCGTAGCGTTGCCAGTCGGCGGGCTCCGCGCCCTGCTGGTCGATGCGGTTCTTGGCGGCCGCGAGTGCTTCGCCGTCGCGACCGGCGTTCGACAGGATATCGATGCGTTCGGCGCCGGCGGCCGCGGCGGATGGGCCCATTGGGTCGATCTCGTCGAGGACGGCGAGCGCACGGTCGACGACCTTGTTGCGGGCGAGCGCGTCGGCGAGGAGGATGCGCGCGCCGTCATAACGGGGGTCGGCGCGCAGCGCGGCCTGCGTCAAAGCGATCGACAGCGGCGAGGGTTCGCCGGCTGCGAGGTCGCTGGCGAGGCGCGCGAGCAGCCGCGAGACGCCGATCGCGAGCGGTTGCTTGGCCGGCGCCGCCGCGATCAGCACGCGCGTCTCGGTGGCGAAGCGATTGGCGACGGGGTCCTTCGCGGCCGTGGCGAGCGACGGTTCGGGGTCGCGTCCCTCGGCGTGCGCGACCCAGGCGTACAGCGAGGGCGCGAGCACCACGAGCGGGCCGGTGGCGAGCGTGGCGATGGCGGCGTTTGCGGCCTTGGTGTCGCCCTTCCGCGCGGCATCGGCGAGTGGCAGAAGCGCGGCGTCGGCGGGGGCGACGCCGGCCTTGTTGAGCACGGCTACGGCACGCGTCGCGAGCGGCATGTCGCCCGCCTCCAGCGCCTCGCGATAGGCACGGATCGCGACGACGGGATCGTCGGGCGATGCCGCCAGCACTTTGGCGTAGCTGGCGGCGGCAAGGTCCGGCCTGCCCGCGGCGTCGGCGGCGCGGGCCTTCAGATAGGCGGAGAGATCACCCGTTCCCGCCGTGGCGGGAGCCGCCACGGCAAGACCTAGTGCGAGAAACAGACGCTTACATGTTGGGATAATTGGGGCCTCCGCCGCCCTCGGGTACGACCCAGTTGATATTCTGGGTGGGGTCCTTGATGTCGCAGGTCTTGCAGTGGACGCAGTTCTGCGCGTTGATGACGAACTTCGGGTCGCCGGTTTCCTCGCCGACCACCTCGTAAACGCCGGCCGGGCAATAGCGTTGCGCGGGCTCGTCGTACATCGGCAGGTTGTATTCGATCGGCACCGCCGGATCCTTGAGCGTCAGGTGGACCGGCTGGTCCTCCTCGTGGTTGGTGTTCGAGATGAACACCGACGAGAGGCGGTCGAACGTCAGGACGCCATCGGCCTTGGGATAGGCGATCGGCTTGACGAGGTCCTTGCGCCACAGGCTCTCATGGTCGGGATGGTGGTGCATCGTGAAGGGCACCTTGATCCCCAGATGCTCGAGCCACATCGTGATGCCGGCGAGCCCCGAGCCGACCAGATCGCCGAACTTCTTGACCAGCGGCACGACGTTGCGGACGACCGACAGCTCCTTCTTGACCCACGACCGCTCAAACGCCTCGGGATAGGCGGTGAGCTCGTCGTGACCGCGCTGCGAGACGATCGCCTCGACCGCGGCCTCGGCGGCCATCATGCCGGACTTCATCGCGGTATGCGTGCCCTTGATCCGCGGCACGTTAAGGAAGCCGGCGCTGTCGCCGATCAGCGCGGCGCCGGGCATGACCAGCTTCGGGATCGACTGCAGCCCGCCGTCGCTGATCGCGCGCGCGCCGTAGCTGACGCGCTTGGCGCCCTTCAGCAGCGCGGCGATCTCGGGATGCGTCTTCCAGCGCTGCATCTCGTGGAACGGCGAGAGATGCGGGTTGGTGTAGTTGAGCCACGTGACGAAGCCGATCGAGACCTGGCCGTTCGCCTGGTGATAGATCCAGCCACCGCCGTTCGAACCGTCGGTTTCGGTCAGCGGCCAGCCCTGCGTATGGATGACGCGGCCGGGGCTGTGGAGCGCGGGATCGATGTCCCAGAGTTCCTTGATGCCGAGACCGTAAACCTGCGGATCGCTGTCCTTGTCGAGCGCGAACTTGGCGATCAGTTGCTTGGTCAGGTGCCCGCGGCACCCTTCCGAGAAGAAGGTGTACTTCGCGTGGAGTTCGAGCCCCGGCGTGTAGTCGCCCTTGTGCGTGCCATCGCGCGCGACGCCCATGTCGCCGGTGGCGACGCCCTTCACCGATCCGTCGTCGTTGAACAGGATTTCGGCGGCGGCAAAGCCCGGGAAGATCTCGACGCCGAGTTCCTCCGCCTTGCCCGCGAGCCAGCGGCAGAGGTTGCCGAGCGAGCCGGTGTACGTGCCCTTGTTGTGCAGGAACGACGGCGTGACGAAGTGCGGCATCTCGCTCTTCTTCGTCTTGGTCAGGATCCAGTGATGGTTCTCGGTCACCGGCACCTCGGCGAGCGGGCAGCCGTCGTCGCGCCAGGTCGGCAGGAGCTCGTCGAGGCTCTTCGGGTCGATGACCGCGCCCGAGAGAATATGCGCGCCGACTTCGGAGCCCTTTTCGAGCACGCAGACGCTGATCTCCGCGTCCTTCTCGGCTGCCAGTTGTTTGAGACGGATCGCTGCCGAAAGCCCCGCCGGACCTGCGCCGACGATCACCACGTCGTAGGGCATCGATTCACGTGTCGTCATCATCGTCTCCCGGGGATCTCCCCTATTTGCCCCACTTCCCGAACGTTACGTTCGTCCGGGCTCGGGCGGACACCGTCTTGGCTAATATGGCGATTGCGCGAGTTGACCGCCACGTCAACCGTGCAGCATAGGTTACCCGATGGGGGCGGACCAAACCATCGATTGGCGAAACGCCGCGGCGAGCGCGCTCGACTGGTGGCACGAGGCTGGCGTCGACACGCTGGTCGACGACGTCCCGCGCGACTGGTTCGCCGCGCCCGAGCCGCTCGTCGTTACCCAGCCCGCACCTGCTACACGGGTTGCTGCGCCGTCGGCCATGCCGCTTACGCTCGCCGATTTCCTCAACTGGCGGACCGGGGCCGAGGTTCCGGAAGCCGACTGGAGCGGGGTTTCGCTGACCGCGATCGGGCCGGCTGACGCTACGGTCATGGTGCTTGTCGATTGCCCTGACCGCGACGACGGCGATGCGGGCGCATTGCTCAGCGGCGCGTCGGGACGGTTGCTCGACAAGATGCTCGCGGCGATCGGGCTGACCCGCGACGAGGTGCACCTCGCGGCGGTCTGCGCGAAGCGGCCGACGGCGGGGCGGATCCAGAGCGAGGTCGAGGAGCGGCTTGCGGAAATCGCCAAGCATCACATCGGCTTGGTCGCGCCGAAGCGGTTGCTGCTGCTGGGCAATGCGGCGAGCCGTGCAATCCTCGGGACGGAATTACAGGCCGCGCGCGGGCGTTTACATGGGTTTAACCATAAGACCGCACAAACAGGGGTCGGTGACGCGTCGCACATGACGAACGTGGTCGCGAGCTTTCATCCGCGGTTTCTGATCGAGAAGCCAGCGGCCAAGGCCGAGGCCTGGAAGGATTTGCAGATGCTGATGCGCGAACAGATATCGCAAGAGGGCATGAGATGATTCGGACCCGATCGGTTTCCTGGGCGGCTATCGCGCTGGGGCTCAGCGCCCTCCCCTTCCCGGCGCTGGCGGCGGCCGTTGCGGGCGAGCCGGGCGGCGATGCGCGGCTCGGGACGCCGCAACTGGTCGGCGCACCGACGCTGGAGCAGATTCCGGACCAGCTCGATGCGGGCCAGCGCGAGGCGTACAAGACGGTGTTCGCGGCGATCCGCGACGGCAAGTGGACCGACGCGCAGATCCAGCTCGACACGATGAAGCCCGGCCCGCTGCACGCGATCGCGCGCGCCGAGATGTACACGGCGAAGGGCTCGCCCAGGATCGAGATGGAGCCGCTCGTCGCGCTGCTCAACGAAGCGCCCGAACTGCCCGAGGCCGAACAGATTTCACGGCTGGCCAAGGTGCGCGGGGCGGTCGATCTGCCGCCCCTGCCTACCGCGCAACGGCTGATCTGGCAGGACGGCGCGCCGCGTCGCGTCCGCGCCAAGAGCCTGCAGGGCGACATGATCGCCGCCGATCTCGCGCTCAAGATGCAGCCCTACGTCAAGGCGGACATGGGCCGCGAGGCGCAGTCGCTGCTCGAGAGCACACCCGGGCTCACCCCCGAGGCGCTGACCGAGTGGCAGCAAAAGATCGCGTGGATCTATTTCCTGCAGGGCGACGACGTGAACGCGCGCGTGATGGCGGCGAAGGCGCAGGACGGCGTCGGCGACTGGGCGGTCCAGGGCCGCTGGGTCGGCGCGCTGTCGGCATGGCGTCAGAATGATTGTGCGAATGCCGAATCCGGGTTCGAGGGTGTCGCGGCG
The DNA here is from genome assembly GCF_036663855.1 of Sphingomonas fucosidasi. Classification (NCBI taxonomy): domain Bacteria; kingdom Pseudomonadati; phylum Pseudomonadota; class Alphaproteobacteria; order Sphingomonadales; family Sphingomonadaceae; genus Sphingomonas; species Sphingomonas fucosidasi. Next base: position 263,323 of record NZ_JAXOJR010000007.1, on the reverse strand, counting down.
CGGGCCGGTGACGTCGATCTTCGCGCGGCGGCACTATACTGGGCGTCGCGTGCGGACATGGTGTGCTCGCGACCCGACAAGATCGAGGGTCGGCTAAAGGCGGCGGCGCAGTTCGGCGAGAGCTTCTACGGCCAGCTTGCACGCCAGCAGCTCGCAATGAAGGACAAGGGAACGTCGGTCGGTGGCCTGGTCGCCAGCGACTGGAAGGTCGTCGGCAAGCGTCCCAACGTTCGCGTTGCGGCGGCGCTGGTCGAGGTCGGCGAGACCGATCTGGCTGACGACGTCATTCGTCAGCAGGCGAAGATCGGCGACCCGCGCGAGTTCGGTAACTTGGTCCGCGTGGCGGAAGCGTTGAGCCTGCCGGCGACCACCGTATGGCTCGCGCACAATTGCCCGCAGGGTGTGACGTCGACCGCCGAGGCGCGCTATCCGACGCCGAACTGGACGCCGGACAGCGGCTGGCACATCGACAAGGCGCTGGTCTACGCGCACACGCTCGAGGAATCGCGCTTCCGCAATACCGTGAAGAGCCCGGCCGGCGCGTACGGTCTCATGCAGATCATGCCCGCCGCCGCGACCGATTTCGCGCGCGAGCGTGGCACCTCGATCGACGTGAAAGCGCTGACCAAGCCCAGCACCAACATGGATGTCGGACAGCGCCATCTGGAGCGGCTGCGCGACATGGCGGGCGTTACCGGCGGGCTGCTGCCGAAGGTGATCGCGGCGTATAATGCGGGGCCGCGTCCGGTCGGCGACTGGAACGCGATCGTCCGCGATAACGGCGACCCGCTGCTCTATATCGAGAGCATCCCGTATTGGGAGACGCGTGGCTATGTGACCACCGTGCTGCGCAATTACTGGATGTACGAGGCGCAGGGCGGCAAGAAGGCGTCGGTCAGCCGCAATGCGCTAGCGCAGGGCATGTGGCCGCGCTTCCCCGGCCTGCCGGGTGCCACCGCGGTGCGGATGAACGCCCGGCCGAACGCGCGGGCGAGCGCCAGCACGGTTGCGGTGAACGCCAGCGTCGGACCGCAGTCCGCAACCATCACGCGCGCGGACTGAGTTTCATGCCGATCGACGAAAGCCGGATTTTCCTGCCGGTGCGGATTGCCGTGCTGACGGTGTCGGACACGCGCGGGCTGGCCGAGGATCGCTCGGGCGACACGCTCGTCGCGCGACTGACCGAGGCGGGGCATGTGCTCGCCGATCGCCGGATCGAGAAGGACGATGTCGAGACGATCGCCTCGCGGCTGCATGCGTGGATCGGCGATCCGGCGGTCGATTGCATCATCACCACTGGTGGCACGGGCGTGACGGGGCGCGATGTGACCCCCGAAGCGATCGAACAGGTCGCCGACAAGATGATTCCGGGCTTCGGCGAGCTCTTCCGCATGCTCAGCTACCAGACGATCGGGACGTCGACGGTGCAGTCGCGCGCGTGCGCGTGCGTGTCGAAGGGGACGTACATCTTCGCGCTGCCGGGCTCGACCGGGGCGGTGAAGGATGGCTGGGACGGGATCCTGCGCGATCAGCTCGACAGCCGCCATCGGCCCTGCAACTTCGTCGAACTCATGCCGCGGTTGTTGGAGCGCTAAACGCGCCAATATCCTGTATCTCGTGCCAGATGATGGTGCGACGTCCGGATCATGCATTCCATCGACACGGCGGTGCGCGGAAAAATACGCAAGAAGCTGAGTAGCTTGTCCCAGGTGTAGCGCTGTATTATTAAACTGGCACACTCAATGCATCGGTCGTTGCGTAGCCCAATCGGGTTACGCCACCAACGATCCGAAGGACGCCATCATGCCATCGCTCATCCTGAACAGCTTCATCGCCGCCGCCGTTCTCGTCACCGCTGCGCCGAGCCTCGCTGCCGAGACGCAGCCGACGACGAAACTCAAATACGATGCGAAGACGCAGAAATATTGCGTCACCGATCCCGCCGTCACCGGCAGTCATCTTCGGAAAACGACGTGCCGGACCGCAACGCAGTGGAGCGTCGCAGGGCTCAACATGCCGAAGACCGACCTGGCGCAGACGGCGATCCCGAACACCAGCGTGGTGGTGGCGCAGAAGTAGACATAACGGATAGCGCCTGAGGGCGGCACCTTGCCGGTGCCGCCCCGCTCTTCGCAGCGGCCCCCCTGCTGATGAGGGACGCTATATCCGTCGTGAGCCGCCGATCAGTTCGCCAGCAGACGCTCGGCAAACTGCCGCACGGCCGGACCGATGTCGTCGCGCGACAGGGCGATCGCCAGATTTGCCTGGATGTACCCAGCCTTGTCGCCGCAGTCATAGCGCTGGCCATCGAAGGTGAAGCCGTGGAACGGCTGGTTGCCGATCAGCTGCGCCATCGCGTCGGTCAGCTGGATCTCGCCGCCGGCGCCCTTCTCCTGCGTCTCCAGGATTCGCATAACCTCGGGCTGGAGGATGTAGCGGCCCGGGATCATCAGGTTCGACGGTGCGGTGCCGCGCTTGGGTTTCTCGATCAGTGCGGTGACTTCGGTCAGGCGCCCGTCGATCGCGCCCGGCGAGATGATGCCGTATTTGCCGGTCTCCGAATCGGGCACTTCGAGCGCGCCGATGACGTTGCCGCCGACCTGGTTATACGCTTCGACCATCTGCTTCATGAAGCCGGGCTTGCCGACCATGAGTTCGTCCGGCAGCAATACCGCGAACGGCTCGTCGCCGACGATCTCGCGCGCGCACCATACGGCGTGGCCGAGGCCGAGCGGTTCTTGCTGGCGGACATAGACCGGCGAACCCGGTTTCATGCGGATATGGCTGATCGCATCGAGCGACTTGCCGCGCGCGCGCATCGTCGCCTCGAGCTCGTACGAGATATCGAAATGATCCTCGAGCGCGCCCTTGCCGCGCCCGGTCACGAAGATGATCTGCTCGATCCCCGCCTCCAGGGCTTCCTCGACGGCGTATTGAATCAAGGGCTTGTCGACGACGGTGAGCATTTCCTTCGGCATCGACTTGGTGGCAGGCAGGAAGCGGGTACCGAGTCCCGCGACCGGAAACACAGCCTTGCGCAATGGCTTTATGGTCATTCGGATCTCCAGTGATATCTTTGCATCAACACTCCAGCCACCAATTACCGATCGTTACGGTCCCGTGCAAATCGGACCGCCCGATCGAGGAAACGTCGTAGCCGGTTAGCGCGTCATTAAACGCGGTGGGTTAGGAAGGTTCCATGTCAAAGATACTCGTAATTTTCGGGACGCGTCCCGAAGCGATCAAACTCTTTCCCGTCATCCGCGCCCTGGCCGAAATTCCGGGACTTGCGGTGCGGACGTGCGTCACCGCGCAGCACCGGGGGTTGCTGGATCAGGTGCTGGCGATCGCCGACATAACGCCCGATATCGACCTCGACCTGATGGAACCGGGCCAGACCCTGGACCGCCTGACGGCCCGCCTGCTCACCGGGCTGGGCGAAGTGATGGATGCCGAGCGACCCGATCTGGTCATCGTCCAGGGCGACACCGCCACCGCGATGACCGGCGCGCTCGCCGCCTATTACCGGAAGGTCCCGGTCGCCCATGTCGAGGCCGGATTGCGATCGGGCGACATCTATCATCCCTGGCCCGAAGAGGTGAACCGCCGAATCGTGGCGCCGATCGCCGCGCTGCATCTGGCGCCGACCGAAACGTCGGCAGACGCCCTGCGTCGCGAGACGATTCCGGCCGACCTGATCCACGTCACCGGCAATACCGTGATCGACGCGCTGCACTGGACCAGCGCCAAGGTCGCCGCGGACCCCTCGCTCGCCGCCGGGCTCGACGAGATCGCCACGCGGTTCGCAGGTAAGCGGATCATCCTGGTCACGACGCACCGCCGCGAGAATTTCGGCGACGGCATGGCGTCGATCGCACGCGCGATCGGACGCATAGCGGAACGCGACGATGTCGCCGTCCTGTTTCCCGTCCATCCCAATCCCAACGTCGTATCGGTCATGGACGCGATCCTCGGCGATCGCGGCAACGTCGCGCGGATCGAGCCGCTCGACTACCCGCATTTCGTCCGGGCGCTGAGCATGGCCGATATCGTCCTGACCGATTCTGGCGGCGTGCAGGAAGAGGCGCCGGCGCTCGGCAAGCCGGTGCTGGTGATGCGTGAGACGACCGAGCGCCCCGAAGGCGTGGCCGCCGGTACCGCCCGGTTGATCGGGACCGACGAGGCCCGGATCGTTTCCGAAATCTTCACCCTGCTCGACGATCCTGTCGCCTACTCGGCGATGGCGCGCGCGCATAACCCGTTCGGCGACGGCCAAGCAGCCGCACGCATCGCCGCCATCGTCACCGACTTCGTCGGTCTCGGCACCATCGCCACCACCGCACCCGAGACCGCAAAGGGAAACGCCAAACATGCTGACCGAGACTGAACTCACCGTCGTCGTCATGGGCCTGGGCTATATCGGGCTGCCGACCGCCGCGGTGATCGCGCGCACCGGTGCGCGCGTACTCGGCGTGGACGTGACCGAATCGGTGGTCGAGACGATCAACTCGGGACGCGTGCATATCGAAGAAGTCGACCTCGACGGGCTTGTCTCGGGCGTGGTCGCCCGCGGCACGCTGCGCGCGTCGATGACGATCGAGCCTGCGGACGTGTTCGTCATCGCGGTGCCGACGCCGTTCGACGACAATCACGCGCCCGACATCGGCTATGTCCTGGACGCGGCGACGACGATCGCCGGCGTGCTGAAACCCGGCGATACGATCATTCTCGAATCGACTTCGCCGGTCGGCACCACCGAACAGGTCCGCGATCTGCTGGCGACGCTGCGCCCCGATATCCGCGTGCACGGCCGGACCGGCGAACAGGCGGACATTGCGATCGCCTATTGTCCCGAACGCGTCCTGCCCGGTCGCATTCTGGTCGAACTGATAGACAATGACCGCGTCATCGGTGGGATCACGCCACGATGCGCGCGCAAGGCCCTAACCTTCTACCGCCGGTTCGTCCGCGGCGCCTGCGTTACGACGACGGCACGGGCGGCGGAAATGACGAAGCTGACCGAGAACGCGTTTCGAGACGTCAACATCGCGTTCGCAAACGAATTGTCACTGATCGCGGACACGATGGGGGTCGATGTGTGGGAGGTGATCCGCCTCGCCAATCGCCATCCGCGCGTGAACATCCTTCAGCCAGGGCCGGGCGTCGGCGGGCACTGCATAGCGGTCGACCCCTGGTTCCTCGTCCATGCGGCGCCCGACCAGACACCGCTGATCCGAACCGCGCGCGAAGTGAACGACGGCAAGACCGACCACGTCATCGCGCAGGTAGCCGCGCTGGTCGAATCGATGCCGGATGCAAAGGTCGCCTGCCTGGGCCTGGCGTTCAAGGCCAACATCGACGATTTCCGCGAAAGCCCCGCGCTAAAGGTTGCGCAAGCCGTCGCCCGCGCTTTTGGCGACCGCGTACGGATCGTAGAGCCCTATGCCCGAACGTTGCCCGCAGCCCTGGCGGACACCGGCGCGACGCTGATCGACGTCGACACCGCAATCGAAACCTGCCCGATCATGGTCGTTCTGGTCGACCATGACGTTTTCAAATCGATTCCGCTTGAGGAGCGCGTCGACAAGGCGGTGCTCGACACACGCGGAATCTGGCCCGACCAACCGCGACCCTCCGTCAGCGCAACGGCACGTCCCGCGTCGCGACAACCGGCGGGATGATCGGCCGGACCGGGTTCGCCGCGATCGACCGCGCGACGGCTTCGAGCGTGTCTGCACGCGCCTTGGACGACGCGTGCGTACGGCTTCGGAATAGTCCGCCGTCGACCATGCCACCCTTGCTCCGCCAGAAACTGGGTGCCGACATCGGGTCGTAACCAGCGTTGGCGAGGAGATAAATTCCAAGCAGATCGGCCTGGTCCTCGGTCTCGCGGATCAGCCGGCCATTGCGGCCAAGCTCTGCCAGCAACCCGCGATTGATCTTCGCCGCGTCGAGGCGGGCCCGGTGGCGCAGGATATTGTGCGCGAGTTCATGCGACACGACGACCGCGATCTCGGCATCGGTATAGCCATCGAAGAAACGCTCGCCGATCTGTACCACCGACCCGTCCGCGCTGGCATCGAGACCACTGCCGAGCAGGATTTCGAACCGCGATCGGCAGCCCGTTACCGGCATTACGGCGATCGATTGCCGCTGACCTTTCCGCAGCACGGTCAGCCGCAGTGCCTGGCGCAGCGGGGTGTCGGCGATCGCCGCCTCCGCAACATCCCGGCTCGCTGCGTTTTCCGGCACGTTCGCCGCCGGCAATCCCGGCAAGGCGAGATCGCCGATCGCTACCAGCGAGTCGTTCGCGACGACCCCGGCACGATCCGCAGGCCCGCCAGCCACCACGCCCTCCACGCCGATCAGCGATTCGAACCCGAATGCCGCCGCCGCCGCATCGCGGGTGCCAGGACCATATTGGGTCAGCGCATGGATCGGCATCCCAACCTGCGGCTGAAGCCTGTCGCACAACGGCGCGTTGGCCGTCGTGAGGCGATACGCGATCGTCGCCAGGCGCAAATCGGCTGCCCGCAGCGCCTCGAAGAACCCCGGTGCAGGGGCCGCATCCTTGGCAGGGGCCGCAGCGGTCAGCAGGAGAAGCGGCAGCAGTCGGGCGATGAGGGTCATCCACGGGCATTAGACCTGTTCGATCGGCACGTCATGCGCTTCGCAGCGCAAGGGCCGGCAGATCGACACGCGTACATTGCGACCCGCCGCTTTACCCCGTATGCGCCGCGTCTCTACGGTATTGCCGTTCGATACCGGCCTCCACACATTGTTGGCACCATGATCTCCAAGCTTTTCAAGTCCCGTACCGCTTCCAAGGCCTCCACGTCTGTCGTGCCGGAAGGGCAGCGGGTCTATGCCGTCGGGGACATTCATGGCTGTGTCGAACTGCTCGATGAACTGATCGCGCTGATCGATGCGGACGATGCCCAACGCGGGCCCGCCGAGACGACGCTGATCTTCCTAGGCGATATCGTCGATCGCGGTCCGGCTTCCGCCGCCGTCATCGATCGGTTGATCGACCTTTCCAAAACCCGCGGCACCGTCCGTTTTCTGCTCGGCAATCACGAGGAGATTTTCCTGGGCGCGCTCGACGGCGAGCCAAAGGCGCTCCGTCTGTTCTGCCGGATCGGCGGGCGGGAGACCATCCTGAGCTATGGGATGGACGCGACCGAATATGAGCGCTTGGACTATGAGGAACTCGTCCATCGCCTGGCGGAACTTGTCCCTCAGGAGCACCGCGCATTCATCAGCGCGTTCGAGGACATGATCGTCATAGGCGACTATGCGTTCGTCCATGCAGGGGTTCGACCGGACGCGCCGCTGGATCGGCAGCGCTCCTCCGATCTTCGATGGATTCGTGATCCATTTCTCGACCATCGCAACAAGCTCGAGAAAACCATCGTCCACGGTCATACGATGACGGACGAGGTCGAGCATCGCAACCATCGCATCGGCGTGGATACCGGTGCGTACGCATCGGGCAAGCTTACCGCGTTGGGATTGGAAGGCGGCGATGTCTGGCACTTGCAGACGAACGGCTCGGACAGGTCGGATCCGGCCCTCGAGCATCCCGCGAGATAGCCGCGATTTTTGGTAAGGGTCTTATCGGTTTTGCCGCGAAACTAGCCTTTCTCAAACGCCTGCCAGCCGCTATGGATAGCAGGAGGCAGATGCGTGTTGCACTGCCGCAACAGTGCGGAACACTTCGGTTTCGTACCGGTTACCTCGGTTGCCTCGCAATTGGTTTCGTGCCAAGTGCGACGTGACGAGCACAAAGGGAGTTCATCATGCGTCTTGGGAAGTACATCCTGACCGCAGCAGCAGCCACGATGGCAGTTGCTCCGGCCATGGCAGCACCGGCAAATCTGTCGGTTGCAAAGTCGGTTCGTTCGGGTTCGGTTTCGGCTGACAAGAACGAGCTGGCCGGCGGCGGCATCATCGTCGCAGTTCTGGCAGCGGCAGCAGTCGTCGCCGGGATCGTCATCGTTGCAGACAACGACGACGATTCGGACAGCAACTAAGTCTAACGACTTCGTTGAAGGAAATAGCGGTCTTCGGGCCGCTATTTTTTTGCCTGCTGCCTGGGGCCTTGCGGGATAGGCTTGGCCGTCCGAATCATTGCGCCTAAGGAACGCGGCAATCCGCCACCGCCTGCATGCAATCGAAAGGTCAGCGGCATGGACGAATTGACGCTCAGCGTGGTCGGCATCGACTTTCCCAACCCCGACCGCAGCAAGAGCAACCGGCGGATGGAACTCCTGCTCTGCGCGCCAGGCGAGCCCGTCGCGCTGCGCCGCGAGCCGAAGAACCCGCATGACGCCAATGCCATCGCCGTATTCAGCACGAGGGGTGTGCAGATGGGCTATGTTTCCGCCGAGCGCGCGCCGCTGATCGGGCGGCGAATGCAGCAGGAGGAGCATGTCGCGGTGTTCCAGGCGCTGCTCGGTAGCATGGGCTATGTCCGCATCCGCTTCGGCGGCGGCGCGCCGACCTTGCCCGATCTGGCGGAGGGCGAACTGGCGGCACGCTCAAGCAGTCGCGTCGCGCCATTCGATCCGGACGCGTTCTATCCCGATCCCGAAGGCCCGGAGTGGGGGGCGTGAAGCGGCGGTTCCTCACCCTCCCCCGCCAGGGGGAGGTGGCTGGCGCTTGCCAGACGGAGGGGGTGGACACGCAACAGAGGTCGGCACCTCCTCCCCTTCCGTCGCTACGCGCCACCTCCCCCTTGGCGGGAGAGGATAATTAAAAAGCCTAGATACCCTGCGCCGTGACGGTTCGCCCGGTGGCTTCGAGATCGCGCGTCAGGTCCGCGAGGCAGCGATCGACCAGCGCTTCGTCCGAACTCCGCACCACGAAGTTCGCACCCGTCTTGCCGTCGCGGAAGAACGGATAGCTTCCGATCGCCACGCCTTCGTGAGTCTTCTCGGCATCGCGCAACAGGTCGGCGACCTCGCTCTCCGCGACCCAGCAGCCGATCGTCTTCGACACCACCGGGCGCCCGCCCTCGAGCGTGCCCGTCAGCGCGTCGAGCATCCCCGCCGTAATGTGCGGCACGCCCGCCATGATGAAGACGTTACCGATCCGGATCCCCGGCGCGCCCGACACCTTGTTGTCGATCAGGTCTGCCCCGACCGGCACCCGCGCCATCCGCGCCCGCGCTTCGGTCAGCCCGCCGCGCGTCGCGTAATACGCCTCCAGCACCGCCATCGCACGCGGATGATGCTCGACCGCGACGCCCAGCGCCTCGGCGATCGCATCGACCGTGATGTCGTCGTGAGTCGGCCCGATCCCGCCGGTCGTGAACAGATAGTCGTTGCGTTGGCGCAGGATGTTGACCGCCTCGACGATCGCCTCGGTCTTGTCGGCGACCACGCGCACTTCGGCGAGGCGGATGCCCTGCACGTTGAGCCAGGCCGCGATCTGCGCGACGTTCTTGTCTTGCGTGCGGCCCGACAGGATCTCGTCGCCGATGATCGTCAGCGCGGCCGTCCAGATGCGTTCCTCTACCATGCCCCTCGCATAGCCTCGCAAAACCGCCGCCGCCACGCTATATCGCGCGACATGACCGAATATGTAACCGTCACCTCGGACCAGCCCGACGCGCGCACCGGCGCCATCAAGCTCCACGGCCCCGCCGCCTTCGAAGGCATGATGAAGGCGGGTCGCCTCGCGGCCGAGACGCTCGATATGATCGTGCCGCACATGGTGCCGGGCGTGACCACCGCCGAGATCGACCGGCTGATCTACGACTTCATTATTGCAGGCGGCGGCGTGCCCGCGACGCTCGGCTATCGCGGTTACACGCACAGCGTCTGCATCTCGATCAACCATGTCGTCTGCCACGGCATCCCGAGCGAGAAGACGCTGAAATCGGGTGATATCGTCAACGTCGACGTCACGCCCCTGCTCGACGGCTGGCACGGCGACACGAGTCGGATGTACCTGATCGGCGACGTGCCTATCAAGGCGCGCCGCCTCGTCGAAGTCACCTACGAATGCCTGATGATCGGCATCGAGCACGCCAAGCCTGGCAACCGCATGGGCGACGTCGCCAACGCGATCCAGCGCCACGCCGAGAAGCACCGCTACGGCGTGGTCCGCGATTTCTGCGGCCACGGCGTCGGCCGGCTGTTCCACGACGCCCCCGAAGTCGTCCATGTCGGCAAGCCCGGCACCGGCCCCGAGCTGCGGCCGGGCATGATCTTCACGATCGAGCCGATGATCAACATTGGTCGCCCCGATGTGAAGCTGCTCGACGACGGCTGGACGGCGGTCACGCGAGACCGCTCACTGTCTGCGCAGTTCGAGCATTCGATCGGGATTACGGAGACGGGCTGCGACATCTTCACGCTGAGCCCGAAGGGGTACACGCAGCCGCCTTACGGTTGATACGGCGATCGGGAGGGCGTCGCAAACCGCGGTTCTGGCCTATGGTCGCTCATTCACCGCGCCACTCTCACCCCAACCGTCATCCTGACGAAAGTCAGGATCCAGAGCCACAAGGCTCCGCACTCGGTTACCCTGGATCCTGACTTTCGTCAGGATGACGGGATTTTGAGAAGGCCAACGCTGTCCATCGCAACGGACGACGCTTTCGTTTAAACCAATCTGCGCCACGCCCATGCGAAGGAGTTGCGCCGTCATGGCTGGTGATACCCGCAAGGTCGCGTTCGAACACGACAATCCCGAATTGACCGAAGCCGATTTCGCGCGGTCGCGGCCGATCGCAGACTTCCCGGAATTGGCAGCGGCCTTTCCGAACGGCAGCAAGCCGCGCGGTAGGCCGAAGGGCTCCGTCACCTCTGGCAAGTCGCTCGTCTCCCTACGGCTAGACAACGACGTGCTCGAAAGGTTTCGCGCGAGCGGGCCCGGCTGGCAGTCGCGGATCAACGAAACGTTGCGCGCCGCCAAGCCATAACCATAAGCGGCGCAATTACGGTCCCAAACCACATTGTCGTGGTTCGCACAGGTGACGGATGCGTCCCACCCCGCTAAAGCCCGCCCCATGACCGAGATCACACCGCAGATCGTCGCCGACCACGGCCTGTCCCCCGAAGAATATGAGCGCGTCCTTCGCGCGATCGGCCGCGAGCCGAACATGGTCGAGCTCGGCATCTTCTCGGTCATGTGGTCCGAGCATTGCAGCTATAAATCCAGCAAGATCCACCTGATGAAGCTGCCCACCAAGGGTCCGCGCGTCATCTGCGGTCCGGGCGAGAATGCGGGCGTCGTCGATATCGGCGACAACCAGGCGGCGATCTTCAAGATGGAGAGCCACAACCACCCGTCGTACATCGAGCCGTACCAGGGTGCGGCGACCGGCGTCGGCGGCATCCTGCGCGACGTCTTCACGATGGGCGCGCGGCCGATCGCCAACCTCAACGCGCTGCGCTTCGGCCGGCCCGACCACCCCAAGATGCGCCACCTGATCTCGGGCGTCGTCCACGGCATCGGCGGCTACGGCAATTGCGTCGGCGTGCCGACCGTCGGCGGCGAAGTGAACTTCCACGCGGCCTATGACGGCAACATCCTGGTCAACGCGATGACCGTCGGCATCGCCGACCAGGACAAGATCTTCTATTCGGCCGCCAGCGGCATCGGCAATCCGATCGTCTATGTCGGCAGCAAGACCGGCCGCGACGGCATCCACGGCGCGACGATGGCGAGCGCGGACTTTGGCGAGGATTCGGACGCCAAGCGTCCAACCGTCCAGGTCGGCGATCCCTTCACGGAGAAGCTGCTGATCGAGGCCTGCCTCGAACTGATGGCGACCGACGTGATCGTCGCGATCCAGGACATGGGTGCCGCCGGCCTCACCTCGTCCGCGGTCGAGATGGCGTCGAAGGGTGGCGTCGGCATCGAGCTGACGATGGACGACGTGCCGCAGCGCGAGACCGGCATGACGCCGTACGAGATGATGCTCTCCGAATCGCAGGAGCGCATGCTCATGGTCCTGAAACCCGGCCGCGAAGCCGAGGCCGAGGCGATTTTCAAGAAATGGGAGCTAGATTTCGCGGTGATCGGCCGCGTCACCGACACCGGCCGGATGGTGCTGACGTTCAAGGGTGAGACCGTCTGCGACATCCCGCTCGGGCCTTTGGCTGACGAAGCACCACTGTACGATCGCCCGCATGTGCCGACTCCGAAGCCCGCGCCGCTCGAAAACGCGCCGCACAGCAATGACATTGCCGCCGACCTGCTCACGCTGATGGGCTCGCCGGACATCGCCTCGCGCCGCTGGATCTGGGAGCAGTACGACCACATGGTCGGCGCCGACACCGTGCAGCGCCCCGGTGGCGACGCCGCGGTCGTCCGCGTCCACGGCACGCAGAAGGCGCTGGCGATGACCACCGACTGTACGCCGCGCTATTGCTTTGCCGATCCCGTCGAGGGCGGCAAGCAGGCGGTCGCCGAAGCGTGGCGCAACCTGACCGCGGTCGGCGCGCTGCCGCTCGCGGTGACCAACTGCCTCAACTTCGCCAACCCGCAGCGTCCCGAGATCATGGGCCAGATCGTCGGCTGCCTCGAAGGCATGAGCGACGCCTGCATCGCGCTCGATTTCCCGATCGTGTCGGGCAACGTGTCGCTCTACAATGAATCGAAGGCAACGGGCGGCGGGTCCGCGATTTTGCCGACGCCGGCGATCGGCGCGATCGGCCTGCTCGCGGACTGGCAGAAGAATGCGACGATCGCGTTCAAGGGCTCGGGCGACATCATCCTCGCGGTCGGCACGCGCGGCGGCCATCTCGGCCAGTCCTTGTGGCTGCGCGAATGCCACGGCCGTGAGCAGCTCGACGCCGGCCCGCCGCCGCCGGTCGATCTCGCCGCCGAGCGTCGCGTCGGCGACCTGATCCGCGAGGCGATCGCGCTGGGCCAGCTGACCGCGGTTCACGACGTTTCCGACGGCGGCATTGCGGTGACGCTCGCCGAGATGGCGCTGGCCGGCGGGATCGGCGCGATGATCGACCGCAAGCAGCCGTTCGACTGCGCGCGCGCGTTCTTCGCCGAGGACCAGGGCGTCTACATCGTCACCGTCGAAGACCATGCGCTGCTCGACTTCCTCGGCGCGGCGCATGCTGCCGAGGTCGAGGCCGAGCCCTTGGGCCGCACTGGCGGCAAGCGCCTGATCTTCGAACGCCCCGATCGCGACGACGTGATCGCGCTGGATACGCTGCGGACTGCGCACGAGGGGTTCTTCCCGAAACTGATGGGGGTCGACGCGGCGTTGGCTTGATGCATGGCTGCGCTGGTTAATTGAGAGAGCGCCCCACCCCACCGCAAAGCTACCACCCCGGCGAAGGCTGGGGCCCAATTGGGGAAGGCAGCGGTAACGAAGCGCCGCCCCCCCCCAGCCATCACCGTCCCCCAATTGGGCCCCGGCCTCCGCCGGGGTGGTTGGTTTCGGGCTAAGGAAAGTAACCGAGAGCCATAGCATGTGTCCCCGCGAAGGCGGGGACCCAGTCTGGGCTCCCGCCTTCGCGGGAGAACAAGAAGGCGAGCGATGTCGTCCGTTCGAACACCGACGCGCTGTCGATGACGCGCTGAACCTCGGTAAGTATTGTTGCCGCCGGTCCGTTCGCTGTCCGCGTTACCCTATGCCGTTGCGATCGCGTTCACTCGACATCCGTCGCTCGTCACCAAATTCAAGTCGCTCACCACCGAGCTCCGTCACCCATTCCCCCCCCCGTCATCCCAGCGAAAGCTGGGATCTCCCTATTCGGGTCGCAGCACGCGCCAACGGGGATCCCCCAGCTTTCCCTGGGGTGACGGTTGGTGCGGGCCAGAGCTGGGTCAGAGTGCCGAATACGAATACGAGTACGAGTACGAGTTGGCCGGCGACGAACATTTGCCGCTGTGCAGGTGTCGCCAGGAGTTATTCTGTCACGGCAGCCCTGGTACAGTGGCGCGTCGCGTCGGCCCGTCGCTCGGGCTGTCCTACGTCACCCCAATGTGCCAGCGTTGGACTGATGATCGAAGCAGTCCTCCCCTCCCGCACGAACCTCGCGCGTCTGCGAATCCCATGCACCCGCAAAGCGTCAAAAGAGGGTGACACTTCCCGCTTGATCCGCCGCGCCCCCGCCACATCAAAGCGCCACCACGCCGCATCCCAGCCGCCAACTCGCCCCTGCGAAACACCCCCAGAAATGCTGTGCGAGCATCTGCACCTCCGATACTTCACTTTTCCCGCATGACCCCCGCCCCCGCCAGAATCGCAACGCTCGACCTCATCCGCGGCGTCGCCGTCATGGGCATCCTCGCCGCCAACATCGCCGCGTTCGGCTTCCCCGAATTCGCCTACATGACCCCGGCCTCGATGGGCTGGCCGAGCACGCCGGACCTGATCGCCTGGACCACGACCTTCATCGTCATCGACGGCAAGATGCGCGGGCTGTTCTCGTTCCTGTTCGGCGCGTCGATGCTGCTGGTGATCGACCGCGCGGAGGCGAATAGCGAGGATCCGGCGACCGTCCACCTGCGCCGAATGGCATGGCTGTTCGTGTTCGGCCTCGCGCACCTGTACCTGCTGTGGTGGGGCGACATCCTGGCGCATTATGCCTTGGTCGGCGCGATCGCGTACATGTTCGCACGGCTGCCTGTCCGTTGGCTGGTCGCCGTCGGGCTGGCCTGCATCGCCCTCCAGACGGTCGAACTCGCGACGCTCAGCGCGTACACATTCGACCTGCAGGCCTCCGCGCACAGGCCCGGTGCGACTGCGCGCGCGATAGCGAACTGGCAGTCGCTGGCGGATCAGTTCGGGCAACCCTCCCGTACCTCCATCGCGCGAGAGCTTGCCATAGGGAGCGGCGGATGGCGTGATCTGGTCGCGTGGCGTTGGACGCACGCGGTCGGGCCGATCACATCCCTGACCGCCACCGGCCCGGAGACGCTCGGGTTCATGCTGTTCGGCATGGCGGGCCTGCGATCGGGCTTCCTGACCGGCGAATGGCCCCGGCGGCATTATGCCGTGATCGCGGTCGCCGGAGTCGGAAGCGGCTGGCTCGCCTATGCGGGCATAGCGACGTTCGACATCGCCCACGGATTCGACGCGCGGTATGTCGCACTGTCTTGGCTGGCCCTGGCCACGCCGTTCCGCCCCCTCACGATCATGGGCTATGCCGCGGCGATCATCCTGCTCGCTCGCCCCGGCGGCTGGCTGACGACCCGCGTGTCGGCAGCAGGCAGGATGGCGTTCTCCAACTATCTCGGGACGACCGTGATCTGCACGACGCTGTTCTACGGCTACGGGTTCGGACTGTACGGCGCATTGTCGCGTGCGCAGCTCTATCTGGTGGTCGTGCCGATCTGGCTCCTGATGCTCCTCTGGTCGAAGCCGTGGCTAGATCGCCTACGCTACGGTCCGCTCGAATGGGTCTGGCGCAGCCTGTCCCGGTTCGAATGGCAACCGATGCGCGGTTCCGCGTTTACGACTAGCCGATAACGCTATTTGCGAATAAGACGCAAAAGATCTTGCGAGTGGTTCGCATTATCCGTATCCCCGGCTCACAGCTAGGGAGTTCCCATGGTCGTCTGCGTTTGCAATGCCATACGAGAATCCGACGTTCGCAACTGCGCACGCGGCGGTTGCACCACACCCTGTCAGGCGTTCCGTTCGATGGGCCGCCAGCCGAAATGCGGTCAGTGCACATCGGTAGCGCGAGCGATTATCAATGAGGAACGCGCTGCTGCATAAGCGTCGCAACAGCTAAGAAACCGCAGAAATCCGCCATTTTTCGGGTTGCGGTTGCGATATTGCCGGCGCTACATGTTCGTCAGAGGTGACGGAGATATGGCCATGCGCGGCGACCCCCAAGTAATCGAATTTCTGAACGAGGCGCTCAAGAACGAGCTGACCGCGGTCAATCAATATTGGCTCCATTACCGGATGCTCGAGCATTGGGGCGTCTACAAGCTCGCCCAGTATGAGCGGATGGAATCGATCGACGAGATGAAGCACGCCGACTGGCTGTCGGAGCGCATCCTGTTCCTCGATGGCCTGCCGAACTTCCAGCTGCTCGGCCGCCTCCGCATCGGCGAGACCGTCGAAGAGGTCCTGAAGTCGGATCTGGCGCTCGAAGTCGAGGCGACCGTCCAGCTCAAGGGTGCGATCTCGTACTGCGAGGAGGTCAAGGATTATATCAGCCGCGACCTGTTCGCGCGTATCCTCGCCAGCGAGGAAGAGCATGTCGACACGATCGAGCGTCAGTTCGAGATGATCGCGCGGATGGGGATCCACAACTACATCCAGCTCAACTCGATCTCCGAGCATGATTCGCCCAAGGCCGGCGCTGCGCCGTATCTCAAGGGGTGAGTCTTCCCCGTCATCCTGACGAAAGTCAGGATCCAGAGCCACGTGAGACGACATTTGTGGCTCTGGATCCCAGCTTTCGCTGGGATGACGGACGGGATCAATAGTAGGCGCCGAGCAGTAGCACTCGGCGGCGTGTTACTCTTCGCCGAACCCGGTCGGGACGGAGCGACGCCCGAAGCCGCCGGCGGCGGGCTTGCGGGCCACGATCGGATTGGCTTCGCGCTCCAGCAACGTCAGCGTCTCGACGAACAGCGGTCGCAACTGGACGATGTGCTCGAGCGCTTCTTCGGGTGTATCCTGCATCTCCAAGCAGTTGCGCGCGATCACTTCGATCGCCTCGGCAAGGTCTGCCAGCGGTTCCGCCCCGAACTGCCGCGCTTCGCCCTTCAGCGTATGCGCCGGGATCACCATCGCCGCCGCATTGAGCGACCGCATCGCCGCCTCGATCGCGGCGACCGACTTCACGCCGTCCTCGCGGAAATAGCCCAGGATACGGACGAATCCCGCACCCAGCTCACTGCGCGCCTGCGAATATGCCGGCCAGTTGATCAAGGTGCTTCCTTCGAACGACAAGTCGCCTTCTCCTGTTGAGCAATAGCGCCATGAAGATTTGAACAGCATCTTACCCGTTTCAGGTAAACACACTGTTGTCATACTACCGACAAGTTACGACAAAGGTCCGGTAAAATTCATCCAAAATGATCTCTAGCGTCGCGTCGGCTGCCTCGGCGACCGCGGCGATTTCAGTCGGCGCCTGCGGATCGTCCGCTAAAACCTCGACCCGCCGCGCGCCGTCACGCAGCGCGCGGGCGAGCCGCACCGCCGGCCAAGGGCAACGCATACCCCGGGCGTCGATGCGAACCATCCCGGACGCCGCCGCTTAATTGCCGCCGCCGCCCCTGCCATTGTCGTCGTACGGGTTCTTCGGCGCGCGGAACATCAGCCGGACCGGTACCGCGCCGAACCCGAGGTCCTTGCGCATCGAATTGACCAGATAGCGTTCGTAGCTCGCTGGCAGCTGATCGACGCGCGTGCCGAAGATGACGAAGCTGGGCGGGCGAGTCTTGACCTGCGTGACGTAGCGCATCTTGATCCGCTTGCCGCCTGGGGCCGGCGGCGGTGTCGCCTCGATCGCGCGCTCGAACCAGCGGTTGAGCTCGCCGGTGCCGACCCGCTTAGACCAGGCGTCGCGGGTGTCGAAACAGGCCTGGAGCAACTGGTCGATGCCCTTGCCGGTCGCGCCGGACACGGTCATCACGGTGACGCCCTTGACCTGGCTCAGGCCGTCTTCGAGCGCGCGCTTGACGCCGTTGAACAGCGACGAGGCGCTCTCGGCGATATCCCATTTGTTGAGCGCGATGACGAGCGCGCGGCCCTCCTGCAGCACCTTGTCGGCGATCCGGAGATCCTGCGCCTCGAGGCCCAGCGTGGCGTCGAGCAGCAGCACGACGACCTCGGCGAAGTCGACTGCGTGGAGCGCGTCCTCGACCGACATCTTCTCGAGCTTGTCCTGCACCTTGGCGCGCTTGCGCATACCGGCGGTGTCGATCAGGCGGACTTTGCGCGCTTCGCCACCGGTCGGATGCCAGTCATAGTCGACGCTGATCGAATCGCGGGTGATGCCGGCTTCGGGGCCGGTGATCATGCGGTCTTCGCCGAGAATGCGGTTGACGAGCGTCGACTTGCCCGCGTTCGGACGGCCGACGATCGCGAGCTTCAACGGGCCCTCATATTCGTTGTCGGGCTGTTCCTCGGGGGGCTCTTCCTTGCCTTCGAGCAGCGGGAGCAGGCCTTCGAACAGGTCGCCCATGCCTTCGCCGTGCTCGGCCGAGAGCTGGACCGGGTCGCCGAAGCCGAGCGCGAGCGATTCGAGGATGCCGTCTTCGCCCGCGCGACCCTCGGCCTTGTTGGCGACGAGGAGGACGGGGACGTCGGCGGTGCGGAGCCAGCGGGCGATCTCCTCGTCGAGCGGCACGATGCCGGCGCGTGCGTCGAACAGGAACAGCGCGACGTCGGCCTGCGCGACGGCCGCCTCGGTCTGCTGTCGCATCCGGCCGGGCAGCGTCTGCGCGTCGTGGTCTTCGTAACCAGCGGTGTCGATGATGCGGAATTCGAGACCGATCAGCGACGCGTCGCCTTCGCGGCGATCACGCGTAACGCCGGGCCGGTCGTCGACCAGCGCGAGCTTCTTGCCGACGAGGCGGTTGAACAGAGTCGACTTGCCGACATTTGGGCGGCCGACGATCGCGACCACAGGGAGTTTGGACATGGCAGGCCCTTAGCGCGGGAACGCGCTGGCGTCACCTACGCTGGATCGACATTAGAATCCTACGATCCTCCCCCGCAAGGGGGAGGTGTCGCCGAAGGTGACGGAGGGGGAGGTTACGGAACACCGGTTACCCCTTTCCTCCCCCTTCGTCTGGCAAGGGCCAGCCACCTCCCCCTAGCGGGGGAGGATTTCGTGCACCCTCGTTCAGATCACCTGTAGGCGGTGACTTTGCCCTTCTGGTCGAGCGTGTAGAGCGTCGAGTTCGCCACGATCGGCGGCAGCGAGAACGGCGTCTTCGTCTCGATCGTCGAACTTACCGTGCCATCGGTAGGCGAGACGAAATTGATCTCGCCGCGCGAGTTGGTGAGGACCAGGCGGTTGCCGGCCAGGATCGGACCGAACCAGGTGATCGCATTGCTGCGCTTCTTCTCGTTCTGGAAGCGCGGAAGCTGGGCGATCCAGCGGGCCTTGCCGTTCGAGCGCGACAGGCAGACGAGGCGGGCGTCGTCGGTGACCACGAACAGCCATTCGCCCGCGATCCACGGCGTCGAGATACCCGCGAAGTTCTGCTCCCACAGGCGCTGACCGGTCGACAGCTCGAGCGCGACCATGCGCCCCCCCTGCCCGACCGCATAGACGCGGCCGCCGTCGATCACTGGTGCGGCATCGATGTCCGACAGGCTCGACACCGAGGTGGTAACCGAGGTGCGCGACAGCGCGTCCTGCCACAGGATACGGCCATTCTCGTAGCGATAGGCGCTGAGTTCGCCGCTCGAGAAGCCGGCGACCACGGTGCCCTGGCTGACCGCGGGGGCCGCGACGCCGAACACGCCCTGCGTTTCGAGCGTGCCCGACTGGACCCACTGGACCTTGCCGTCGGCCTGGTTGAGCGAGAACACCTGGTTGTCCTGCGTCAGGACGTACACCGCGCCGTTCGCTACGGTCGGCGATCCACGCAGCGGTGCACCGGGCTTGGCCCGCCACAGGATCGCGCCGTCGGCCGCATTCATCGCGACGACGTCACCGACGCCATCGGTGGCATAGAGCTTGCCGTCGTCATAGCTGACCCCGCCGCCGAAGCGGGCCGCGCGGTTGAGCTTGCCTTCGGTGACCCCTGCGCTCCACAGCGCAGCACCGGTATCGGCGGCAAACGCGTGCACCGTCGCGGTGACATCGGTCACGAACAGCTTGTTGTCGGCAACGACCGGTGCCGCGCCGAGGCGCTGGCGGTTCGAGCCGCCGTCGATCGAGGCCTGCCACGCCCGCTGGGGCTGATCGCCGAGCGCGAGCTGGCCCAGCGACTTCGCCGGGTTGCCGCCGGGCTGAGTCCAGGCGTCGTTGACGGCGGGCGCGGGCAGCAGGACCTGGACGTCGGCGATCGTCTTGTCGGTCTCGACCTCGTTCTCGGAGACCAGAATGGAGACGCGGTCGCCGACAGTCGGCGTCTTCTTCACGCCACCCTTGAAGATTCCGCAACCGCTGAGCGCCACGAGCGCGGCGACGGCGACCGTCACCCGATATGTCTTCATCATTGCGCCTTGGTATCCTCGTTTGATGCAGCCGGAGTGATCACCCTGGCAGTAGCGCCCGTGCTGGCAACAGCGTCCACACCCAGTACGCCGGCCATCTGAACCGCGCGTTGACGGATCGTCTCCGGCACGCCGGTATCGCGCGCGATCTGGCCGAACAACGTCCCCGCCTGCTGGCGCTGGTTCATGCGGAGATAGGAGATCGCGACCATCTCGCCCGCGCTGCCGAGCCACGGCCCACCGGGGACAGCGAGCGGACGAAGTCGCTCGACGATGACCTGCGGCTTCAGCGTGTCGAACTCGGCCGAGGTCTGGCGAACGAGTGCGAGATCGCGGAACGGCTTGGCCAGCGACGTGTCCGCGGCGATCGCACCGAGCTTGGCGGCGGCGCCCTTCAGGTCGTCCTTCTGGAGCAGGACGTCGGCCTGCGTGAACAGCGCGAGAGCGCGGTAGCCGTCGCGGTTCGACTTGGCGAGTTCGGCAAGCGGCTTGGCCGCAGCTGCGGCGTTGTTGGCGCCGAGCGAGTCGTAGGCGGCCTGAAGCTGCTCACCCTCGACGCCGGCAGCCTCGCCATTGTGATGCTGCCAGTAAAGGAAGCCGGCCAGTGCGGCGAGCGCGGCGACGACGCCGATCGCGACCCAGATACCCCAGTTCGTCCAGAACCCGGCGAGTTTGTCGCGACGGAGTTCTTCGTCGACCTCGCGCAGGAATGCTTCATCGGTTTTCGGCGGGAGGGCCAAGGACAACTCCGGAATGTTGGGGGGATGGACGGCGCGGACCTTAGCCGCGCCGGGACCGAAACGGAAGCGGATCAATCCTTGGGCACGTAGACCTGCTCGGGCCCCGGGAATGTGCGCGATCGGACATCGTCCGCATAGGTCTGCGTCGCGGACGAAATGGTGTCGGCGATGTCGGCGAACCGCTTCACGAACTTCGCGGTACGCTCGAACATGCCGAGCATGTCTTCGGTTACCAGCACCTGGCCGTCGCACTGCGCCGAGGCACCGATGCCGATCGTCGGGCACGCGATGGTGTTGGTGATCTCGATCGCGATCGGCTCGACCACGCCCTCGATCACGAGTGCGAAGGCGCCTGCCTCGGCGATGTGCTGCGCGTCGGCGACGATCTTGGCGGCTTCCTCGGGCGTGCGACCGCGGGCGCCATAGCCCCCGAGCACGTTCACCGCCTGCGGCGTGAGGCCGACATGACCCATCACCGGGATACCCCGCTCGGTCAGAAACTTGACGGTCGGCGCCATCGCGGTGCCGCCCTCGAGCTTCACCGCCGCCGCGCCGGTCTGCTTGAGCAAGAACGCCGCGCTCTCGAACGCCTTTTCGGGCGACGCCTCATAGCTGCCGAACGGCATGTCGATGACGACGACCGCGTGATAGCTGCCCCGCACCACCGCCGCGCCGTGGGCGGCCATCATTTCCAGCGTGACGGGCACGGTCGACGGCAGGCCGTAGATCACCTGCCCCAGGCTGTCGCCGACGAGCAGCATGTCGCAGTGCGGATCGAGCAGTTGCGCCGTACGAACCGTGTAGGCGGTGAGCATGACGAGCGGCGTCTTGCCCTTTTGGCGGCGGATCGCGGGGATCGTCAGCCGCTTCAGCGGGGCTGGCGTGGGGTTTGCGCGACTCGTCGCGGTGTCGAGGGTGTAAGTCGTGGACATGGCGATGCTAGTAGCGCGCGCGTCGGGGCTCGCCCAGCCTTCGGATCATTGGCCCGGGGGCGATCAAACCGCCCATCCCTTCTGCCGGGCATGGCCGACGAGCCAGAGCGTGAACGCCGCGATCCCGACGACGACCAGGGGCAATCCGAGCGTTTCGCCGGCGCCCTTGCGCGCGACGATATCGGTCGATGCGAACAGCCAGCCGAACTGTACGATCGTGGCACCCAGCGATGCGATCAGGAACGGGCGGGCGCTGGCACGGCGCATGAACAGCAGCACGGCGCCGATCAGTCCGGCCAGCACCGCGACGGCGAACAGCGGAACGTACCAGTTGGGCAGGGCCGCATAGAGTGCCCGGTCATAGGCACTCGCCCTCCCCACGGCATCGGCGCCGAGCCGCACCTGTTGCAGGAACATGAAGCAGCCGATGAGCGCCCAGGCGACCAAGGCGCCCGTGGTCAGACGAAACCACAATGGCCCCTGTCGTACGAAGAACATGCCGCCACCCTTGTTAACCCGGCCCGATGGGCCTGCGCCTATTGCTTTAGATCAACAGACTGCGCTTCGAAGGGGCTGCGTGCAAGGGGATGGCATCGGACGCACGTCGAGACAGCGTAAGCATGTCGATTGCGCCGAACCGGAGAGACATCGGGAGCTTCCGACTGCGATGCCTCTCCGGGCCGTATCCCGCTCTATAAAACGTCAAACCTGAACGCGCCGTGACGATCAGGGGGCGACGATCAGGGGGCGACGATCGGGGGGCGACGATAAGGTGTGACGATCAGGGCGTGACGATCAGAACGACCGCGAGACGGTCAGGCCATAGGTGCGCGGATCACCGGGCTGGCCGACGATCAGGCCGGTGCTGCCCGACTGGAGCGCGAGCACTTCGTAATAGTTCTCGTCGAACGCGTTGCGGAGCCAGCCGAAGACGTTCCAGCTGTCCTTCGCTTTGAACCCGAGGCGGAAGTTGCTGAGCGCGTAGCCGTTAATGTCGGTATAGGCCGAGCGCGACGGGTTGGACGAGAAGGTCGACCGGTAGCTGCGGTCATAACCGAGATAGACCTGGCCATCGAGGCCGCCAAGCGTTGCCGGCAGGTCATATTCCGCCCCGTACGAGAACGCCCATTTCGACACGCCGGGCAGGCGCTGGCCGGAGATGTCGCAATTCTGCGGGCTGATCCCGCCGGCGGTGCCGGGTGCGCTCGGCGTCTGGCTGGCGGTCGCGGTGGTGCCGCCGGAAAGTTCGGGCGGGCATGGCGCATCGACGAACTTCACGTATTTCGCGTCGGTGTAGGCGCCGTTCGCGTAGACACTGAACCGGTCGGTGGGGCGGAACGCCGAGTCGAATTCGAGACCGCGGGTGCGGACCTTGCCGGCATTGGCGAGATAGCCGCGCAGCACGCCGAGCTGGCCGTTGGTGACGGTTGCCTGGTAATCGCTGATTTCGGTCCAGAAGCCGGCGAGGTTCAGCGTCAGCCGGCGATCCAGGAACTGGGTTTTCAGGCCAAGCTCGAAATGGTTCACTTTTTCGGGCTTTACCGTCGCGGCGGACAGGATCGGGTTGTTGCTGGCGTCGAGCGGCAGGCCGGACAGGTTGATCCCGCCCGATTTGTAGCTGCGTGCGTAGGTCGCATAGGCGTGGATGTCTGACGTTACGGTGTAGGCCGCCGTGATATCCCCCGACAGGTTCCAGTTGTCGAAATCGGGCTGATAGCTCTGCGGCGCGAGCACGCCGCGCTGGTCCGCGGTCAGCGCCGTGCCCGTGCCGTTGGTGACGACCGAGACATAGTCGCCCTTCTTCTTGTCGTAGTTCAAACGCAGGCCCGGCGCGATCTGGAACCGGTCGCTGACGTTCCAGGTCAGCTTGCCGAACAGCGCCGCGCTGGTGTTTTTGAAGCCGATCGTGTTGCGTGCGGTCAGGCCGTTTAACGTCGCCGGATTGCGCCCGCCCGCGCTGGTCGGATTGAGCAGGAACGCACTCGCCGCCGGACCCTGCACCTGAAGCCCTTGGGTATCGATCGTCTGGTAGAAATAGAACGCACCGAGCACGTAATCGAGCGTGTGCTTGCCGTTCGAGGCGATCCGCAGTTCCTGGCTATACTGCGCCTGCTGTGACGGATTGGCGGAGACGGTGGTGATCGGCAGGCCGATGAAGTCGCGATCGTTCGACGGATCCCAGTTCCAGAACCGCCACGCGCTGACCGAGGTGATCGTCGACGCGCCGAGGTCCAGATTGCCGAGCAGCGATACGCCGCCCAATTCCTGCCTCGCGCGGAGCGGCGTATCGACGTCGGTCACCCGGTCGAACGCGTTGGTGGACGGCACGACATAACCCTGCGCGGCGGCGAGTGCAGCATATTGCCGGTTGAGCGGCCGCTGGGTCGCGCCGGTGCGCGCGTAATATTGCACGCAGCAATTCGGGTTCTGCTGGCCATAATCGCCCGACAGAGCGAGATCGAGATTGTCGGTCGGCTTCCAGTAGAGCTGCCCGCGGATGCTCTTATTGTCCTGCGCATTCAGATCTTTGCCGGTCACGACGTTGTGGATCGTGCCGTCACGTTCGGTCACAGATGCCGACAGCCGGATCGCGAGCGTGTCGGGGATCAGCGGCCCCGACACCGAGGCCTTGGCCTGGATGAACTGGTGGTTGCCCGTGGTGAGTTCGATCCGCGCCTCGGGCGTGAAGCTGGGCTTGCGCGTCGTGATGTTGATCGCGCCGGCGGTAGTATTCTTGCCGTAGAGCGTGCCCTGGGGCCCGCGGAGGACTTCGATCCGCTCGGTATCGGTGAAGTCGAACGTCGCCGAGGCGATCCGGCTGTAATAGACCTGGTCGACATAGATGCCGACGCCCTGCTCGATCCCGTCGTTGGTCAGGCCGAACGGCGCGCCGAGGCCGCGAATGTTGGCGGCGGAATTGCGTGGGTTGGTGGAGTAGAATTGCAGCGTCGGCTGGAGTTGTGTGAGGCGGCTGACATTGTACGCGCCGGTCTCCGCCAGCGCGGTGCCGCCGATCACCGACATCGCGATCGGAACGGTCTGGATGGTCTCTGCGCGACGGCGTGCGGTGACGACGATATCGCCGCCACCCTGTTGCTGATTGCCGAGACGGCCATTGGCCGGCTCGGGCGCCTGATCCGCGGCGGGCGTCTGGGGGGTGACCGATGGCGGCGTGACGGTAGCGGCCTGACCGGCGAGCAACAGCGCGAGCGTAAGCGACATGAATTTTTTCCCCTGAACCTCGGCGGACAAAGTCTACCGATTTGGGGGATATTCAATGCGAGCTTGTCTTTGGGGGCGGAAAGCGCGGCTTCGCGGCGCTCGTGCCAGGCTTAAAAAGAGACGAAGCTAAGTGAAGTCTGTCACCCCGGACTGGTTCCGGGGGCCACGGTTCCGCGAACTCACGACTCTCGACTGTGCGGAGCCCTGGGTGCCGGAACGAGCCCGGCATGACGGAGGGAAACAAGGCGGGGCTTGCTTAACACTGGCTGCGATCCTGCCCCGCCAGGGGGAGGTGTCTGGCCCTTGCCAGACGGAGGGGGAGGTAAGGGTAACGGCTGTTCCGTATCCTCCCCCTCCGTCACCTTCGGTGCCACCTCCCCCTGGCGGGGGAGGATCGAAGGTCAGACCAGGCGGCTCTGTTTCACCGCGGCTTCGATGAAGCTGGCGAACAGCGGATGCGGGTCGAAGGGCTTGGACTTGAGTTCCGGGTGGAACTGGACGCCGACGAACCAGGGATGATCCGGACGTTCGACGATCTCGGGCAGCGTGCCGTCTGGGGACATGCCGGAGAAGACGAGGCCGCCCTGCTCGAGCGCTTCCTTATACCCGGTGTTGACCTCGTAACGGTGACGATGGCGCTCCGAGATTTCGGTGCCCCCATAGATCGAGGCCACCACGCTGTTGCCGGTGAGCTTCGCGTCATACGCGCCGAGCCGCATCGTGCCGCCCATGTCGCCCTCGGCCGCACGCGTTTCGAGGCCTTCGCGGCCCATCCACTCGGTGATCATGCCGACCACCGGCTCGTCGGTCGGGCCGAACTCGGTTGACGACGCATTGGGGATGCCGCCGAGATCACGCGCACCCTCGACGCAGGCCATCTGCATGCCGAAGCAAATGCCGAAATACGGGATCTTCCGCTCGCGCGCGAACTTGACCGACGCGATCTTGCCCTCCGCACCACGTTCGCCGAACGCGCCGGGGACAAGGATCGCATCGCATGGTTCCAATTGTCCGGCGATGTCGCTTTCGGCATTCTCGAACAGCTCGGCGTCGATCCAGCGGACGTTGACCTTCACGCGATTCGCGATGCCGCCGTGGACCAGCGCCTCGTTGAGCGACTTGTACGCGTCCTGGAGGCCGACATATTTGCCGACCACGCCGATCGTGACTTCGCCCTGCGGGTTGGTCAGTCGGTCCATGATCTCGGTCCAGCGCGACAGGTCGGGCGCCTCGGCGGGTTCGATCCCGAACGCGCGGAGCACTTCAATGTCGAGGCCTTCGCCGTGATACTGAAGCGGCACCGCGTAGATGCTCTTCGCGTCGAGCGCGGGGATGACCGCGCTGGCCGGCACGTTGCAGAACAACGCGATCTTGGCGCGCTCCGACGGCGGCAGCGGGTGTTCGCAGCGGCAGACGAGGACGTCAGGCTGCACGCCCAAGGCGGCAAGTTCGCGGACCGAATGCTGGGTCGGCTTGGTCTTCAGTTCGCCCGCGGCGGCGATGTACGGCACCAGCGTCACGTGGATGCTGATCGCGTTGCCGCGACCTTCCTCGTTCTTGAGCTGGCGAATCGCTTCGATGAACGGGAGCGATTCGATATCGCCGACGGTGCCGCCGATCTCGCAGAGGATGAAATCGATGCCGTCGGTCTCGGCGCGGGCGAACGCCTTGATCGCGTCGGTGACGTGCGGGATGACCTGCACGGTGGCGCCGAGATAATCGCCGCGACGCTCGCGGGTGATGATCTGCTGATAGATGCGGCCGCTCGTCACGTTGTCCGACTGGCGCGAGGGAACGCCGGTGAAGCGCTCGTAATGGCCGAGGTCGAGATCGGTCTCGGCGCCGTCGTCGGTGACGTAGACCTCGCCGTGCTGATACGGCGACATCGTGCCCGGATCGACGTTAAGATACGGATCGAACTTCCGAATCCTGACGGTATATCCGCGTGCCTGGAGGAGAGCGGCAAGCGATGCCGCCATGAGACCTTTACCGAGCGACGAAACCACGCCCCCGGTGATGAAAATGTACCGAGCCATGGGAAGAGTCTCGTAGCGTGTGTTGGGGACGAACGACAAGAGCCCCGCGGTTCACGCAGGGTCATTTGTCGGCGAATGGAGTGTTTAGTTGGCTAGCGGGACCGCGCCGTTATCGGCCGGCGTGGTCGTGCCGGCGGGGACCCCGGCGTTTTCTGCGCCACCGGCGAACGGTGCAGCGTCGCCCTTTGGCTGCGCGGTCGGAACGGCGGTTGCCGCCGCCGGAGTACGCGCGAGCGACGTGTCGATGGTGGTGGTGCGGTGATTCGCCGCGAGGACCGCGAGCAGGATCGAGAACAGCACGAACATCGTCGCCAGGACGCCGGTCGCGCGGGTCAGGAAATCGGCCGCGCCGCGGGCCGACATCAGGCCGGACGGGCTACCGCCCATGCCAAGACCGCCGCCTTCCGACCGCTGCATGAGGATCACCGTGACGAGGGCGGCCGCGATGATCGCGTGGATGACGAGCAGAAAGGCGAACATTGCGCGGAAAACCCCGGAACTTTTGCGAAGGCGCGCACATAGGCGACACCGAGGTTTCGATCAACCGCAACACGGGCTCCGCATATCGCAAGCCAATCGCAAAACGACGGAAACATGACGTCCGGGGGGCGTTGTGACCCCGTAATGACGCTCATGACTGGGTATCGTGCATATAAATTCAGATGGCGGATCAACGCTGTGGCATCAATGGCAGCCAATACCTTATCGACCTGGATGACCGCTCTGGTGGATTATGTCCGCTCGGGTGAACCCGATCTGACCAATCGTCAGATGGCATTGCTACTGCTCGTCTACCTCAAACCGGGGCCGCACACGGTGCGCGGCCTTGCCCGTGCGCTGAACGTATCGAAGCCGGTCGTCACGCGCGCCTTGAACAGATTGGGTGCCCTCGGCTATCTGCGCCGGCAACGCGACGACAGCGACAAGCGCAACATCTTCGTCGCGCGCACCACCGAAGGGGCAGATTTTCTTGAAGAGTTCGGGCAATTCATCGGCGACGGCCCCGCCCCAGCCGGCTCCAACGGTCACGCCGCTCACGCTTGAGCCGTTCGACGACAAGGCCCGGACCAGCTTCGCGCTGACGGGCCGTTCGGTCGAGCTCGACCCGCGCACACACGCCGTTCGCCGCGATATCGCCGATATTCGCCTCGCCGAATACGTATTCGCTCCACACTATGCGGTGCCGATGATACGTCCCGTCGCGCGCACAGCTTTGTTGCGCAGCGGACGAGACGAAGCGAGCGATACGATGGTCGACCTCAAGCCTGGCGACAGTTTCGAAGTGCTGGAGATTGCCGGCGTTTCCGCATGGGGCGTTGCGCGTCCGAGCGGGCTGGTCGGCTATGTCAAGGCGGCGGCACTCGACCTTTCGACGACTGACGCTGCATGACCACGGTCTTCATCGACGGCGCGGTCGGCACCACCGGTCTCGAAATCCGCGAACGACTTTCGGGTCGGACCGACATCACGCTGGCGTTGTTGTCGGAAGATCGGCGCAAGGATCCTGCGGCGCGGCGGGAGGCACTGAACGACGCCGATTTCGTCATCCTCTGCCTGCCCGACGACGCGTCGCGCGAAGCCGTCACGTTGATCGACAATGACCGCACCCGAGTCATCGATGCATCGAGCGCACACCGCGTAGCCGCTGGCTGGACTTACGGCTTCCCCGAATTGCCGGGGCAGGCGAAGAAGGTGGCGACCGCGATGCGCGTGTCGAACCCTGGTTGCTATCCGACCGGCTTCCTCGCGCTCGTCGCGCCATTGGTCGGCGCCGGGCTTATCCCCGCCGACCTCCCACTCAGCGTCAACGCGACCTCGGGCTATTCGGGTGGCGGCAAGGCCATGATCGCCGCGTTCGAGAATGGCGAGCCCGCGACGGCGTTCCGCGCCTACGCGCTAGGCCTCGCGCACAAGCATATCGCCGAGATGACGCAGCATGCGGGCCTCACCCATGCGCCTATCTTCGCACCTGCCGTGGCGAACACCTATCGCGGGATGGTCGTCGAGGTACCGTTGCATCTGCACGCCCTGCCCGGCCGCCCGTCGCTCACGGCGATCGAAGACGTGCTGCGCGCGGCGTTCGATGGCTCGAAGCTCGTCTCGGTCGCCCCCGGCGATATCGGCACGGTCGATATCGAGGAGAATGCGGGGACCGATCGGCTGACGCTGCGGGTCTGCGGCAACGATGCGGTCGGCCATGCAAGGCTGGTCGCGACGCTCGACAATCTGGGCAAGGGCGCCGGCGGCGCCGGGGTCCAGAACCTCAACATCATGGCCGGGGTCGACCCGGTCGCCGGCCTCGTTTTCTAAGATCCGCGTTTTCTAAAGAAACCGGCTAGTTCCAGGAGCTTTCATGCACCGTAATCCCGTAGCCAAGCTGCTCCTGTTCGGCGCGACCGGCGATCTCGCGCAGCGCATGCTGCTGCCGTCGCTCTATGGCCTGCACGCCGACGGCCTGCTACCCGAAGAACTGACGATCACCGGCGCCGCGCGTCACGAGCATGACGACAAGGATTACCGCAAGTTCGCCAAGAAGGCGCTCGACGAGTTCCTGCCCGAGGATCGCAAGGACGAGAGCGCGATCGGGACGTTCCTCGACCGGCTATTCTATCAGGCGACCGATCTGTCAGACCCCGCCGCGTTCCAGCCGCTGGCGGACAAGATCGGCGATATCTCCGGCGGCCTCGCAATCTACCTCTCGACCGCGCCGTCGCTGTTCGAATCGGCGATCGAAGGGCTGCACAAGGTCGGCCTCGCCGGCGAAACGGTCCGTGTCGGACTCGAGAAGCCGCTCGGCTACGACCTCGACACCAGCCGCGAGATCAACGACGCGGTGGCGAAGGCCTTCCCCGAGGACCGGACCTATCGAATCGACCATTATCTCGGCAAGGAAACCGTCCAGAACATCCTCGCGCTGCGCTTCGGCAACTCATTCTTCGAGCCGGTGTGGAACGCGCAGGGGATCGACAACGTCCAGATCACGATCTCGGAGACGGTCGGGCTGGAGGAGCGCGCCGGTTATTACGAGAGCGCCGGCGCGCTGCGCGACATGGTCCAGAACCATATGCTGCAACTGCTCGCGCTGATCGCGATGGAGCCGCCCGCACGCTTCGAGGGCACCGACGTCCGCGACGAAAAGTCGAAGGTTTTCCGCTCGCTGCGCCTGATCAAGCCCGAGGAAGTGCCGAACGTCACGGTCACCGGCCAGTACGGCGAAGGCGCGGTCAAGGGGAAGTTCGTCAAGAGCTACTCCGACGAACTCGGCGAGGCCTCGAACACCGAGACGTTTGTCGCGATCAAGGCGCATGTCGACAATTGGCGCTGGCGCGGCGTGCCCTTCTATCTGCGCACCGGCAAGCGCATGGCCGCGCGCCGCAGCGAGATCGCGATCCAGTTCAAGTCGGTGCCGCATTCGATGTTCGCCGGGCGCGGCGGGCTGTTGCAGCCCAACATGCTGATCATCCGCCTCCAGCCGGAGGAATATGTCCAGCTGCTGGTGATGGCGAAGGAGCCGGGTCTTGACCGCGACGGCGTCCGCCTGCGCGAAGTGCCGCTGAACCTCAGCATGGACGCCGAGTTCGCCGGCACGCGTCGGCGGATCGCGTATGAACGCCTGCTGCTCGATCTGATCGAGGGCGACCAGACGCTGTTCGTGCGCCGCGACGAGGTCGAGGCGCAATGGACCTGGATCGACGCGATCCGCGAGGGCTGGAAGGCCAACGCGATGAAGCCCAAAAGCTATGCGTCGGGCAGCTGGGGTCCGTCCGCCGCGATCGCGCTGACCGAACGCGATGGCGTGACCTGGCAGGACGACTAACCGTCACCCCGGACTTGTTCCGGGGTCCACCGTGCAACATGAGCGCGGTGAGTTTGGATAAGTGGATGCCGGAACAAGTCCGGCATGACGAATGGATTGATATATGACCGAAATCGAATGGTGGGATTACGAGGATTCCGATGAGCTCGCCAACGCAGTCGCGGGCGATATCCAATTCGTCATCGAAAGTGCACTCGACGCACGCGGCTCGGCGGTGATCGCGCTCGCGGGCGGCAAGACGCCGTTCGCGGCATATGAGAAGCTCGCGCAGGCGAAGCTCGACTGGAAGAAGGTCACGATCATCCCCGGCGACGAGCGTATCGTGAAGCTCGGCGATCCGCTGTCGAACGTCACCGCGCTGGCGAAGATCTTCCTCCCCAAGGGCGCGCGCGTGAAGCCGATCGTTCCCGAGGCGATGTCGGACTACAAGGCTGCCGGTCGCTCGGCGGATGCGCTGATGCAGGACCTGCACTGGCCGCTCGACTTCTGCCTGCTCGGCATGGGCGGCGACGGGCATACCGCGTCGATCTTCCCCGGCCCCGATTACGACGAGGCGCTGAGCGGTCCGAAGGAACGTCGCGCGCTGGGCGTGATGCCCGATCCGCTGCCGCCCGAGGCGCCGCTGGCGCGCGTGACGCTGTCGGCGGCGGCTATCGCATCGTCGAAGGCACTGATGATCATGATCACCGGCGACGCGAAAAAGAAGGTGCTGGAGCAGGCGATCGAACAGGGGCCGTCGTCGTCCTATCCGATCGGCCGCGTGCTCGCTGAAGTCGAGCTGCCAGTCGACGTGCACTGGGCGCCGTGACGATGCTCAACGCCGTCGTCTCCGCGGTCACCGACCGGATCATCGAACGCTCGCGCGACAGCCGCGCCGCGTATCTCGCGCTGATCGAGCGCGAGGCGGCGGCGCAGGTCCGGCGCCCCGGCCTCGGCTGTGCGAACCTCGCGCATGCCTATGCCGGGACCGAGGAGGAC
The DNA here is from genome assembly GCF_036663855.1 of Sphingomonas fucosidasi. Classification (NCBI taxonomy): domain Bacteria; kingdom Pseudomonadati; phylum Pseudomonadota; class Alphaproteobacteria; order Sphingomonadales; family Sphingomonadaceae; genus Sphingomonas; species Sphingomonas fucosidasi. Next base: position 231,479 of record NZ_JAXOJR010000007.1, on the reverse strand, counting down.
CGCGACGCGATGAAGGCCGATGCCGGCATGAACATCGGCATCGTCACTGCGTATAACGACATGCTGTCGGCCCACGCCGTCTATTATCGCTACCCCGAGCTGATGAAAATCTGGGCACGCGAGGCCGGCGCGACCGCGCAGGTCGCGGGCGGCGTGCCGGCGATGTGCGACGGCGTGACGCAGGGCTATCCGGGCATGGAGCTGTCGCTGTTCAGCCGCGACACGATCGCGCTGAGCACCGCGATTGCGCTGTCTCATGGTACGTTCGAGGGTGCCGCGTTGCTCGGCATCTGCGACAAGATCGTCCCCGGTTTGCTCATGGGCGCGCTGCGGTTCGGGCATCTGCCGATGGTGCTGATTCCCGGTGGACCGATGCCGACCGGGCTGCCGAACAAGGCCAAGGCCGCGGTTCGCGAGAAGTTCGCTGAGGGGCTGGTCGGGCGCGACGAACTGCTCGAGGCCGAGATCGGCGCGTATCATTCGAAGGGCACGTGCACCTTCTATGGCACGGCCAACACCAACCAGATGATGATGGAGGTCATGGGCCTCCACATGCCCGGCGCGGCGTTCGTCAATCCAGGCACCAAGCTGCGCCAGGAACTGACGCGGGCGGCGGTGCACCGCTTGGCGAAGATCGGCGCGCGCGGCGATTCGTATCGGCCGCTCGGGCATTGCGTCGACGAGAAGGCGATCGTGAACGCCGCGGTCGGCCTGCTCGCGACCGGTGGCTCGACCAACCATCTGCTCCATGTGCCAGCGATCGCTCGCGCGGCGGGGATCATCATCGACTGGGAGGATTTCGACCGCCTCTCTTGCGCGGTCCCGCTGATCGCGCGCGTGTATCCCAACGGCTCGGCGGACGTGAACGCGTTCGAGGCGGCGGGCGGCATGCCCTATGTGATCCGCGAACTGCTCGGCGAAGGTCTGCTCCACGGCGATATCATGACGATCGGCGGCGACGACCTGTCGGCGTACGCGAAGACCGCGGTCGTCGAGGGCGACACGCTCGCCTGGCGCGATACGCCCGATAGCGGCGACGAGACGATCCTGCGCCCTGCCACTGCGCCGTTTTCTCCGGACGGCGGGATGCGGATCCTCGCGGGCAATATCGGCCGGGCGTGCATCAAGGTGTCTGCGGTCGAGCGCGAGCGGTGGATCGTCGAGGCGCCTGCGATGGTGTTCGACGACCAGCTCGATGTGATCGAGGCGTTCAAGCGCGGCGAACTGGAGCGCGACGTCGTCGTCGTCGTCCGCTTCCAGGGGCCGCGCGCGAACGGCATGCCGGAATTGCACAAGCTGACACCGCCGCTGGGCGTGTTGCAGAATCGCGGGTTCAAGGTGGCGCTGGTCACGGACGGCCGCATGTCGGGCGCGAGCGGCAAGGTGCCGTGCGCGATCCATTGCTCGCCCGAGGCGCTGCTCGACGGCGCGATCGGGTTGATCCGGGATGGCGACATGATCCGGGTGGATGCGGTCAATGGAACGCTGGAGGCGATGGTCGATGCGGATGTATGGGCCACGCGCCAGATGGAGGCAACGCCGCCGCCGGTGAGCGGCATGGGTCGTGAGCTGTTCGGCATGTTCCGCGGGCTGGCCGACGAGGCCGAGAAGGGCGCGTCGGCGATGCTGGCGGGCGCTGGGCTTTAAAACGCATCTCACACGCCGCCGTCGCCTCAGCCACACCCCCGTCATCCCGGCGAAAGCCGGGACCTCGCGCCACGGGGACGGACTATGCGGCCTGAGATCCCAGCTTTCGCTGGGATGACGGGGAACAATAATAACGGACGGAGGATGACATGGAAATCGTAGCGGCAGATATCGGCGGGACGCATGCGCGCTTCGCGATCGCCGAGGTCGAGAATGGCCGCGTCGTGTCGCTCGGCGAGCCGGCGACGCTCAAGACCGCGGACCACGCGTCGCTCCAGACCGCGTACCAGGCGTTCGAGGCGGGGCTCGGCCGCCCCCTCCCCCGCGCGCTCGCGATCGCGGTCGCGTCGCCGGTCGCGAACGACGTCATCCGGCTCACCAACAACCCGTGGATCATCCGCAAGTCGCTGATCACCGAGCGGCTGAAGGCGGACCAGTGGGTGGTCGTCAACGATTTCGGCGCGGTCGGCCATGCCGTCGCGCAGGTGCCGAGCAGCGACTTCATCCACCTCTGCGGCCCCGATACGCCGCTGCCCTCCGAGGGCATCACGACGATTTGCGGCCCCGGCACCGGGCTCGGTGTCGCGCAGTTGCTGCGCCGGAAAAACGGCTATCAGGTCCTCGAAACCGAGGGCGGGCATATGGACTTCGCCCCACTCGACGGGATCGAGGACGCGTTGCTGAGCCGCCTGCGGAAGACTTTCACGCGCGTCTCCGCCGAGCGCGTTGTCGCTGGGCCGGGCATCGTCGCGATCTACGAGACGCTTGCCGCGCTGGAGGGCCGCGCGGTTCCCAGCCATGACGACAAGACGATCTGGACCGAGGCGATCGACGGCACCGATTCGATCGCACTCGCCGCGCTCGACCGCTTCTGCCTCGCGCTCGGCGCGGTCGCGGGCGATTTAGCGCTCGCACAGGGCGCCAAGGCGGTCGTGATCGCCGGCGGCCTGGGCTTCCGGATCAAGGATCGCCTCATTCGGTCGGGCTTCGACCAGCGCTTCGTCGCCAAGGGCCGCTTCCAGGGCATGATGGCGGCGATGCCCGTCAAGCTCATCACCCATCCCCAGCCCGGCCTGTTCGGCGCCGCGGCCGCCTTCGCACAGGAACACACCCAATGACCGTCACCCCCTCGCCCACAATTGCAGACATCATGCAGACCAGCGCCGTCATCCCGGTGCTGGTGATCGAAGACGCGGCGCTCGCCCGTCCGCTCGCCGAGGCGCTCGTCGCCGGCGGCCTGCGCGTGCTCGAAGTGACGTTGCGCACCGGTGCCGCGCTTGAGGCGATCGCCGAGATGAAGAAGGTGCCGGGCGCGATCGTCGGTGCCGGTACCGTCGTCAACACGCAGCAGTTCGCGCAGGTCCGCGATGCGGGCGCGGAGTTCATCGTCTCGCCGGGGCTGACCGAACGCCTCGCCATGCCGATCATCGAGAGCGGTATTCCGTTCCTGCCGGGGATCGCCAATGCGGCGGATATCATGATCGGGCTCGACCTGGGTCTGACGCACTTCAAGTTCTTCCCGGCCGAGGCGAATGGCGGGTTGAAGGCGCTGAAGGCATTGGCCGCGCCGTTCTATCAGTGCAGCTTCTGCCCGACCGGCGGGATCACCGAAGCGAGCGCGCCCGAGTGGCTGGCGTTCAAGCCGGTGCTCTGCGTGGGCGGGAGCTGGGTGACCGGCGGGACGATGGCCGAGATCGAGATCAAGGCACGCGCGGCGAACGCGTTGCGGGCCTAGTCGTCATCCCAGCGAAAGCTGGGATCTCGTGCCATACATTCCGTCCCTGCCGCATGAGATCCCAGCTTTCGCTGGGATGACGAGTGTGTGTCGGAACGCCTCGCCCTACATCTCGCCGCGGGCTTTGCGGATGGCGTACCATTTCTTCACGTTGGCGTTGTGTTCGGCCAGCGTGTTGGCGAACACGTGGCCGCCGGTGCCGTCTGCTACGAAGTAGAGCGCTTGCGTCTGCGCCGGGTCGAGCACCGCGTCGATCGAGGCGCGGCCGGGGTTGGCGATCGGGCCGACCGGCAGGCCGGCTTCGGCATAGGTGTTGTAGCCGTTCTTCGCATGCAGCTCGGACCGCAGGATGCGGCGGCCTAGCGGGCGGCCCTTGGTAATCGGGTAGATCACGGTGGGATCAGCCTGAAGCGGCATGCCGTTGCGCAGGCGATTGCCGTAGACCGCGGCGACGGTGCGGCGTTCGGAGGGCTTGCCGGTTTCCTTCTCGACGATCGAGGCGAGGATGATCGCCTGTTCGGGCGAGCTCACCGCGATACCGGGTTTGCGCGCCGCCCATGCCTTGGCGAGGTAGGTCTTCATCGCCGCCTGCATCCGCGTGACGACCGATGCGCGGGTGTCGCCGGCCTGGAAGGCGTAGCTGTCGGGGAGGATCGAGCCTTCCGCCGGGACGGGCACGGTGCCGGTCAGACCGTCGGCCTTTATCAGCGCGTCGTGGACAAGGACCGAGGGATAGCCTTCGGGGACGACGACGAGGCGCTGGACGACCTTGCCGCCCTGCATCAGCTTGAGGATGTCGGACTGGCTGGTTTGCGGCGCGATGCGGTATTCGCCGGCCTTGATCGGATCGCCCGAGCCGAACACCCGCGCGTAAAGGCGAAAACGTCGGGCCGAGGGGATCGCGCCGGCCTTTTCGAGTTCGGTGGCAGCACCGGCCAGCGTGCTGCCTTCGCCGATCTGCACGGTCAGCGTGCGAGGGGCTGGGCCTGCGCCGCCCCAGCCCTGGACGACCAGGAACAGCGCGACAACTGCCGCCAGGCCTAAGACGAGTCCGAAACAGCCGACCTTGCGCATCACTACCTCTTGTTCTCCCGCGAAGGCGGGAGCCCAGTCTGGGCCCCCGCCTTCGCGGGGGAACAAACTTATTTAGCGGACCTTCGTCATCACCAGCGAGGCATTCGTGCCGCCGAAGCCGAACGAGTTGTTCAGTACCGCACGCACTTCACGCTTCTTTGCGACATGCGGGACGAGGTCGACGCCCACGCAGCTATCGCTCGGATTGTCGAGGTTCAGCGTCGGGGGCACGATCTGGTCGCGCAGCGCGAGGATGCAGAAGATGCTCTCGACCGCACCGGCACCGCCGAGCAGATGGCCGATCGCCGACTTGGTCGACGACATCGACAGACCCGAGATCGCATCGCCGAACAGGCGACGGACCGCACCGAGTTCCAGCTCGTCACCGAGTGGCGTCGAGGTGCCGTGCGCGTTGATGTAATCGATGTCCTCGAGCGCGAGGCCCGACTTCTTGATCGCCATCTGCATCGAGCGGAACGCGCCGTCGCCTTCGGGATGCGGTGCCGTCACGTGGTACGCGTCGCCCGACAGGCCGTAGCCGATCACCTCGGCATACATCTTCGCGCCGCGTGCCTTGGCGTGCTCGTACTCCTCGAGCACCAGCACACCGGCGCCCTCGCCCATTACGAAGCCGTCGCGATCCTTGTCGTAGGGACGCGAGGCCTTTTCGGGCGAATCGTTGAAGTTGGTCGACAGCGCGCGGGCCTGCGCGAACCCGGCGATGCCGAGCGGGCAGACGGTGCCCTCCGCGCCGCCCGCAAGCATCACGTCGGCGTCATCCATCGCGATCATCCGCGCGGCGTCGCCGATCGCATGCGCGCCGGTCGAGCAGGCGGTGACGACCGCGTGATTCGGACCGCGCAGGCCGTATTTGATGGAGACCTGGCCCGAGATCAGGTTGATCAGGCGACCATGGACGAAGTGCGGCGAGACGCGGCGCGGGCCCTTGGTGTGGAGCACGATCGATTCGCTTTCGATCCCCGGAAGCCCGCCGATGCCCGAGCCGATCGAGACGCCGGCACGCCAGCTCTCTTCCAGCGTCATCTCGGTCAACCCGGCGTCTTCCAGAGCCTGGCCGGCGGCGTCGATGCCGTAGATGATGAACGGATCGACCTGGCGCTGAACCTTGTGGTCGACGCGCTTGCCGGGGTCGAAGCCATATTCGTGGTCGGCGGGCTTCACCTCGCAGGCGATGCGGCACACCTGATCCGACGCGTCGAAGCGCGTGATCGGGCCCGCGCCCGACTTGCCGGCGAGGATATTCGCCCAGGCCGTTTCAACATCCGCCCCCAGGGGGGTGACCAGGCCTAGCCCGGTTACGACGACACGCCGCATGGCTTCAAACTCCGTCTGCTCTCAAAACGAAACGGCTCCCCGCCCTCTTTGCCCAAGGACGGGGAGCCGCTCAAATCACACCCTTCAGGGCAGGTCCAAAGGTTTGAACCCTAGACCCTGATCAGGCCTTGTGCTCGTCGATATAGGTGATCGCATCCTTGACGGTTGCGATCTTCTCGGCGGCATCATCGGGGATCTCGACACCGAATTCTTCCTCGAACGCCATGACGAGTTCGACGATGTCGAGGCTGTCTGCGCCCAGGTCGTCGATGAAGCTCGCGTCCTCGGTCACCTTGTCGGCTTCGACGCCGAGATGCTCGACGACGATCTTCTTCACGCGGTCAGCGGTCTCGCTCATGGTAGTTCCCTCTTCAAATCTGGGGGTTTTCGGTAATTCCTGAACGCACCTAGAACGCGGCAGTTCAGCGCGCAAGTTCAGATCATCGCCATCCCACCGTTCACGTGCACGGTTTGTCCCGTGACGTAGCCGGCTTCACGGCTTGCCAGATACACGATCGCCGCGCCGATGTCTGCGCCTTCGCCGAGGCGACCGGCCGGAATCCTGGTCGTCAGCGCGGTCTTCTGCGCCTCGGGCAGCGCGTCGGTCATCGGCGAGGTGATGAAGCCGGGCGCGACGCAGTTTACGGTAATGCCGCGGCTGGCGAGCTCCTGCGCCATCGATTTCGACATGCCGATCAGGCCGGCCTTCGACGCGGCGTAGTTGGCCTGGCCGGGATTGCCGGTGACGCCGACGATCGAGGTGACCGAGATCATCCGGCCGAAGCGCGCCTTCATCATCGGCTTGGCGGCGGCGCGCATGAGGCGGAACGCGGCTTCGAGATTGACGCGGATGACGCTGTCCCACTCGTCGTCCTTCATCCGCATCGCGAGATTGTCGCGGGTGACGCCGGCGTTGTTGACGAGGATGTCGAGCTTGCCGAGCTTCTCCACCGCCTGAGGCACGAGCGCGTCGACTGCGGCTGCGTCGGAGAGGTTGCAGGGGAGCGCGACGTGGTCGCCTTTCAGGGTGGCGCGGAAGGCTTCGAGCTTGTCGGCGTTGGAGCCGGATACGGCGAGGCGCGCACCTTGGGCGGCTAGGGCCTTGGCGATCTCGGACCCAATCCCGCCGGATGCCCCGGTGACGAGGGCGGTCATGCCTGTGAGGTCGAACATTTTAACTCCGATCTAGATTTGTTCGCGCAGAGGCGCGGAGGACGCAGAGGGGCGGTAGTTGTTGACGAGGCGGCGGACGCCTTCTTTTAGGGTTGCGCCACCGAAGTTGATAAGCAGCCCGACGGGCTGTTTGGTCAGTCTGAGATAGGTCAGCAATTGCTTGGCGTGGACGGGAAGGACGCACTCGACCGATTTGATCTCGACGACCAAACGGTCGTCAACAAGCAGATCGATCCGGAACGCTGCCTCGAAGCGCAAGCCTTCGAACTCGATATCGATCGATCGTTGCCGCGCCACAGTGTAGCCCATTGCAACCAATCGACCGGCAAGGACTGCTTCATAAACGCTTTCCAGTAGCCCTGGCCCAAGATCTCGATGCAGTCGCAGAGCGACATTCAGGACGTCGCCGCTAACCACATCGATATCTTTCATGGGCTCTGCGTCCTCTGCGCCTCTGCGCGAAAATCTACAGTACCTTAATCAACGCCTCGATGTCGTCCATCGTGATGACGCTGGTCGTCTCGACGTCGGGGGTGATGCGCTTGACCATCGGGCTGAGCACCTTGCCGCCGAATTCGACGAAGTGGCCGACGCCCGCCGTATGCATGGCCAGCACTGATTCGCGCCAGCGGACCATGCCGGTGACCTGTTGCACCAACAGGTGACGGATCGCGCCGGGGTCGGCGACGGCGACCGCGTCGACGTTGGCGAAGACCGGGACCAGCGGCGCGCGGAGGTCGGCGTCGAGGAGGGCGGCTTCCATCGCTTCGGCGGCGGGTTGCATCAGGGGGCAGTGGAAGGGGGCGGAGACGGGCAACAATACCGCGCGCTTGGCGCCGAGGTCCTTGGCCAGCGTGATCGCCTTTTCGATGGCGAGGCGGTGGCCGGAGATGACGACCTGCGACGGGTCGTTGTCGTTGGCGACGGTGCAGATCAGGTCGGGGCCGCCTTCCGCGAGAATCGCGTCGACTGCGGCGCCGGCGATCAGCTGCGCCTTTTCGAGGTCGGTGCCGAGCAACGCGGCCATCGCGCCCTCGCCTACCGGAACGGCGGCCTGCATTGCGCGGCCGCGGAGTTTCAGGAGGCGCGCGGTGGTCGACAGGTCGAGTGCCCCTGCTGCGCACAGGGCGGTATATTCGCCGAGGCTGTGGCCGGCTACGTAGTCGGCCTTGTCGGCGAGGCGGAGGCCGCCTTCCTTCTCGGCGACGCGCAAGGTGGCGATCGCGTTCGCCATGATCGCGGGCTGCGCGTTCTCGGTGAGGAGCAGGTCGTCGGCGGGCCCTTCGCTCATCAGGCGGAACAGATGCTGGCCGAGCGCCTCGTCGACTTCGGCGAAGACCTCGCGGGCGGTGGCACTGGCGTCGGCGAGCGCCTTGCCCATGCCGACAGACTGGCTCCCCTGGCCGGGGAAGATGAACGCGCGCATGACCTCTCCTCTGTGTTCGGTCTTCGTTTGAGCGCGGGGCCTATAAAGGTGCGGGCTGAGTTGCAACTGCGCGAACCTGAACGAAGCCCATGCGTTTGCGACAAATGGCGACCATTTCGCGCAGGCTGCGACATGCACCTGCGACAATCGGGTCCCAGATTAGTGATGACGCCGCACAACGGCGCCGTGTTTCAAACGGGAGATTACCCATGAAGAAGTTCATCCTCAGCGCGCTTGCCGCCACCCTCGTCGCCAGCCCGCTGCTCGCCGCCGCCCCGGCCGAAGCGCAGCAGCGCCGCGAAGTGACCACCGTGCGCCAGAACAACAACGGCCGCACCGTCGTCACCAGGAAGACCGTCGCCCGCCCGAACCAGTATCGCAACTGGCGCGCTGGTCAGCGCTTCGATCGCCGCTATGCGCAGAACTATCGCGTCATCACGACGTACCGGAACTACCGTCTCGCCGCCCCGCCGCGTGGCAGCCAGTGGGTCCGCTCGGGCAACGACGCGATCCTGATCAACGCCCGCGGCAATGTGGTCCAGGTTCGTGGCGGCGCGTTTCGCCGGTAACGCCCACACCAACCTTGCCTTTGCCGGGTAATCGGCTAAGGCCACTGCAACCGGGGGGAGAGATTCGCGTCTCTCGCCCCTGTTTGCATTCTAGACGACAGCCGGAGGGGTGCACGCATGGGGCGTGTATCAGCGATCGGCCAAGACGAAGGACAAGACATGGCTCTTTACGAGCACGTGTTCCTTGCGCGCCAGGATCTGGCACAAGCGCAGGTGGACGCACTGGCGGAAATCGCCACCAAGATCGTGAACGACAACGAAGGTCGGGTCGTAAAGACCGAGAACTGGGGCCTGCGTTCGCTGGCGTACAAGATCGCCAAGAACCGCAAGGCGCACTATGTCATGCTCGAGATCGATGCCCCGGGCAGCGTGATCGCAGAGCTGGAGCGCCAGACCCAGATCAACGAAGACATCATCCGTTACATGACGGTCAAGGTCGACACCCTCGAAGAGGGCCCAACCGTGATGATGCGCAAGCAGGATCGTGACCGCGAGCGTCGTGGCGACCGTGAAGGTGGCCGCGAGGGCCGTCCCGATCGTGGCGATCGTCCGGACCGTGGTCCCCGTCGTGACCGCGAAGAGGGAGCTGAATAATCATGGCACGTCCATTCTTCCGCCGCCGCAAGAGCTGCCCGTTCTCCGCCAAAGACGCTCCCCGGATCGACTATAAGGACGTCCGGTTGCTGCAGGGCTTCGTGTCCGAGCGTGGCAAGATCGTCCCGTCGCGTATCACTTCGGTGGCCGCAAAGAAGCAGCGCGAACTGGCCCAGGCCATCAAGCGTGCGCGTCATCTGGGCTTGCTGCCCTACATCGTTAAGTAAGGACACGCCCACATGGACGTCATTCTGCTTGAGCGCGTCGAAAAGCTTGGTGCTATCGGCGACGTGGTGAAGGTCAAGGACGGTTACGCGCGTAACTTCCTGCTTCCCAACAAGAAGGCGCTTCGTTCGAACGAAGCCAACCGCAAGGTGTTCGAGTCGAACCGTGCGAAGATCGAATCGGACAACGCATCGCGTCGCAGCGATGCCGAAGCCGAAGCGAAGACCTTCAACGACGCGACCGTGACCCTGATCCGTCAGGCGTCGAACACCGGTCAGCTCTACGGTTCGGTCGCGGTTCGCGATCTGGTCGATGCGCTGGTGGCCGACGGTCACAAGGTCGGCAAGTCGGCGATCGTGCTCGACAAGCCGATCAAGGCGATCGGCGTGTACACCGTCAAGGTCGCGTTGCATCCTGAAGTGTCGGTGGCCGTCAAGGTCAACGTCGCACGCTCGCCTGAAGAGGCCGAGATGCAGGCTTCGGGCGTCGACGTGATGTCGTCGATGTTCGAGCGCGACGAAGCCGGCTTCGTCGAGGATTACGATCCGAAGGCAGAGCCCGGCGCCACCGCCGAAGCCCCGCGCGACCAGGAGGAAGAAGCGCAGGGTTGATCCCTTCGCTTCCCTTCTAGCCGATACAGAAAGGCCCGCCCGGAGTGATCCGGGCGGGCCTTTTCTTTTGTGTCTGCGCGACGGCGGTTAGGGGCAGGTAACGCAGGCGCCGATCATCGCGGCGAAGGGGATCAGGGCGCAGAGAACAGGGACTAGGGTTTTCATGACCTGGCGACTCTTTGGGGGTGTTGCCGGAGTTAATGCGCGGGGTCGGGAAAGGTTTCCGGGAGGTGAACGAATTTTGTACCGATCGGTTTTTGGTACGGCCCCTTCGTTTTTCCCCAACCTCCCTCCGTCACCCCGGACCTGTTCCGGGGTCCACGGTTCCGCAATCTCTCCGGCCGTTGAGTTCGCGGAACGGTGGATGCCGGAACGAGCCCGGCATGACGGAGTGGTACAGTACCGCGGCCCTAGCTGTTCCCCCGCGAAGGCGGGGGTCCAGGATAATGGAACGCAGCACTGCTTGATCCTGGGCTCCCGCCTTCGCGGGAGAACATTAAGTGGTGGCGTCTTCTGGCTTCTCGATCAGCGCTGGCCCCTCGCCTAGCGCCAGCGCGTCTACCGACGACACATCCTCCAGGTCACGCGCGCCGGTCTCGATATTCAGGTCGCGGAACTTCCGGCCCGTCACCATCAGGCGCCCGTTGAACGAGTTGGTGAAGCCGTTGAAGTTCTTCACCGCGCTGTTGAGACCGACGCCGACCTTGCGCAGATCGTCTGCAACCTTCGCGAGTCGATCGTGCATTTCCTTGCCGAGTTCGCCGATCTTTCGGGCTTCGTTGGCGAGCTTTTCCTGGCGCCAGACCGCAGCGACCGTGCGGGCGATCGCGATCAGGTTCGTCGGGGTCGCGAGCAGCACGCGCTTTTCGAACGCGAAATCCCAGAGCGTCGGATCGTGTTCTAGTGCGGCCGAGAGGAAATGCTCGCCGGGGACGAACATGATGACGTAGTCGGGCGTGTCGGCGAACTGGCTCCAATAGGCCTTGTTGCCGAGGCCGTTGACGTGGGCGCGCATCGACGCCGCATGGGCGGCGAGTCCGATCAGGCGTTCGGCGTCGTCGACCGCCCCGAACGCATCCTGGTACGCGTTGAGCGAGACTTTTGCGTCGATCACCAAAGCGCGGCCGCCGGGGACGCGGATGATCGCGTCGGGACGCAACCTTGCCCCGTCGTCGCCTACCGCGACCGAGACTTCGGTCTGGAAGTCCGTGTGCTCGCTGAGACCGCAGGTTTCGAGGACGTTCTTCAACTGCTGCTCGCCCCAGCGACCGCGCGACTTGGGGGCGTTGCGGAGCGAGTTGACGAGCTTGGCGGCTTCGGTGGAGACCTTTTCCTGGCCGAGGCGCATCTGTTCGATCTGCCCCTTGAGGTCGCCGAACGCGTCTCGGCGCTCGGCCTCGACCTTGGCGACGCCTTCTTCATAGCGTTGCAGGCGGTCGCTTACCGGTTGGAGCATCGACTTGAGGTTGAGGCCGGCGGATTCCTCGGACTGGCGGAAGCGGGCGTCGGCACGTTCTAGGAAGGTCTTTTGCGCGTCGCTGAGCAGCTTGTTGGCGACGTCGCCGAACTGTGCGGCCATGACGTCTTTTGCCTCGCGGAGTTCGAGGAGGCGCGCTTCGAACGCCTCACCTTGTGCCTTCAGCGTCGCGATTTCGGTGCGGGCTGCGTCGCGGTCGGCGCGGATCGTCGCGAGGTCTATGCGGAGGCGATCGGTGTCGGTGGCGCGCTCGGCGTTCTGCGCGCGGAGCGTGGCGAGGTCCTGCATCGCGGCGTTGCGTTCGCGCTCCACGGCGTCGCGCGCGGTGCGGATTAGCTCGGCGTCGGCAACCTTGGTTTGGGCGACCGCGAGTTCGCTGGCTAAGGTGGCGGCTCGGCGGGAGGCCAGGAGCCAGCCGAGGAGGAGGCCGGCGGCTAGCGCTAGGACGGCGATGATGGCGAACTCAGCCATTTTGCGCGGCCGGGATCGGAGTGAAGTATAGGAAGTATAGACGCTGGCGAAGCATTTCCTGGGGGGGAGATGGACGCGTGAGCGTGCGAGCTTGGGAGGGGGATGGAGACGTCATGCGTGGAACATACGTCGAACGGTTGATGTAGGACAATCGGAATATTGTACGCTGCGGTGGCGGGAGTCTGGGGTTACGGGCGGTGGCGTTCGTGGTCCTGGGCCCCCGCCTTCGCGGGGGAACTAGGGGGCGCTTCCGCTTCCACGGAGAAGAACACCACCCCGGCGGAGGCCGGGGCCCAATTGGAAAGGTCGCAGTAATGGAGAACTGCGCTTAATCAGCACCGTTCCCCAATTGGGCCCCGGCCTTCGCCGGGGTGGTTGCGTTTGGGGTAAACGAGCCGCGCTGTCAGGCACGCACTTTCAGCGCAGACAGCGCCGACACCCACGCTCCCTCACCCCAGCTTGCGCTGCTTGGCCAACTTCTTCAGCACCATGTCGCGCTTGAGGCGGCTGATGTGGTCGATGAACAGGACGCCGTCGAGATGGTCGATCTCATGCTGCATGCAGGTCGACAGCAGTCCGTCGAAATCCTCTTCATGCGCCGCACCGGTCTCGTCGAGCCACTTCACGCGGCACCGCGCCGGACGCGCGACCTCGGCATATTGCTCGGGAATCGAGAGGCAGCCCTCGTTGTAGGTGGAGACTTCGTCGCTGACCGACAGGATCTCGGCGTTGATGTACGCCTTGGGGTTCTTGATCGGCTTGTCCTCCTCGTCCTTCTCCTCCTGGAGATCGATGACGAGGACGCGCTTCTGGACGCCGACCTGGGTCGCGGCGAGGCCGATGCCGTTGAAGTCGTACATCGTCTCGATCATGTCGGCGACGAGCGTGCGGATGGAGTCGTCGACCGTCTCCACCGGCTCGGCGACGAGGCGCAGGCGGGGATCGGGGACTTCGAGAACGGTCATGACGGTCATAGCGCGTCCGCTAAGGTACGCATGCCGGGTGCGTCAAGCCATTGGCCTTCTGGCCCTTAGTGCCTGCGCCAATGTGCCTTCGTCGAGATAGTCGAGTTCGCCGCCAACTGGGAGGCCATGCGCAAGCTGCGTGACGCGGACGGGGAAGCGTGCGATGCGCTCGGCGATGTAGTGCGCGGTGGTCTGGCCTTCGAGCGTGGCGTTCATCGCGAGCACGACTTCGTCGATGCCGCCAGCTTCGATGCGGCGGACGAGGCTGTCGATGCTGAGATCCTCGGGGCGGATGCCTTCGAGCGCGGACAGCCGCCCACCGAGGACGTGGAAGCGGCCGGGGAACAGCCGCGAGCGATCGAGGGCCCATAGATCGGCGACTTCCTCGACCACGCAGAGCGAGCGTTGGTCGCGACGCGGGTCGGCGCAGATCGCACACGGGTTGGTGGTGTCGACGTTGCCGCAGGTGCTGCAGTTCTCCAGCCGCTCGTCGACCGCGGTCAGTGCCTCGCGCAAAGGCCCCAGCGCCGCGTCGCGCTTCTTTAGCAGATGCAGCACGGCGCGACGTGCGGACCGGGGGCCGAGGCCGGGGAGCCGGGCCAGCGCCTGCGTCAGCGCCTCGATCTCGGGGGATGCCATATGGAACAGATAGGGGGTTGCGCGGCTCCCCGCCAGCGTGTTCGAGAGAGGCCATGCGGATCATCTTCATGGGAACGCCGGACTTCGCGGTACCGGTGCTGGAGGCCCTCGTCGCGGCGGGGCATGAATTGGTGGCGGCGTATTGCCAGCCGGCGCGACCGGGCGGGCGGCGCGGGCGCGAGCTGGTGCCGTCGCCGGTGCAGGTTCGGGCGGAGGCGCTCGGGATCGAGGTGCGAACGCCGGTGTCGTTCAAGGCGTCGTTGCCGGACGGGCTGGAGGCTCGCGAGGCGTTTGCCGCCTTGAACGCGGATGTGGCGGTCGTTGCGGCCTATGGTCTTATTCTGCCGCGCGCGGTGCTGGAGGCGCCTCGGTTCGGCTGCCTGAACGTGCATGGGTCGCTGTTGCCGCGGTGGCGCGGGGCGGCGCCGGTGCAGCGGGCTATCCTCGCGGGCGATGCGGAGACGGGGGTCGGGATCATGCAGATGGAGGCGGGGCTCGATACCGGGCCGGTCCGGCTCGAGGGGCGGACGCCGATCGTTGGAAAGACCGCAGGCGACTTGACCGCCGAGCTGTCCGCAATGGGGGCGCGGTTGATGGTCGAGGTGCTGGGCGATCTCGACGCCTACCCTGCTCGGCCGCAGCCCGAGGAGGGCGTCACCTACGCCGCCAAGATCGACAAGGCGGAGGCGCGGATCGATTTCGAGCGGTCGGCGGTCGAAGTCGAGCGGCTGGTCCGGGCGATGAACCCGGCGCCGGGGGCGTGGTTCGAGCATGCGGGCGAGCGGGTGAAGGTGCTGGCGGCGGACGTACTGCCGTTCACGTTTCTTGGGTGCGAGGGGCTGACGGTCAATGCCGAGCTGACGATCGGGTGCGGCGACGGGGCGATCCGGCCGACCTTAGTGCAGCGGGCGGGGCGCGGGGTGACCTCGGCGACGGACTTGCTGCGTGGGTTTGCGATCCCGTCGGGGACGCAGCTTTGACGCGGTTCGCGTTGACGGTGGAGTTCGACGGGCGGCCGTTCATGGGCTGGCAGCGGCAGAAGCACGGGCCGAGCGTGCAGGCGGCGCTGGAAGCCGCGGTGCTGAAGATGACCGGCGAGACCGCGTCCGTGCAGGCGGCGGGGCGGACTGACGCCGGGGTGCATGGACTCGCGATGCGCGCGCATGTCGATATCGAGAAGCCGGTCGCGGCGTTTCGGCTGATGGAGGGGCTGAATGCGCTGGTGAAGCCGGCGCCGGTTTCGGTGCTGGCGTGCGAAATGGTCGACGACGATTGGCATGCACGGTTTTCGTGTGTCGGGCGGTCGTACGAGTACCGGATCGTCAACCGGCGCGCGCCGCTGACGTTCGAGGCGGGGCTGGCTTGGCAGGTGCCTCAGCCGCTTGACGCTGATGCGATGGCAGAGGCTGCGGGCGCGCTGGTCGGGCGGCATGACTTCACGACGTTTCGGTCGGCGCATTGTCAGGCTGATAGTCCTGTGCGGACTTTGGATCGGCTTGAGGTGGTACGCCAGGGGGAGCGTCTATTCGTTTATGCGGCGGCGCGGTCGTTTTTGCATCACCAGGTGCGGTCGATGGTCGGGTGCCTCGCGCTGGTCGGTATGGGGCGTTGGGCGGTTGGCGATGTCGCCAAAGCGCTGGCGGCGAAGGATCGGGCAATGCTGGGGCTCAATGCGCCGCCCGATGGGTTGTTCTTCGTGAGCGCCGTGTACCCTTCTCCGTCATCCCGGACTTGATCCGGGACCCAGAGTTACGAAGCGCAACGTTCGGTACCCTGGGTCCTGACTTTCGTCAGGATGACGGCTAGGGGGCCTCGCGGACGAACTTCGCGGCGAGTTCGACATGCGTCGACCAGCGGAACTGGCCGACCGGCTGGACCCAGTCGATCCGCCAGCCGGCATCGCACAGCTCCTTCGCATCACGCGCGAAGCTGGCCGGGTTGCACGAGACATAGACGATTACCGGCGTCTTGCATTCCGCCAGCGCGGTCGCCTGTTCGCGCGCGCCGGAGCGTGGCGGGTCGATCACTACCGCGTCGAAGCGGTCGAGTTCGGCGACAGTCAGCGGGCGGCGATAGAGATCGCGGTGCTCGGGGTAGACCGGACGCTGGGTGCGATGCGCGGCGGCTTTCAGCGAGCCTAGCGCGTCGCGCGCGCCCTCGGCCGCGTAGACCTTGGCGGGGATCGCGAGCGTGAAGGTACCGAGGCCAGCGAAGAGGTCGGCGACTGTGGCGGGCTTCCCGATCGCTTCAAGAACTGCGGCGGTGAGTGCGGCTTCGCCATCGGGCGTTGCTTGGAGGAACGACGCGGGCGGGAGCGGTACGGGGACGCCGCCAAGCGTGATCGTGACCGCGTCCGGCTCCCAGCGCGTCTCAGGGCCGAGGCCGTCATCGAACGCTACGCGGGCGATACCGTGGTCTTCGCAGAATTTAGTGAGTGCTTCGGCGGCGGGGAGGCCTTCGGGGGCGAACCCGGTGATCAGGATGTCCGCACCCTGGTCGGCGAGCGTCAGGTGGATGTCCGCGCGGCGGCGGAAGTTGAGACGCTTGAGCAGCTGGCGCAAGGGTTGGACGAGCGCGAACAGGCGCGGATCGAGGATCCAGCATTCCTTGATGTCGACGATCGTGTGCGCCTTTTCGGCGGTGAAGCCGAGCGTGATCTTGCCGCCCTTGCCCTCAGCGTGGAGCGTCGCGCGGCGGCGGCTACGTTCGGGGGAGATGTGCGGGGTGCGGATCGGGGCCGACAGGTCCTGGCCGTCGAGCGCGGAGACGATGCGGTCGGTGACGAACTCGGCATAGGCCTGGTCGTCGAGATGCTGGAGCTGGCAGCCCCCGCAGGTCGGGAAATGCACGCAGGGGGGAGTCTGGTGGTGCGGGCCTGGGATCACGGTGCCGTCGGGCGCGAGCGTGTCGCCGGGCGCCGAGAAGGCAGCGTGGCGGCCGTCGGCGGTCATGCCGTCGCCGCGGGCTGCGACGCGGATGATTGTGTCGATATTCGATTCAGAGGTCATAACGATGCTCTGGCGGACCGAAGCGCTTCCGCCAAGTCGTCGGCGATGAACGCGGGCCCCAATCGGCGGGCAGCGTCACCGTGGAGCCACACTCCGGCGGCCGCGGCCTGCAGCGGTTCGAGCTTCGCGGCGAACATCGCGCCGATCGCGCCGGCGAGGACGTCGCCTGTGCCGGCGGTGGAGAGCCAGTTGCTCGCATCCTGCGCGATGCGGACGCGGCCGTCGGGGGCGGCGATGACGGTGTCGGCGCCTTTGAAGACGACGACCGCGTTGGCGCGGACAGCTGCGTCTCGGGCTCGCGTGATCTTATTGGCCCCCTTGGAAGATGGGTCGGATTTGCCGAAGAGCGCGTCGAACTCGCCTGAATGCGGGGTGAGGATCACGGGGACCCTGAGCGCCTTGATCCGGTCAGGGTCGAGCAGGCGGAGGGCGTCGCCGTCGATGATCAGTGGGTGGTTTGAGGTCAGCGCCGCTTCGAGACGGGCCTTGGCGACATCGTCGCGGCCGAGGCCCGGGCCGATCACGAGCGCACCGATCCGGTCGTTGGCGAGGGCTTGGTCGGAGAATGGCGCGCGGACGAGCGCGTGCGGGGGGCCTTGGCTGTCGCAGAGCAGGGTTACGTAGCCGGCGCCGGCACGCATCGCGGCGAGCGCTGCGAGGTCGGACGCGCCTGACATGGTGCCGGCGATGATCGCGACCATGCCGCGGGTATATTTGTGCGAGTCCGGGCCGGGAGTTGGGAGGCTCGGGGCTTTCAGGACTTCGGCTCGGCTGGCGGAAGCGACGCCGATGTCGAGGAGGCGAATATGGCCGCAATAGCGCGCGGCGGGTTGGAGGAGGTGCGCGGGTTTCACTGCGCCGAGGGCTAAGGTGAGGTTGAAGACTGGCGGTTTGCTGAGTGCCTCCCCAGAGTCGGTCGCAAGGCCACTGGGAAGGTCGACGGCAATGCTGAGCTGCGCGGAGTTGGCGAGGAAATGGAGGCGCCCGACAACAGACTGTTCCCCCGCGGACGCGGGGGCCCAGAATAGGCCGTTGAGTGAGCGCTCGGGACTTAGCTGGGCCCCCGCGTCCGCGGGGGAACTGATTAGGGTGGGGGCGGGCTCGGAATCGAGCGGGCGGGTCAGGCCGGTGCCGAACAGCGCGTCCACCAGGATCGCCGCAGGTTTTGCCGCCGCCAGTGTCTCGACCGGGCCGGACCACCCTGCCCTCGCCGCCTTCGCCGCATCCGTCTTCGGCGCCGACAACGCCGCCACGCGGACCGACATCCCCATCTCCGCCAGCACCCGCGCCGCGACGTATCCGTCCCCGCCGTTGTTGCCGGGGCCGCAGACTATCAGGACTTCGTTCGTACCCGCCAACCGACGAACCGCGTGCGCAATCGCAGTGCCGGCGCGGTCCATCAGCGTTTCGACCGAGACGCCGGTGGCGATTACCGCATCCTCCGCCGCGCGCATTTCGGCGGCGGTCAGGATCGCGTGGCCTTCGATGCGGATCATGACGTCTTGGTCACGCTCTTAACGGTGGCCGGGAGGCGGTAGCGAGCGTCGCCGATCGACACCTCGATACCGTTGCCCTCGATCAGGCCGACCTTGGCGACCTCCGCTCCGTCGGCCGCGACGACGCCGCGGCCGTCGTCGGTGATCAGGAGGCGGCGGAACGCGCCATCGGGGTGGCGGATCGTCAGGATTGGACCAGCCTCACCCTTGGCCTGTTCGATCGTGCAGACCGTTTCGAGCGCGGCGGTCCCGCGGGCGCAGGGGATGCGGAGGTCGCCGGCGGACTCCTTGGTCTGTTCGGCTGCGACCTGTCTGCTGGATGGCTTGCCTGGCCCGCATGCCGCGAGGGGGAGCGAGATGAGGGCTAGACCGAGAAGGCGGTTGAGCGTCTTACCGAAGTTGACGAACACCCTACCCCCCGTCATCCCAGCGAAAGCTGGGATCTCCCCGTTCGGGTCGCGGCGCGCGCCAAGCGGGAGACCCCAGCTTTCGCTGGGGTAACGGGTGGAGCGCGTGTCTCGTTTACCTACCCGCGTGGGCTCAGATATCCGCGTAGACATGGGTTTCGGCTGCGGCTCCAGGGTGCGTGACGGCACCCTTGTAGGCCGGGCCGACGGTCTTCGCATAGCGCCACAATGCGCCCGAGCCGTAATCGGTCTTGCGCGGAACCCAGGCCGCACGGCGCGCCGCCATCACGTCCTCGGGAACGTCGAGGTCGATCGTGCCCGCTTCGGCGTCGATGTGGATGATGTCGCCATTCTCGACCAGCGCGATCGGGCCGCCGTCCGCGGCTTCGGGGCCGACATGGCCGATGCAGAAGCCGCGGGTGCCGCCCGAGAAGCGGCCATCGGTGATCAACGCGACGCTCTCGCCCATGCCCAGGCCGTAGAGCGCGGCGGTGGTCGACAGCATTTCGCGCATGCCGGGGCCGCCTTTGGGGCCTTCGTAGCGGATGACGATGACTTCGCCTTCGTTGATCTCGCGGTTTTCGACAGCGGCGAAGGTGTCTTCCTCGCAATCGAACACGCGCGCTGGCCCGCTGAACTGCAGGCGGTGCATGCCCGCGACCTTCACGATCGCGCCATCGGGGGCGAGACTGCCGCGCAGGCCCACGACGCCGCCGGTCGGGGTCAGCGGGGTGTTGATGTCGTAGATGACCTTTTGGTCGGGGTTCCACGTCACCTGGTCGATGTTCTCGCCGAGCGACTTGCCGGTCACCGTCAGGCAATCGCCATTGAGGAACCCGCCCGCGAGCATCGTCTTCATGAGCATGTAGACGCCGCCGGCCTCGTACATGTCCTTGGCGACGTACTTACCACCGGGCTTGAGGTCGGCGATGTATGGCGTGGTCTTGAAGATCTCGGCGACGTCGAACAGGTCGAACTCGATGCCGGCTTCGGACGCCATCGCAGGGAGATGCAGCGCGGCGTTGGTCGAGCCGCCGGTCGCGGCGACGACGCGGGCGGCGTTGATGAACGCCTCGCGCGTGCAGATGTCGCGCGGACGGATATTGTCGGCGAGGCATTCCATGACCTGCGCGCCGGCAGCGACGGCGATCTGTTCGCGCGTGGTGTAAGGTGCCGGCACCATGTTGCTGTTCGGGATCGACAAACCGATCGCCTCGGCGACGCAAGCCATCGTGTTGGCGGTGTATTGCCCGCCGCAGGCGCCGTGGCCGGGGCAGGCGACCTTCTCGAGCGCGTGGACTTCGGACAGCGGGCATGCGCCGGCGGCGTATTTGCCGACGATCTCGAACACATCGACGACGGTGACGTCGCGCTCCTGATAGCGGCCGGGGAGGATCGAGCCGCCATAGACGAACACCGACGGGATATTGAGGCGGAGCATCGCCATCATCATGCCGGGGAGCGACTTGTCGCAACCGGCGAACCCGACGAGCGCGTCGTAGCAATGGCCGCGGACCGAGAGTTCGACCGAATCGGCGATGACTTCGCGGCTGACGAGGCTGGCCTTCATGCCCTGATGGCCCATCGCGATGCCGTCGGTGACGGTGATCGTGTTGAACCGGCGCGGCATGCCGCCGCCCTGGATGACGCCCGCCTGCGCGGCATCGGCCTGCGCATCGAGCGTGGTGTTGCAGGGCGCGGAGTTGTTGCCGGCCGAGGCGAGCGCGACAAACGGCCGCGCGATCTGCTCCTCGTCGAGGCCCATCGCGTAGTAATAGCTGCGGTGCGGGGCGCGTTCGGGACCGACGGAGACATGGCGGCTCGGCAGGCGCGATTTATCGAATGTGCGGGTCATGGCGAACGCCTATGTCGCGGGAGGGGGTATTTACGCAAGAGAGTTGCGTCGAATTTTAGATGAGGAGGGTGATCCTCTTTTCATCATCCTGACGAAAGTCAGGACCCAGGGTTACGAACGATGCGCGGATTGGCTCTGGGTCCCGACTTTCGTCAGGATGACGGGGGAATGCGGTTGTCGTCATCCTCCCCAAGCGGCCGACCCACGCCCGGCCCCTCCCCTCCAGGGGTGAGAAGCAAAAACGGTAGCGTTCTCAGCGCACCGCCACGATGATCAGAGGCCTTCGAGGGCCTTGGCCACGCCGTCCATCGTGAACGGCTTCTGCAAACGGGGACGGTCGCGGAATTCTGGCGCAACACCGTCGTCGCCGCCGCCGGTGGCGAAGACGAAGGGGACGCCCTTGGCCGCCAAGGCTTCGGCGACAGGGGTGCTCTTTTCGCCACCGCGAAGGTTCACGTCGAGGATCGCGCCGTCGACGCCACCCTCTTCGATCCGCTTCAACGCGTCCGCGACGGTGTCGACAGAGCCAGCCACGCCCTTGTCCAGTACCTCGAGAAAGTCCTCGAGCATCATGGCGATCAAGGGTTCGTCCTCGACGATAAGGATCTGCGGGGTAGCGTTCATACTCTGCGCATAGTCGGGATTGTTACGACTTGCCAACATCTTGTTCGAGTCAGCGCGCGGCCAGCACGTCTCGCGCTGCTTCGGCGAGTTCCTGCACCGAGAAAGGCTTTGGCAGGAACGCGACGTTGTCGAGATCTATGGACTTGCGCAACTGCTCCTCGGCATAGCCCGACATGAACAGGATCGGCAGATCGGGATATTTCTCGCGTGCATGGCGGACCATCGTCGGGCCGTCCATCTGCGGCATCACGACATCGCTGATGAGCAGGTCCGGGCGCCCGTGTTTCTCGAGCACTTCCAGCGCGATCTCGCCGTTCTCCGCGGTAAGCACGGTATAGCCCTGCCGCGCGAGCGCACGTTCGGCGACCGCGCGGACCATGTCCTCGTCCTCGACCAGCAGGATCGTGCCGGTGCCCCACAGGTCGACCGGCTTCGGCGCGGGCTTCACGACCGCGGCGCGCGTCGCCGCCGGCGCCGAGTGAACCGGCAGGTACATGGTAAAGGTGGCGCCCTGCCCCAGCTTGCTGTCGGCGAAGATGTAGCCGCCGGATTGCTTGACGATGCCATAGACGGTGGACAGGCCGAGGCCTGTGCCCTTGCCGAATTCCTTGGTCGTGAAGAACGGCTCGAAGATCTTGGGCAGCACGTCGGGCGGGATGCCGGTGCCGGTGTCCTGGACGATCAGCGCGGTATAGTCGGCGACGGGCAGGATGTCGGACGCCATCGCGCGGACTTCGGACGCCGGTACCGCGCGCGTGGTGATCGTGAGCACGCCGCCGCCACGCGCGTTCGCCGAGACGATCGCGTCGCGCGCATTGACCGCGAGGTTGACGACGACCTGTTCCAGCTGGCCCGGATCGGCGCGGACCGGGCCGAGATTGCGGCCGTGGGTCATGTCGAGGCGGACGTTCTCGCCCATCAGGCGCTTGAGGAGGTTGGAGACTTCGGAGACGACGTCCGGGAGCTGGAGGATTTGGGGACGAAGCGTCTGCTGGCGCGAGAAGGCGAGCAGTTGCCGCGTCAGGCTGGCGGCGCGGTTCGAGTTGGTGCGGACCTGCTGGATGTCGTCGTAGTCGCTGTCACCGGGCGAGTGGCGCATCAGCATCAGGTCGCAGTGCCCGATGATCGCGGTCAGGATATTGTTGAAATCATGCGCGACGCCGCCCGCGAGCTGACCGACCGCCTGCATCTTGGTAGCCTGCGCGACCTCGCGCTTGAGGCGGCTTTCCTCGCTATTGTCCTTGAGGCTGAGCAGCACGGCCGCGTCGCCGAGCCCGCGCGCGCCGGCGATGGTGAGCGCGACCGGCTCGTCGGGGTGATCCTTGAGACGGACCGCCATGTCGGCGGAGTGCGTCGCGCCGTTTGCGAACTTGCGGATCGCGTCGGCGACCGCGGCCTTGTCCTCGCGGACAACCAGGTCGCCCGGATAGAGCGGCGGGGCGACCGCGTTCACGCCGGCCGCGCGCAAGAACGAGTCGTTCATCTGCAGGAAGCGGCCGTCGCGATCGACCAGCGCCATCCCGAACGGCATCATGCTGACCAGGCTGCGGACGTGCGCGGAGGCACTGGCGCCGAGTGCGGGCGCGTCCTCCTCGTCGTCGAGCAGCGCGACCAGCACGGGCGCGTCGTCGCCTTCGAGGAACGGGATCTGCAGGACGCGGAGCGGCGTGCCTTCGAGGCCTTCGCGCTCGAACCGGACGAGGCCGCGGCTGTCGGTGATCAGGAAGCGGGCGAAGTCGCGGCCTTCGATCGGGTCGTATTCGTCGCCGCACGCACGCGCTCTCAGCACGCGGTTGGCGGAGCGGACGCGGCCGTCGGGGGACAGCAACGCGGCCATGATGCCGCTGCCGCCGAGCCGGTCTCCGGTCGGTCCGGTCAGCAGCGCGGCGAGCGTCTCGGCGAGGTCGTGCTCCTGCGCGGTGACGAAACGCCAGACGAGCATGTCGGCGTCGTCGCCGGCGCGGGCGATCTGCGCGGAGAGCTGGATGCCCTGCGTGTTGAGGCGCTCGACCTGCGCGGTGCCGTCGCGCCACGCGGAACGGCCGGCGTCGGCGAGCGCGGCGATGCCGGCTTCGTCGAGCGGCAGGCCGGGGGGCGTGGGGAAGCCGGCGAACAACGCTTCGTAGGCGTCGTTGGCGCAGACCAGGCGACCGGCGCGGTCGGTGATGGCGATGGCGTCGGCGCCGGCTTCGGCGACGGTGCGGGTCAGGTCCCAGTCGACCGGACGGGGGGCATCCTTGGCGACCGGATTGAGCAGGCGCCAGGCGATCAGCGCGCCGATGACGATGATGGCGGCGGCGAAGAAACCGGCGGCGGCGATCCAGCTGCCGACGAGCAACAGCACGATCGCGGCGGCGGCAATCCCGGAGGCGATAGCGACGAGCGCAGCGTTACGGGCCGGGGTGGATAAAGCGAACGATGCCATCGGGGGAGTCATCCGCTCAAGCGGGGCTGGGCGTCAAGCGGGATGCTTGATTTGGGCGTGTTCCGAGCACGCACGGCGTTGCGCGTTGGAAGCACCACTCAGGCGGGCGTCATAATCCGAGCGGAACACGGCGTTCAAGCGAAGCACGTCCCCCACCCAACCCCGTCATCCCAGCGAAAGCTGGGATCTTGTCGGTAGGCGCGCGTCGCGTGCCCCGAGGGATACCCCAGCTTTCGCTGGGGTGACGTTGATCAGGTTGCGATGTCCGCCGCGTTGCGAGGCGCTTGTGATCCTGGGCCCCCCGCTTTCGCGGGGGAACAGGGCTTACGGTAATCTCCGGAAAGCCCTTTACCAGATCCGGACGCGCTGCTCCGGGGTCAGATACAGCTTCTGCCCCGGCGTCGGCTTGTACGCTGCATACCAGGGGTCGAGGTTCCGCACGACCCACGCCCGCTGCTGCGACGGCGAGTGAGGATCGGTCAGCAAACGATTGCGCAGGTTCGCTTCACGGTAGTTGCGGCGCCAGACCTGCGCCCAGCCGAGATAGAAGCGCTGGTCGCCGGTGAACCCGTCGAGGACGGGCGCGGTCTTGCCGCCGAGCGCCGTGTGGTACGCGTCGTACGCCACCGTAAGGCCAGCGAGATCGGCGATATTCTCGCCCATCGTGAGTTGGCCCTTCACGTGCATGCCAGGGAGCGGCTCGTACGCGTCGTACTGCGCGCCGAGCTTGCCGGTGAGCGCGTTGAAGCCGGCGATGTCCTTGGCTGTCCACCAGTCGGTGAGCTGGCCCTTTGCGTCGTACTTCGAGCCCTGGTCATCGAAATGATGGCTCAGTTCGTGGCCGATCACCGCACCGATGCCGCCGTAATTGACCGCGTCGTCGGCCTTCGGATCGAAGAACGGCGGCTGCAGGATCGCGGCGGGGAAGACGATCTCGACCATGCCGAAATTGGCATAGGCGTTCACCGTCATCGGCGTCATGCCCCATTCCCAGCGCTGCAACGGCTTGCCGAGCTTGGAAATATTGTCCTGGTGCTGCCATTCGTTCGCGCGCCATTCGTTGCCGAACGCGTCGCCCGACGTGATCGTCAGGCCGGAGAAATCCTTCCACTGGCTCGGATAGCCGATCTTCGGCGTGAACGCGGCGAGCTTGGCGTGCGCCTTGACCTTCGTCTCGGGCGCCATCCATTCGAGCTTGTCGATCCGACGGCCCATCGCGGCGAGCACGTTCTTGACGAGCTTGTCCGCCGCGGCCTTGGTCTCGGGCGGGAAATACTGCGCGACGTAGAGCTTGCTGACCTCGTCATCGAGCGCGCCCGAGGTGAACTGCACGCCCCGCTTCCAGCGCGCCTCCTGCTCGGGCGTGCCGCCGAGGACGGTGCCGTAGAACGCGAACTGCTCGGCGTCGAACGCCTTGGGGAGGACGTCGGCATAGCCGTCGAGCGAGCGGAGGATCAGCTGGTCCTTGAGCACGCCGATCGGCGCGGTCGAGACGAGCTTGGCGATGCCGGTGATCGCGGAGGGCTGCGCGACGATGACGGTCGGGACGGGCGTGCCGATGCCCCTGAAATAGGCGACGAAATCGAAGCCGGGCGCGCGCTTGGCGAGATCGGCGACGGTCATCTTGTTGTAGGTCTTGGTGGCGTCGCGGCTGTCGACGCGGGTCCAGCTGACCTTCGCGATCTCGGTCTCGAACGCGAGCAAGGCGGTGGCGCGGGCCTCGGCATTGGGTTCGCCGGCGAGCGTCAGCATCTTGACGATGTGCGCGCGGTAGGCGTTGCGTGCCTCGACGAGCTTGGCGTCGGTGCTGAGGTAGTAATCGCGGTCGGGGAGGCCGAGGCCGGACTGGCCGAGCGAGAGCGCGTATTGCTCAGGGGACTTGTCGTCCTGGCCGACGCCGCCGCCGAACGGGCCGCGAATGCCGGCGCGGTCGGCTTCGGCGAGGAGGGCGGGATATTGCGCGCGGTCGGTCAGCGCGGCGATTGTCTTCAGCCACGGGCGGATCGGCGCGAGACCCTTCGCCTCGATCGTACCGGTGTCGAGGAAGGTCGCGTAGGCGCGGCCGATCTTCGAGTTCGGGTCCTTCGCGGCGGTGTCAAGGATGCCGCGGGTACGTGTTTCGGACAGGTCGGAGAGGAGGTTGAACGAGCCGTAGTTCGACTTGTCGGCGGGGATCGGGTTGGTCTTCGCCCAATTGCCGTTGGCGAAGGTGTAGAAGTCGTCACCGGGCTGGACGGTCTTGTCCATGCCCTTCTCGTCGAAGCCGAACGTGCCGTATTGGGCGCCGGTCGAGGTGGCTGGAGCGGCTGGCGTTGGCTCAGCCGTTTGCGAGATGGCGGCGGTGACGCCGGTGATGGCGGTTGCGGCGAGCAGGCCGGCGACGATGAACGACTTCATGTTTCTCTCCAAACTTCGTCATCCTGACGAAAGTCAGGATCCAGAGCCGACAGCGGCGCGCGCGTGGCTCTGGATCCTGGGTCGAGCCCAGGATGACGGGGCTCTATGGGACGGCGTCAGTTACCAGATACGGACGCGATTGGCTGGGGCGAGGTAGCTCTTCTCACCCGGCTTGGCGCCGAACGCGGCATACCAAGGATCGAGGTTGCGGACCGTCAGGACGCGCTGATGGCCCGGCGAATGCGGGTCCGACAGGAGCGCCTGCTGGAGCGCCGCGTCGCGGAACTTGGTGCGCCAGACGCCCGCCCAGCCGTAATAGAAGCGCTGGTCGCCGGTCGTGCCGTCGATGATCGGCGCAGGCTTGCCGCCGAGCGACTTGTGATACGCGTCGTAGGCGACCGTGAGGCCGGCAAGATCGGCGATGTTCTCGCCGAGCGTCAGGCCACCCTGGATGTGCTGACCGGGCAGCGGTTCGTACGCGTCGTACTGCTTCACCAGCGCATCGGTGAACACCTTGAAGCGCGCGACGTCCTGCGGCGTCCACCAGTCGGTGAGCTTGCCGTTGAGGTCGTATTTGCGGCCCTGGTCGTCGAAGTGATGGCTGATCTCGTGGCCGATCACCGCGCCGATGCCGCCGTAATTGACCGCCGGGTCCGCCTTTGGATCGAAGAACGGCGGCTGGAGGATCGCGGCCGGGAAGACGACCTCGTTCATCGTCGGGTTGGCGTAGGCGTTGATCGTCATCGGCGTCATGAACCACTCGCCGCGATCGATCGGCTGGCCCAACTTCTTCAGGTCGCGGTCGTATTCGAACGCATTGGCGCGCGCGACGTTACCGACGAGATCGCCGCGCTGGATCTGGAGCGCGGAATAATCGCGCCACGTGTCGGGATAGCCGATCTTCGGGGTGAAGGCGGCGAGCTTGGCGAGTGCCTTGGTCTTGGTCTCTGGCGCCATCCATTCGAGGTTGCGCAAGCGCTCGCCCATCGCGGCGATGACGTTCTTGACGAGGTCGTCGGCCGCGGCCTTCGATGCGGGCGGGAAATACTTCGCCACGTACTGCTGGCCGATCGCCTCGCCCATCGCGCCCGACACGGTCGACACGCCGCGCTTCCAGCGGACCTGCTGCTCGGGCGTGCCGGACAGCGTGGTGCCGTAGAACGCGAAGTTGGTCTTGTCGAAATCGCTCGACAGATACGGCGCGTACGACCGCAGCACCTTGAGCATCGCATAGTCCTGGAGGACATTGATCGGCGTATCGGCGAACACCTTCGCCTCGCCGGTCAGCGCGCTCGGCTGTGCGACGAGGTAGAACGGACGGCCGGTGACGCCCATCGCGGTCATGTACTGCGCCCAAGGGAAGCCCGGTGCCTTCGCGGCGAAATCGGCGGCGGTCCATTTATTGTAGGTCTTGTCCGCGTCGCGGCTCTCGATCCGGGTCCAGTGCGCGGTCGCGAGGCCCTTCTCCATGGCGAACACGGCGGCGGCGCGGGCGGCGGCGTTGGGCTCGCCGGCGAGCGTCAGCATCCGCGTGAGATACGCCTGGTAGGCGGTACGGATGGTGGCGAGCTTCGCGTCGTCCTTGAGGTAGTAATCGCGGTCGGGGAGGCCGATACCGCTCTGGCCTAGGCCGACGACATAGGTGGTGGGGTCCTTATCATCCTGCTGGACGCCGACGCCGACGAGGCCGCCGACGCCCTGGCGCTGGAGCTTTGCGATCTCGGTGACGAGCGCGGTCTTGTCCTTGGTCGCCTTGATCGCGGCGAGCATCGGCTTGACCGGCGTTGCGCCCTTAGCGTTGACGGCGGTCTCGTCCATGAAGCTGGAGTAGAAATCTCCGACCTTGTCGCCGGGCGTCTTCGCCGCGGCATCGAGGATCGTACGGGTGCGTTCGAGCGACAGGTCCTGGAGGACGTGGAACATGCCATAGGACGAGCGATCAGCGGGGATCGGCGTGGTCTTCACCCAGCCGCCATTGGCGTAATCGAAGAAGTCGGTACCCGGCGTCACGCTGGTATCGCGGCCCGCCATGTCGAAGCCGAAATCGCCGATCTGCGGCTTGTTGGCATCCTTTGGCGCGACGGGGCCTTTGGCGGCCTTGGCGAGCGTCGGCGACGGAGCAGCCTGGTTGGTCTGCGCGAAAGCGGAAGCGGCGGACGCGAGCAGGATCACGGTAACAATCGACTTACGCATCAAGGGACCTCGGGAGAAGACTTCAGGATGCGGCGTGTTCTACGCCGATAGGACGGTCCGTCAATTCCAAGCGGTGTCAAATGTTACGAAATACTACGCCGCACGATTATCGTGCCGATGCCGCCACTTGCGCGCGATCCACAGCCGCCAGCCGAGCGCGCTGAGCGCATAGCCGCCGACCGAACAGACGACCGTGATGACCAGAAGACCCAGCGCGGTGGCGGGCCCCGCCTGCATCAGCCACGGGATCCATTCGGTGCGCGCGGCGGCGTTGGCAACGGGCTGGCCGGGAACATGTTCGTCGAGCCGCAGCATCGACGAGCCGATCCAATAGGCGGCGATCCAGAGCGGCGGCGTGGTCAGCGGATTGGTGATGAAGGTGGTCAGCGCCGCGGTTGGCACGTTAGCGCGAAACGGCAGCGCGAAGATTGCGGCTACCGGGGTCTGCGCAACCGGGATCAGGATGCCTGCGACCATGCCGAGCGCAACGCCGCGGGGAACCGATCGCCGTGTGAAGCGCCAGAGTTCGGGCGCGAGCACGCGGTGCGCGACCGGACGCAGCAGCCGGTTCCGCTCCATCGATTCGCGGGTCGGCAAGTTGCGACGCGACCACGCCGCGAGGCGCCCGAAGATACTGCCCGGCGCCTTCGACACAGGCTATCCGCGATCCCGCATGATCCGGCCCTGCTCGCGCTTCCAGTCCTGTTCCTTCACCGAATCGCGCTTGTCGTGGTTCTGCTTGCCCTTGGCGAGCGCGAGTTCGATCTTCGCGCGACCCTTCGAATTGAAGTAGATCATCAGCGGTACGAGCGTCATGCCCTGGCGTGCGACCGCGCCGAACATCTTGTTGATCTCGCGCTCGTGGAGCAGCAGTTTGCGCGGCCGCTTGGGCTCGTGGTTGAAGCGGTTGCCGTGGCTGAATTCGGGAATGTTCGAATTCACCAGGACGACGTTCTTGCCCTTCACCTCGGCATAGGCCTCGGCGATCGATCCCTCGCCGCCGCGCAGCGCCTTCACCTCGGTGCCGGTGAGCGCGATGCCCGCCTCGAACACCTGCTCGATATAATAGTCATACCGCGCGCGCCGGTTCTCGGCGACGATCTTGGTCTTCTCGAAGGTCGGGGGTTTGGGACGTGCCATGGGACGCGCGATGTAGGAGGTCGCGAGGCTTAGGGGAAGCGGGCGCGGTGTTTGCGCTTCCGTTTATTCCCCTGCGCGCCGTCATCCTGACGAAAGTCAGGACCCAGGATTACGGAGCGACGCCCTGCTTGGCTCTGGGTCCTGACTTTCGTCAGGATGACGGAGTGGGTTTCAGGCGAGACGCGCGTGCGCCACGGCCGCATCAACCGCCGCGCGTGACGCCTCACCGGCGGGGGTCATCGGCAGGCGCAGGGTCTCCGGGAAACCTGCCCGTACCTTAGTCATCGCGTATTTCACCGGCCCGGGCGAAGCGTCAGTGAACAGCGCCTCGTGGAGCGGGTAAAGCTGATCCTGATACGCCAGCGCCTTGACGAAATCGCCGGACTGACACGCCGCCTGGAACTCGGCGCAGAGCTTCGGCGCGACGTTGGCCGTCACCGAGATGCAGCCGGTGCCGCCCATGACGTTGAACGCCAGCGCCATGTCGTCATTGCCCGACAATTGGCAGAAGTCGGGACCACACGACGCGCGGTGCTGGGAAACGCGGGCGAGGACGCCGCTCGCATCCTTCACGCCGACGAACACGTCGGGGAACGCCTTCACGATCCGCGCGAGAGTCGCGGGCTGGATGTCGGTCACCGTCCGCGCTGGCACGTTGTAGAGGATGATCGGCAACGGCGTCGTCTGCGCGAGCGCTTCGAAATGACGGAAGATGCCCTCCTGCCCCGGCCGGTTGTAATAGGGCGGCACCATCAGCGCGGCGTCGGCGCCGGCTTCCTTCGCGGCGCGCAGGTTCGCGGACGCGACGCGCGTATCGTTCGAGCCTGCTCCGGCGATCACCGGCACGCGGCCTTTCGCCTGGTCGACGCAGACGCGGACGACGTGGAAATGCTCGTCATAGGACAAGGTCGCCGCCTCGCCGGTGGTGCCGCACGCGACGAGGCCCGACGAGCCCTCGGCGATCTGCCATTCGATGAAGTCGCGGTAAGCCGGTTCGTCGAAGCTGCCATCGGCGGCGAACGGCGTGACGAGCGCGGGAATCGATCCTGAAAACATGCGGTAGCCTGCGTCCATACTAGAAGAGAAGTCTGGCCTGTTGCGCCAAATACCGGGCGAAATCCGGATTTCGTTCAGGACAGATACGGGTTGGAGGCGTATGCTGTCCACATGGTAGCATCGATGTTGAAAACGAGCCTTCTTCTTGCAGTCGTCGCACAGACCGCTGTCTCCTCAGGCGCCATTGGGGATGGGGGTCAGCAGACGCTAGATCGATACAGCACGCAGCTCGCCAATATGGGGCCCAACGCGCAGCCGATGGCGACCGACGGCGCGATCGCCTCGACCATCGCACAGTGGCGGGCGTTGCAACAGACCGACGCGCTGCCGTTCGACAGTTATGCAGGCTTCCTGATGGCGCATCCGGGCTGGCCGAACGAAGCGGCGAACCGGCGTGCGGCTGAGCGCAAGGCGACGACGGGTTCGCCGACCAGCGTGGTCGCGTTTTTCCGCCGCTATCCGCCGCAATCGGCTTCGGGCGGGGTCGCCTATGCGCGCGCTTTGCAGGCAACCGGTGCGCGGGATCAGGCCTATGCCGCAGTCCGGACAGCATGGCGCAGCGCCGGGCTGACGCCGACCGACGAGGCGATGGTGACGTCGGGCTTCCCCGGTGCGCTGAGGCCGGACGACCAGGACGCCCGGATGGATGCGCTGTTGTGGGCGGGTCAGACCGGCGCGGCGCAGCGACAGATCGTTTGGACCAGCGCTGCGCGACGGCCGATATTCCAGGCGCGGCTGGCGTTCCGGATGAATGCGCCGAACGCGTCGGATATCTCGGCCTCGACGCAGAGCCTGTATGCGAACGACGCGGGCTATGTCGCCGACCGGGCACAGTGGTTGCGCAATTCGGGGGCGAGCCCTTCGGCACGGGCGTGGCTGGCGCGGCCACGGTCGCTTGTGACGCGGCCGGGCAATGCGGCGGAATGGTACGAGGTGCTCGTCACCAACGCGAACGGCGCGGCGAACGACGGGCAGTATCAGGTCGCCTACGACATCGCGCGGCAGATCGACGACGCGTATCCGGTTGGTACCGACGTCTCGACGAAATCCTATGCCGAGCGCGACGAATACACCAATCTCGCGTGGCTCGGCGGACGAGTGGCGATGAAGCAGCTCGGGCGGCCGGCGGATGCGATGACGCTGTTCGACCGGTACGCGCGCGGCTCGCGCTCGCCTCAGGTGCGGTCGAAGGGCTATTACTGGGCGGGCCGTGCGGCGGAGGCAGCCGGGTTGGCGCCTCAGGCGGCGGCATTCTACGGCCAGGCGGCAAGCTACCGCGATCAATATTACGGGCAGCTGGCGAACGAGCGGACCGGGCGCCCGCTGGTCGCACCGCCCTCGGTCGCTTCGGTGGCAGTCGATCCAGCCGCACGCGCCGCGTTCGAGCGGCGCGAGACGGTGCGCGCGGTCAAGTTCCTCGGGCAGATCGCCGACTGGCAGGACCAGACCGCGTTCGTCCGCCAGATCGCGGCGGATGCGACGACCGACACCGATCACCTGCTCGCCGCGGAACTGTCGAAGAGCATCAACCGGCCGGATCTGGGCGTAATGGTCGGGCGCAGCGCGCTGGCGAACGGGCTCAGCGATTACTCCGCGGTCGGCTTCCCGATGGTGTCGGTGCCGGCGGGGTATGAGAATAACTGGACAATCATCCACGCGATCTCGCGGCAGGAGAGCCAGTTCGATCGGGCGGCGGTGTCGCATGCAGGAGCTCGTGGGTTGATGCAGCTAATGCCGGCGACCGCGCGCGAGCAGTCGGGGAAGATCGGGCTGGCGTATAACCAGGCGGCGCTGACGACCGATCCGAACATGTCGATCATGCTGGGGTCGAGCTATTTTCAGCGCGTGTACGCCAATTACGGCAGTTATCCGTTGGCGGTGGCGGCGTATAATGCGGGCGGCGGCAACGTGAACAAATGGCTCCGCGCGAACGGCGACCCGCGGACCGGCTCGGTCGATATCATCGATTGGGTCGAGGCGATCCCGTACCAGGAGACGCGCAACTACGTACAGCGCGTGCTGGAGAATGCGGTGGTCTACGACCTGATGAACCCCGCGCGGGCGAAGAGCCGGGGGGCGGCGCGGCTGTCGTGGTATCTGGGGAAGAACCGGCCGGGCTGATCACTTAGTTGATCACTTAAGAGTGTTCCCCGCCCCAAACACTCGTCACCCCAGCGAACGCTGGGGTATCCCGGTTGTCGGTCGGACTGGAGCCGCGGGAGGCCCCAGCTTTCGCTGGGGTGACGGGCGTTGCTGCCGAGATGACAGATGTTGCGGTCGATGTGACGGGCGTTGTGGTCAAGAAGACGGTTGTTGCGGCTAGGGTGACCGATCTCGAGGCGGTATAGCCTCGCGCATGGACCGCCCGAACTACATCACCCCTGCCGGCTACGCCGTGCTCCGCACCGAATACGAGCAACTCCTGTCGACCGAGCGGCCCGCCTTGGTCGAGGTCATCTCCTGGGCCGCGGGCAATGGCGATCGCTCCGAGAACGGTGATTATATCTACGGCCGCAAGCGTCTGCGCGAGATCGACCGCCGGCTTGGCTGGCTGTCGAAGCAGATGAAGGCGGCCAAGGTCGTCGATCCCGCGCAGCAGGAGGACCGCTCGCGCGTGTGGTTCGGGGCCTGCGTGACGGTCGCGGACGAGGATGACGTCGAGCGCGTGCTGACGCTCATCGGTGACGACGAGACGGATGCGAGCAATGGGCGGATCGGCTGGAACTCGCCGTTCGCGCGCGCTCTTCGCGGTGCGGCGATCGGCGATGTGCGCCGGGTGGACCTGCCCGCCGGCGAACGCGAATATGAGGTGATCGCGATCGCGTATCCCTGACTTCACGATCCTCCCCCGCAAGGGGGAGGTGGCTGGCTCTTGTCAGACGGAGGGGGAGGAAAGGGAAACGGTCGTTGCGCGTTCCTCCCCCTCCGTCACCTGCGGTGCCACCTCCCCCTGGCGGGGGAGGATCGTGAGTTGCCCTCGCGAACGATCCGTTTCGATTTACGCGAATTGACCCTGCCCCGCGCCCGTGTGACGTTTCGCCCTCGCAACGACACCCAAGGACGTCCGCCATGCCGATACCCGCCACCTGGTCCGCCCGCCTGCTCAGCGTCATGCGCATCGTCGTCGCACTCGTCTTCTTCAGCCATGGCATCTCGAAGTTCTTCGGCCTGCCCCCCTTCCCGATGCCGATGAACCCGCTGCTCTACGTCGCGGGGATCCTCGAAGTCGTCGGCGGCGGCATGCTGATCATCGGCCTGTTCACGCGACCGGTGGCGTTCGTGCTGTCGGGGATGTCCGCGGTCGCCTATTTCCTAGCGCATTTCCCGCAAGGCCCCTTCCCGATCGCCAATGGCGGCGAGCCAGCGGTGCTCTACTGCTTCGTCTTCCTGTACCTCGCCGCAGCGGGTGGCGGCGCGTGGAGCGTGGACGCGGGGCGCGGGCGCGGCTAATCCTGCGCGCATGATCGATACCACAACGCGCAACGTCGCCCTCCTGATCGACGCGGACAACGCGTCCGCCGCCACGCTCGACCCGGTGCTGACCGTCCTTGCCGAACTCGGCACGGTCAACGTCCGGCGGGTCTATGGTAATTGGTCGAAGCCTGCGCTGAAGGCGTGGAGCGACATGTCGATCAAGCATGGCATCGAGCCGCAGCAGCAGTTCGACCTGACCAAGGGCAAGAACGCGACCGACATGAAGATGACGATCGACGCGATGGACCTGCTGTTCCGCGGGCGCATCGACGGCTTCGGCATCATGTCGTCGGACAGCGACTTCATGCCGCTCGCCACGCGCATCCGCCAAGATGGCATCCCGGTGTACGGCTTCGGCACCAGCCGCACGCCGGAGGGATTCCGCCAGGCGTGCACCCGGTTCATCGACGTCGGCGCGCTGAACGAGACGTCGCAGGCGATGCCCGCCCCGGCCCCCGCCGCCGTCGCTGGCGAGAAGGCAGCGGCGCCAGCGCCCGTCGCTCGGCCGAAGACCGCACAGCCGATCGACGAGCAGGTCATCAAGCTGCTGATCGACGCCTACAACGCCGTAAAGCGCGACGAGAAGGGCTATGCCAGCGTCGCCGAACTCGGTCAGCTCGCAGGCAACCGGTCGAGCTTCGACGCGCGCAACTACGGGTTCAATCGGCTGTCGGACCTGATCGAGACGATCCCGAACTTCCAGCATGAGCGCCGCGAAGGTGGCCGGTCGTTCGTCAAACGCCTGCGGTAATCTTCCCCCCTCCCTGGAAGGGAGGGGTCGGGGGTGGGTCGGCTTCCGTATCATCGAACGTCGGCGGCAAAGCTGCCCTACCTACCCCCAGCCCCTCCCTTTCAGGGAGGGGAGCGCGTTTCGCCTTAACCCGTCGGGTGCAACCGCCCGCCCGGCTCGCTCATGCCGTGCGCCTGTTCCTCGCTGTCGTCGGGAACCACCAGCGCGCCCTTTCGCCAGTTGCCATAGCGATAATACCACGCCGCGATCGCCAGCGTCGCAAGCGACCCCAGCGGGAAGCTCCACCACAACGCATCCGCCCCGAGCCACGGTTTCGCCAGCAACGCAAAGCCGATCCGCACCGGATACAGCGCAACGATCAGCGCGATCAGCGGCGCGATCACCGCCCCGTTCGCGCGGACCGTCGAGAACAGCACCATCGTCATGCCGAACAGGATGAAGTTCCAGCTCGCGATCAGCTGGATATGCCGCGCGATCGGCAGCGCGGGGCTATCGCTGCCGATGAACAGCGTCATCACCGGGCGGTCGAACAGGATCACCACGCCGACCATCGCGCCGGTCAGCGCCACGTTGAACAGCAGGCCGTACTTCGTGATGTCGCCCACCCGGTCCCAGCGGCCTGCGCCGATATTCTGCGCCGCCATCGAACTGACCGCAGCCCCGATCGCCAGCGCAGGCATCTGGATATAGGTCCACAACTGCTGCGACACCGCATAGGCCGCCGCGGTATCGACACCGAGTCGGTTGACCAGCCCGACCATCGCCAGCCCTGCGGTCGACATGACGAGCATCTGCGCGCCCATCGGCAGGCCCTTCCGCACGATCGTCCCGGCCAGCGCGCGCTCGGGGATCAGGTAGCGGAGTTCGTTGCCGCGCAGCCGCAGCGGCAAGTCGCGCTTGTAGATGTAGACGATCAACCCGAGCAGCGAGACGTGGCTTGCGATCAGCGTCGCCATCGCCGAGCCGGCAATGCCCATCTGCGGGAACGGGCCGATTCCGGCGATCAGCAACGGATTGAGACCGCTGTCCAGCAGCGCGCTGAGCAGCATGAACCAGAGCGGCGTCATCGAATCGCCGGTGCCGCGCAGGCCCATCATCAGCAGCACCATCATCATCGACGCGGGCAGCCCGAGGAAGATCACGCGCAGATAGGCAAGTGCAAGCGGCATCGCGTCGCCGGGTGTGGCGAGCAGATGCAGGATTTCGGGCGCGAACACCCAGCCGAGCGCGGCGATGATGATCGCCCCGCCCAGGACCAGGCCGACGGCGGAGCCGAACGCGCGGCGTGCGCCTTCGAGATCGTGGCGGCCGAAGCTCTGGCCGACCAGGATCGTCGCAGCCATGCCGAACCCGAACACCGCGCCGAAGGTGAGGAACATGATGATGTTGGCGTTCGAGGTGGCGGCGAGTGCGCCCTCGCCGAGATAGCGCCCGACCCAGATCGCGTTGATCGAGCCGTTGAGCGACTGGAGGATGTTCGAGCCAAGCGTCGGGAGCGCGAACGCCAGGAGTGTGCGGCCGATATGCCCGGTGGTGAGGTCGCGCTGGCCGGGTTTGCCGCGGGGACGACTAGGCGATCCCGCGTTGGAGGGCTCGCTTGGGACGGCGCCAAGCTGCCGGTCGGATTGCAGATCGCTCACACAGTCACTCCGTCATGCCGGACACGTTCCGGCATCCACCGATGTACGCGCGCGCCTTATCGGCGGTACGCCTAGCCGCGGAGTGAACGCCGGGACAAGCGGGTAGGTCCCCCGCTCCGAACTAAGCGCGCCTTGTCTCCCCCGCGAAGGCGGCGATCCAGATTGGGCTCCCGCCTTCGGGGGAGAACAATACGTAGGGCGTGGCATGGCCAGCACACACAATCCAACGTTCCACCCAAACCGTCACCCCAGCGAAAGCTGGGGTATCCCCGTTGTCGGGTAGCCGTTGCGTTTACTCACCGGGATACCCCAGCTTTCGCTGGGGTGACGGGCGGATGGACGAACGGACGAACGGACGGATGGCCGATTGGACGTACGGGCGGATGGTTGGTTAGCGCGGGGCTCTGTCCAACCACGCATTCCCCTCCCGCTCGCGGGAGGGTCAGGGGAGGGCGCGACGTACGTACTGGCGTCCGGTTCTTGAGGCACGCCCCTCCCCCAACCCCTCCCGCAAGCGGGAGGGGAGCAGGTCAGCCCAGTCGTCCCAATGCTGCGTGCAACCGGGCGGCCTCGGCGGCCTTGTCGGCGTGGTCGGCCTTGGCCTTTTCCACCGCTTCGGGCTTGGCGCGTTCGACGAAGCTGGCGTTGCCGAGACGGCCGGACAGCGCATCGCGCTCCTTCTCCGCCGCCGCGATCGCCTTGGTCAGGCGCGCGCGTTCGGAGTCGAGGTCGATGACGCCTTCGAGGGGCAGGACGAAGGTCGCCTCGTCGACCACGACCTGCGCCGCGCCGCCGGTGGCTTCACCGTCCGCGTGCGTGACGCGGGCGAGACGGGCGAGCGCCGGCGCCTGGCGTTCGAGCCGCGCCAACGTCGCCGCATTCGCATCGCGGACGTGAAGCGGCAGGCGCGCGCCCGGCGGCACGTTCAGTTCGTTGCGCGCGGTGCGGATTTCCTGAACCAGCCGGATCAGCCAATCGACCTCCTTGCTCGCTTCCGGATCGAGCGACCGCGCATCCGCCATCGGCCACTGCGCGACGATCAGGTCGTGCTCGCGAGCGCCCATCGCGTGCCAGAGTTCCTCGGTGATGAACGGCATGAACGGATGCAGCAGGACCAGTATCTGGTCGAGCACCCAGCCCGCGACCGCCTTCGATTCGTCGTCGATCTGCCCGCGCTCGTCACCGACCATCTGCGGCTTGATCAGTTCGAGATACCAGTCGCAGAACCGGCTCCACGCGAACTGGTAGATCGCGTTGGCGGCACCGTCGAAGCGGTAGTCGGCGAGCGCGAGGTCGACCGTCTGGACCGTCGCGATCGTCTCGGCGATGATCCACTTGTTGACCGCGAGTTCCGCCCGCGGAGCCTCCAGCGTCGTACTGGCGACGATGCCGTTGGCCTGTGCGAACCTAGCCGCGTTCCACAGCTTGGTCGCGAAGTTGCGATAGCCCTCGACGCGCTTCTCATCCATCTTGATGTCGCGCCCCTGGCTCTCCATCGCCGCCATGAAGAAGCGCAGCGCGTCGGCGCCGTACTGGTCGATCAGCCCGAGCGGGTTGACGACGTTGCCCTTCGACTTCGACATCTTCGCGCCGTCCGCCGCTCGGACCAGGCCGTGGAGGTAGAGCGTGCGGAACGGCACGTCCTTCATGAAGTGCAGCCCCTGCATCATCATCCGCGCGTTCCAGAAGAACAGGATGTCGAAGCCGGAAATGAGCACGTCGTTCGGGTAGCGCCCGCCGAGCGTCGGATCGGATTCCTCCGGCCAACCCATCGTCGCAAACGGCCA
Organism: Sphingomonas fucosidasi; assembly: GCF_036663855.1. Classification (NCBI taxonomy): domain Bacteria; kingdom Pseudomonadati; phylum Pseudomonadota; class Alphaproteobacteria; order Sphingomonadales; family Sphingomonadaceae; genus Sphingomonas; species Sphingomonas fucosidasi. The sequence goes on along the minus strand of NZ_JAXOJR010000007.1, from coordinate 193,285 downwards.
GAGGGCGGACGAGAACCACGTGTCGAGCACGTCGGGATCGCGCGTGAGGCTTACGCCATCGCCGGCAAGAGCCTGCGCTTCCGCCTCGGTTTCTGCTACGTACGGCGTACCGTCTGGCGAGAACCACGCCGGGATCTGGTGCCCCCACCAAAGCTGGCGAGACACGCACCAGGGCTGGATGTTCTCCATCCAGTTGAAGAACGTCTTCTCCCACGTCTTCGGGACGATATCGATCGCGCCGGTCCGCACCGCCTCGATCGCCGGCTGCGCGAGCGTCTTCGCGTCGACATACCATTGGTCGGTCAGCCACGGCTCGATCACCACGCCCGAGCGGTCGCCATACGGGGTCTGGATCGTGCGCGGCTCGGCGTCGTGCTCTTCGCCGTCCTTGTCGACGTGCGGGATCAGAAAGCCCTCTGCCTTCAACCGCGAGACGACGGCCTTCCGCGCCTCCGCCGTCGTCAGCCCGAGCAGGTCGTCTGGGATCAGCCCGTCCGACACCTGTACGACGCGCGCCTTCGCATCGAGCATGTTGAGCATCGTGCCCGCGGCCATTCCGGCGCGCTTGCCGACCTCGAAATCGTTGAAATCATGCCCCGGCGTGATCTTCACCGCGCCCGATCCGAGTTCGGGATCGGCATGGTCGTCGGCGATGATCGGGATCAGGCGTCCGGTGATCGGCAGCTTCACCTGCTTGCCGATCAGATGCGTGTAGCGTGCGTCCGACGCGTTCACCGCGACCGCCATGTCGGCGAGCATCGTCTCGGGCCGCGTCGTCGCCACCTCGATCAAGCCCGACCCGTCGGCGAGCGGATAGCGGAGGTGCCAGAAACTCCCCTTGATCTCGCGCGTCTCGACTTCGAGGTCGCTGATCGCGGTGCCGAGGCCCGGGTCCCAATTCACCAGGCGCTTGTCGCGGTACAGGAGCCCCTCCTTGTGGAGGTCGACAAACACCTTCAGGACGGCCTTCGAAAAGCCCTCGTCCATCGTGAAGCGTTCGTTCGCCCAGTCCATCGAGCAGCCGAGCCGGCGAAGCTGCTGCGTGATCTCGCCGCCGCTCTCTTCCTTCCACGCCCAGACCTTCGCGACGAACGCCTCGCGCGTCAGGTCGGTGCGCTTCTGCGGCGGAGTCAGCGCGCCCATCTGGCGCTCGACCACCATCTGCGTCGCGATGCCGGCGTGATCGGTGCCGACCACCCAAAGCGCATCCTTGCCCTTAAGCCGCGCGTGGCGCGTCGAAATGTCCTGCAGCGTGTTGTCGAGCGCGTGGCCGATGTGCAGGCTGCCCGTGACGTTGGGCGGCGGGTTGACGATCGTCCACGGCTCGGCGTCCGGGCGATCGGGACGGAACTGGCCGCTCGCCTCCCAATGCGCATACCAGCGCGATTCGATGGAGGCCGGGTCGAAGGTTTTGGGAAGCTCGCTCATGCACGGAGCCTTAGCGAGCGTGTCCGGGCTAGGCCAGCCTCACGTCCGCGCGCCGGGCTTGTCGAGCACCTGGCGAATCCGCTCGTTCAATTCGTTGCGCCGATACGGCTTGCGGATCAGTTCGAACGACCGGCTGCCCTCGTCGATCGCCTCGTCCGCAAAGCCGGTCGTCAACAGCACGGCGGTGCGGGGATAATCGCGCCGTACCGACTGCGCCAAGGTGACGCCGTTCATCCCGCCGGGCATCAGGATGTCGGTGAACAGCAACGCAAAGTCCGAATCGCGCGCCAGCGTGTCGAGGGCCCCGCGCGCGCTGTTGACCAGCACGACGTCGTAACCGAGATCCTCCAGGATCGTGCGCCCGAGCTCGCCGACTTCCGCCTGATCCTCGACCATCAATACCCGCTCGGCGCCACCGGACCGCGGCGCGACGGGTACCGAAGGCTTGCGTTCGACCGCGCCACTCGCACGCGGGAAATACAGCGAGAACTCCGCCCCGCCATGGTCGCCATTTCGCACGGTAGCGAGGCCGCCCGACTGGCGCATGAAGCCGTAGACCATGGCCAGCCCAAGCCCGGCGCCCTTGCCCATTTCCTTGGTCGTGAAGAACGGCTCGAACAGCTTGTCGGCGGTAGCGAGGTCGATGCCCGGGCCGTCGTCGCAGATGCTGACGACGACATATTCGCCGGGTTCGAGCTTCGCGACGCTGGCGTCCTCGGGAAGCACCGCGTTGCGCGTCGCGATCGTGACCTTGCCCGTGCCGCCGGTCGCGTCGCGCGCATTCGAAACGATGTTCAGCAGCGCCATCTCGGCCTGGACCGGATCGACACGGCAGTTCCACAGGTTAGCGGCCAAATCGCGCTTGAGCGTAATGCCGGTGCCGATGCTGCGCTCCAGGATCGCACGGAAGTCGCCGATCAGCTGGTTGAGGTTCATCAACCGATCGCGCAATTCCTGCTTTCGCGCGAACGCGAGCAGTTGCTGCGTCAGCGTGGCCGCGCGCGAGGCCGAAGTCGAGATCGCGTCGACCGCGCGTCGGGCCGAGCGATCGTTCGCATCGATCCGCGCGTCGAGGATATCGGCATAGCCCTGGATGACCTGCAACAGATTGTTGAAGTCGTGCGCAATGCCGCCGGTCAGCTTGCCGACCGCCTCCATCTTCTGCGCCTCGTGCAGCGCTTCCTCGGCCTCGCGACGGCGCGAAATGTCGAGCTGGCTGGCGAAGAAATAGCGCAGCTCGCCATTTTCGGCGAAGACCGGCGACACGAACAGCGCGTTCCAGAACGTCGATCCGTTCTTGCGGTAGTTGAGCAGTTCGACCGCGACTTCCTCGCGCTTTTCGATCGCCACCCGGACCTCGGCGACTGCAGCCCGGTCCGTCTCGGGTCCCTGAAGGAAGCGGCAATTCTTGCCGAGGATCTCGTCCTGCGAATAGCCGCTCATGAACGAGAACGCCTCGTTGCAGAAGATGATCGGGTTGTCGTCGCGGTGCGGGTCGGTCACGACCATCGGCATCCGCGTGGTCTGTACGGCGGCAAAGAAGATGTCGCTGCCCGCGTCGGCCGGCGCGATATGATTGCTCGCCCTTGCCCCGACCGGAGCAACAGTCGGGGCATGCTGGGCTACCGGATTTCGCGTGCTCGGATCGGACATGGAAAGCGTAACCCCGGCGGAACCACGCTGGTTCCCGCTGGGACGACGCGGAGATTAAGGCTGCTGGTTCATGATCTTGGCGATTTCTCGCGCGACCATGTCCTCGACCATATGGGGCAGGTTCGCATCGATCCACTCGCGCAGCATAGGCCGCAGCATCTCGCGGACGAGCCCCTCGAGCGTACCGTCGCTGTTGGTGTCGGGTTTGATCATCATCCGCGTCAACGCTTCGAGCGGCGCGCGCGTTGCGGCGGCGGTTTCGCGCGACACGATCGACTCGGACGTCGCCTCCGCGGGCGGCGCATGGACCTGTGCCTGCGGCTTGGCTGCTGCCTGACGCGGTTCCGGCGCGGCATCGACCGACGTCAGTACCGGGGATTTCGGCGTGCGGGGTGTACGGTCGACCATCGGCATCGGATCGCTCAATTCGAGAATTTCATCGTCGTCGATCTCGTCGTCGAGATACGCGGCGTCCCGATAGGCGGGCTCCTGATAACCCTGGGCAGGCTCGACTGGTGCCGACATCGTCCGCGACGGACGGCGCGACCGGCCGGGCGTGTCGCCCTCTTCGGCGATGATGCGTTTGATCGACGAGAGGATTTCCTCCATCGACGGCTCGCCGTTCACGTCCCCCATCCGGACCATCCCAAACCCCGTAGCCGCGCGCACCCCTATTGGCGGCTCGGCGCCGCCATACCTGTCGTCAAGGCGGGGTTCCTGTCAACCGGCGTATCGAGCAGCGGGTCGCGTTGCGGCGCGACGCGCGCATCCTGTGCGGGCGATTGCGCTGTACGGGTCGCGACCGGCACCGGCTCGCCATCGCCGCCGAAATCCCAGATCTTGTGGCGGACGCGCTGATAATTGGCGACCGGATCGTACAGCACGCCGCCGTCGAGCCCGAGATCGCGCGCCTCGGCCTGCCCCATCGCCGCCAGCAACGCGAAGCCCGCGACATACGCGTCGCGTCGCGCGGTCACGAGAGTGACCTGGCTGTTGAGCAATTCCTGCTCGGCGTTGAGGATGTCGAGGATCGTGCGCGTGCCGACGCTGTTCTCGGCGCGGACGCCTTCTAGGCTCAGCTTGTTCGCGCTGACCGCGGTCTCGGACGACTGGATCACCTGTTCCGACGAACGCCAGACGGCGAAGGCGGATCGCGCCTGCGAGATCACGTTGCGTTCGGTCGCGGTGACGTTCTCGATCGCGCGGCTCTGGAACGCCTCGGCCTGGCGGACCTGCGCGGCGGGGCGTCCGCCTTGGAACAACGGCAGAGTCAGCGACAGCCCGGCCTGGACCGCCTTGTTCACGTTGGGAAACGTGTTGATGCTGCCGTCGGTCGTCGATGCCGAACCCAGATAGTTGGTGTAGCTTGCCCCGCCCACTGCACTGATCTGCGGCAGGCGGCTCGCGCGCGCGACACCGACATCGTAGCGGGTCGCATCGCGCTCCTTGGCGGCGGCGATCAGGACCGGGTTGTTCTCGATTGCGACGGTTACGGCCGAAGCAGGGCTGTCGGGCAGATGCGGCAGGGTCGGCGGCGTCTCGAGCGTACCGGCTGGCGTGCCGACGTACCGGATGTAATTCTCGCGGCTGGAGATCAGCTGCGCCTCCGCCGACTGGAGCTGCGCACGGGCAAGCGCGAGCCGCGCTTCGGACTGGGCAACGTCGGTACGGGTGAGATCGCCGACCTGGAAGCGATCCCGGCTGGCTTGCAGGTTGACGTCGAGGACGCGGACGTTTTGCGTGTTGAGTCCAACGATCGCCTCGTCCCGGATCACATCCATGTACGCCGCGACGACGTTGGTGAAGAGATCGGCCTCGGTGCCGCGCAGCGTAGCGCGGCCCGCCTCGACGCGCGTTTTGGCGGCGGCGACGGAATTGCGGACCTGCCCGCCCTGATACAGCGGCACCGACACGTTGGCGCGCGCCACGGCCTGCCGGGGCAAAGCGATAAAGCTGTTCGCCGCGGTCACGACGAATTCGGTATAGTCGCCGGTCGCATTCGCCGATGGCAAACCGGCGGCGCGCGCGATCGGCACGTTCTCGTCGGTCGCGCGCAACGTCGCGCGCTGGCCGGTGATGATCGGGTTGGTGGTGTAGGCCTTGGCCAGCGCCTCGCGAAGCGTCTCCGCACTTGCTGGTGCAGCGATATAGATCAGCGCAACACTCGCAAGCAAGCGGCGGCAACGAGCGGTGCGCAACATCATAGGCTCAGAACCTGAAAGGCTTGGGGGTTTCGAAACCGGGGAGCACGACGCACTCGACATCGACGAACGCGACAAGCGCGAAGCCGCCATCGGTCTTACGTCCCGACGCCAGCCGGGTGAGCCCGCGCTCGGCGATGCCGGCGGTCACGCGACCATCCGGGCGGACCTGCGCGATCAGCGCGTCGGGCACCGACTCGACCGCGCCGTCGACGATCAGCACGTCATACGGTGCCCCGGCAGCGTGACCGTCCTGCATCGGGCCCTCGACCAGTTCGACGTTGCCGACACCGGCAAGCGCAGTGCGCGCGATCGCCAGCAATGCGGGATCGCTTTCGACGGCGACGACCGACCCGACGATCTCGCTCAGTACCGCGGCGGTGTAGCCGGTGGCGGCGCCGATAAGCAGCACGCGGTCGGTCGCGGTCAGATACGCCTCGGTCAGCAGCCGGCCGGTCGCCATCGGCACGTTGACATGACGACCGCCACCGAGCGGGATAGCCGCGTCGCGATAGGCGATCGAGCGCACGCCCTCGGGCATGAACTGCTCGCGCGGCACCCGCGCCATCGCCGCAACGACACGCTGGTCGTTGACCGCGTTGGTCCGGAGCTGGCTCGCGACCATCGCGTGACGCATGGTCTCGAACGCCGAAGCGGGCGCCAAAATAGGGTTTTCGGTCTCGAGGCTCATCGTCGTCATAACCCATCCTGTCGCACAACTGTTTTAGTTGCGCAATACACTAGTTGTCGCGTCGATGTGTATCGCGCACCAGCGACCGCGCCAAGCCGGAGTTACGCTCAGCGGGTCCGAGATAGAACGATTTTGCGATGTAGACGCCCCGCCCGCCCGTGTGACACCGAAGATGTCGCGGGCGGGACGTCGAGGGCGCATGCGGAAGTCCACGGCACTACCTCTGCGCCGATTATTAGCAGCAAACGCCGCCCCCGTCGCCAAAAATGGGACATGGGTGGCTTTCGGACCATCGCAAAGCGGCTTGCCAACCTTCATTGTCCGTGCGCCGGACATCCTTCGCACGCTATCGGATCACGATAATTCGCGACATGCAGCACGTCACGGTTGACCGCGCGTACAAAACGAAGCATTTGCGCCGTCCGCATCGAGGCCCGATGGCGGAGTGGTGACGTAGAGGACTGCAAATCCTCGCACCCGGGTTCGATTCCCGGTCGGGCCTCCAACTTCTGCAGCGCCAGACCGCGGCATACCCGAGCAAATTGTACGATGGGCTTCATACGCCGACTGACCGCGCACGATTTCGGCGGTCATCGAGCAGGGTGTCGACGAGAAGACCGAAAACGGCTCGCTCGAGAAAAGGGAATATCTCGCGCGAGCCGCGGTCCAACGCCCGCGTGCGGTCTTGGGGACGCACGCTGGAGGTCGTGGTTTGCGACACGGGTCGCACCAGATCAAGCGCATAGTGTCCTACTCAAGGCGTGCCGGGCGCATGCAGTCGACATTGTCCGATTTCGGCACATTGTGCTGTCAGATCAAAGCGTCCAGCAATCCGATCAACGGACGATCAGCCGGTGGCATCGGCAAGGCATGCATCGCGCTGGGCCGCACCCACTGCAACGCCGTTGCCTCGAGCGCGCGCGGGACCCCCGTCCATTTCCGCGTGACGTATAATAAGAGCACGAGATGGCGATCCCCGAGCGGCGCGCTTGCAAAGGCCGCGGGGGCGAGGCAGGCCTGCGGTACCGCAATGCCAAGCTCTTCTTCAAGCTCGCGGATCAGCGCGCCCTCTGGCGTCTCGCCGGGTTCGATCTTGCCGCCGGGAAACTCCCAAAGTCCCGCAAGCGACTTACCCTCGGGACGTTGTTGAAGGAGCACGCGCCCCTCCAGATCGACCAGCGCGGCGGCAACGACCGGCAGGAGCGACGATGTGGTCGAACGGAGACGATCGTTGGTCATTCCTTAATTCACCTCGGTTATACTGTTGCTTATGAAGGCTGTACTCTCCGTGGCGACGATCGCCGGTCGAACGCTCTCGCGTTTTTTGCGCAACACTCGAGGCGCGACCGCGATCGAATATGGCTTGATCCTGGCCTTTGTCGTGATCGCGATGATCGTCGGTCTGACCGCCTTGGCCAACTCGACCACGGGTATGTGGAACACCGTCGACACCAAGGTCAGGACCGCTCGCTGACCCGAAAAAAACCGGGCCAGCTTAAGCCTTTCTCAACGCACGGCTCGTAATTCTTGGTCTGCTGACCCGGCCTGTCCGGTCCAGCCGGGTGACACTGAAGCAATCCAACCATGGAGACCGGAATGAAGACGATTCGCAAGTTTTTCAAGAATTCCAAGGGCGCGACCGCAATCGAGTACGGCCTGATCGCCGCACTGATCGCCGTTGCCGCGATCGCTGCCATGCAGGGCCTGGGCAACAGCCTGAACAAGACGTTCAACAACGTCGCGACCCAGCTCAACAAGTAAGCGTACCGCGATTCACATCGCGGCCGATCAGGGCGGCTGGACTACGGTCCAGCCGCCCTTTTCATTGGGCATTCACCTCAGTCGCTGCAGCGCAACGCTTAGAGTCGGCCCATCTTCAAGAACTTGGCTTGGCGATCCTTCCGCAGGTCGGCAGGCGCAAGCGTCACCAGATCGTCGAGCGCCGATGCCAAGGCATCGCCCAGCGCATCGATCGCCGCGACCCGGTCGCGGTGCGCGCCACCCAGCGGTTCGGCGACGATGTCGTCAATGACGCCGAACGCCTTCAGGTCCTGCGCGGTGATCCGCATCGCTTCGGCCGCCTCGGGTGCCTTATCGGCGGTACGCCACAGGATCGACGCGCAACCCTCGGGGCTGATCACCGAATAGACCGCATGTTCGAACATCAGCACGCGGTTGCCCGCGGCAAGCGCGACCGCGCCGCCCGAGCCGCCTTCACCGACGATCGCCGCGACGATCGGGACGCCCGCATTGAGGCAGGCTTCGGTCGAGCGGGCGATCGCTTCTGCTTGGCCGCGCTCTTCGGCCTGAATACCGGGAAACGCGCCGGAGGTATCGACCAGCGTGACGATCGGCAGGCCGAACCGGTTGGCGAGTTCCACCAGACGGATCGCCTTCCGGTAACCCTCCGGTTTGCCCATGCCGAAATTGTGACGCAGGCGGCTCGCAGTGTCGTCGCCCTTCTCGTGGCCGAGCACCATGATTTTCCGCCCGCGAAAGGTCGCGAAGCCGCCGATGATCGCCTGGTCGTCGCCGAACGCGCGGTCGCCGGCGAGCGGCACGAACTCGTCGAACAGCGCGGCGACGTAATCCTTGAAGTGCGGACGCTCGGGATGGCGCGCGACCTGCGTCTTCTGCCACGGGGTCAGCCGCGCGAAGGTGTCCTTCAGCAGCTTGTCGGACTTCGCCTGCAAGCGAGCGATGTCGGCGGCGAGGTCGACGCTGCCTTCGGCGGCGGTGTCGCGGAGTTCGTCGATCCGGCCCTGGAGTTCGGCGATCGGTTTCTCGAAGTCGAGGAAGCTTGGCATAGGCGGCGGTTACGGCGCGGGATCGCTCGCGTCAACGCGGCGGCAAGTCCGCCAGAGGGTGGCGGGTGTTGACGAGCTCGACGAGGCGGCTCGAATCGACGTGCGTGTAGATCTCCGTGGTGGCGATATCGGCATGGCCGAGCATCGATTGCAGCGCGCGCAGATCGGCGCCGCCTGCGAGTAAATGCGTGGCGAAAGCGTGACGCAGGACGTGCGGGCTGACGCGATCAGGCGGGATGCCGGCCTCGGCGGCGAGCGCCTTGACGAGCTGATACAGGCGGATGCGTGAGAGATGCCCCTTGCCCGAGGGGAACAGCCACAGGCGATCCGTCGCGACATGGGTTCGCCACACCGCCACCGCCGCGCGCGCGCGATCGGAAATCGGGACGAGCCGCTCGCGCCCCCCCTTGCCGCGCAGGATCAGGAACGGACGATCGGGGTGAACCGCATTGCGCGGCAGGCTGACGAGTTCGGTCGCGCGCAGGCCGGAGCCGTAGAGCAGCTCGAACAGCGCGGAGAGCCGCAGGTCGTTGGGGTCGAGCGGATCGCGCACGGCGCGCTCGGCGATCGCGGCGAACAATCGGTCGATATCGGCGTGGCTCAGCACTTTGGGCAAAGTGCGTGCGGTGCCGGGTCGCGGGAGTGCCTTGCCGGGATCGTCCGCGCGGTGACCTTCGTCGGCCAGGAACGCGAAGAAGCGGCGGAGCGAGGCGGACTTTCGTCCAACGGTCGAGCGGGACAGCGCCGACCAGCCACCGGCGAGCGTCGCGAGCGCATCCACATCCGCCTCGACCAACCGCCCTTCGAGCACCTGCGAAGCGAGCGTCAGGTCGCTGCGATACGCGGCGACGGTGTTGGGCGCCGCCCCCGTTTCCGCCGCCATCATCTCCAGAAACCGGTCGATCAGTGCGCGGTCGGTGGCGTGGGTCACGCCCGTGCGCCCGGCGTGATCACGCCCGCGCAATCGCCTCGGCAGCGATCATCCGCGCCTCGCCACCGAGCCCGACTGCGCGCAAGGCGCCGACGATCCGGTACAGCGCCTCGGGCGGGATGCCCTTCCAGTCGGGCGCCTGCATGCCGATAGCGGCGAGCACGACCACCGTACCAGCCTGCCCGTCGCGCGCGGCGCGATCGAGCGCACGCGTCCACGCATTGTCCGCGCCGATCCGGACGCCGAGCGATTGCGCGGCACGTTCGATGTCGCCCGAGTTGAGACGCCCTAGCCCTGCCAGCCCCGCGAACAACATGCGCTGCTTCAAGGCCGAATCACCTTCGCCGCCCGAATAGGAGGCGAGGTCGGAGTAGCTGAGGCGACGATATGCGTCGGGATCGCTGAGCATGATCATCGCCCATGCGTCCCCGCCAGCCGGAACGGTCCCAAGCCAGCGCGCCGCAGTGCGATCGAGCCCGGCGGACAGCATCGACGCGACCAGATGATCCGCCTCGTCCTTCGCCAGCGTCGGGTTCATCCGCGCCGCCGCCCGCGCGGTCAGCACGAGGCGCGCATAGGGCGGCTGCGTGGCCGCGCCGCCCCACAACTGGCGGAGCGCATTCAGCCGGGCATCGGGACTGCGATCGGCATAAGCGGTCTGCAAATCGTTCGCGGTCGCCGCCGCCGCACTCTGCGCATCGTCGTCGTTGGCGGTCGCCGCATACAGGTCGACCAGCGCCGCGCTGGAAAGCACGCCCTGCCCCGCCGCAGCCTCCGCAGGTGCCAGCCGAGCATTGAGTGGGACCGAAGGTGACAGTGCCTGCCAGTATCGCACCTGCGGGCCGGCACTCGCATAAAGCTCGTCGGGCACCGCGACACCGGTCGCCATCGCCAAGCCGAACCGCCATGCGGTAAGCTGGTCGACGCCGTCCCATTCTATCGTCACCGCCTGTCGCCCCTGCGCACCGGCCCCGACGACCTTCTGCGAGAGCAGCATGTCGACGCCGCTCGCAACGTTGCGGCGCTTGGCGGTCGCAATCAGCGGCGTCGCCTGCGCAGGGTTACCCGACAGCCCCGCGCACATCGCCTGCGCCATCGTCCAGCCCCGCGCCGGCGCATAGCGCATCGCACCGGGAACGAGCGGGCAGAACCCCGCCGGATCGCCCGTCGCCAGCGAGGCGTTCATCGCGACCTGATATAGTTTCGGCGTATAATTGTCGGTGTCGACGCTCTGCGTGACCGCCCGCGCCGCGACCGATTCACCCATCCGCAGCAACAGCCACGCGCGTTCGGCGGCGAAGTCCGCGCCGTTGGTGCGACTCGGCGTATCGACGCGCGACACCAGCGCACGTCGCAACAGGATCGACATCCAGCGCGACGGCAGCGGCGCAGTCAACCGCCGCATCAGCGTCTCGACATACTGGCCGTCCACGGCGCCGAACGCATCTGTATCGAGCCCGCCTTCGCTCGCCATAACCGGACCGACCGTCGCGAGCGAGCGACGCGCGGACTCCGGCATCTCGTACTGCGCTAGCACGGCCGGATCGATCACCGCCGGGGGTGCGACAGGCGGCACCAGGGGTGCGTCGCCCGGCGTCGTCGGCGGCAAAGGCTGGATCATCGCGCCCGGCTGTGCCGGTGCGGCGCTGGGCGGCGGGGTAGTCGGCTGCGATGGCCCCGTCGGGCGCGTTGGCTGCGTCCCCGCCGGAGTGGTCGGGCGCGGCGCAGGCGCGGGCGTCGGCTCGCCGAACCCCGGCGGAAGGATCGATTCAGGCCGGTCCTGCCCGATTGCGGGAGCAAGCGCGATCAAGGCGCCGACGGCAACGGCCGCCGTCAGGGACGCCTTAAGAGAGGTTCGCAAGCGTCACGGCCTTTTCGACGCGGCTCTGCGGGCGCTCGGTGACGCGCCCTGCCAGCAGGAACAGGCCGCCGACCACCACGACAAGAACGACGACGACCGAGACGATGAAACGGGACATACGACGTAACCTTGTAGTGGACGGGGTAGTGGACAAAACAGGCGCCAAGAGCTTTTGCCCTCGCGCGGTGCCGCTGTATAGCGCCCCTCACGATGTTGCAAAGCCACAACCCCTCAGGCGGGCCCGCAGGCGGCCCCGCCCCAGCCCCGATCGATCGACCGATCGTGCTCGTCGGGCTGATGGGCGTCGGCAAGACTACCGTAGGCCGCCGGCTCGCGTTGCGCATGAACCTGCCATTCGTCGACGCCGACCACGAGATCGAGGCGGCGTCGGGCATGACCGTAGCCGAGATCTTCGCCAAATACGGCGAGGAGTATTTCCGTGACGGCGAACGCCGGGTGATCGCGCGGCTGATCGACGGTACGCCGAAAATCATCGCGACCGGTGGCGGCGCGTTCATCAACGACGACACGCGGGCGCTGATCCTGCGCGACGCCATCTCCGTCTGGCTCAGTGCGCATCCCGACATCCTGGTCGAGCGCGTCGGGCGGCGCGATACGCGACCGCTGCTCCGCAACCGCGATCCGGGCAAAGTGCTCGCCGAACTGGCGCGCGTGCGCAACCCGATCTACGCGCAGGCGCATATCCATATCGTCAGCAACAAGACGCCGCACGAAGCGACCGTCGCCGCAATCCTGAGAGCGCTTGGCCGATGAAGACCGTTATTGTTGAGCTGGGTTCGCGGACCTATCCGATCCATATCGAAGCGGGGATTCTCGCACGGGCCGGCGAGTATCTCGCACCGCTCGCGAAGGGCCGCCGTGTAGCGATCGTCACCGACGAAAATTTGTTGCTGCATCTGGCGACGCTGCAGGCTTCGTTGAGCGCGGAGGGGATCGAGTCCGAGGCGATCGTCCTTGCGCCGGGCGAAGGCAGCAAGAGCTGGGCGACTCTGGAGACACTGTGCGACCGGCTGCTCGAACTCGGCGTCGAGCGCGGCGATCATGTCGTCGCGCTCGGCGGCGGTGTTATGGGCGATCTTGTCGGGTTCGCCTGCTCGATCATCAAGCGCGGGTGCAAGTTCGTGCAGATCCCGACGAGCCTGCTCGCGCAGGTCGACAGTTCGGTCGGCGGCAAGACCGCGATCAACACGAAGGCCGGCAAGAACTTGATCGGCGCGTTCCATCAGCCGGTGATGGTGTTGATCGATCCGCAGGTGCTCGACACGCTGCCGCTCCGCGAACTCCGCGCAGGCTATGCCGAGGTCGTGAAATACGGCCTGATCGACGACTTCGCGTTCTTCGAATGGTGCGAGGCGAATGGCGCCGCGTTGCTGGGCGGTGACATCGGCCTGCGCGAATACGCGATCGCCCACAGCGTGTCCGCAAAGGCGCGGATCGTCGCGGCGGACGAGCATGAGACCAACGGGACGCGGGCGCTGCTCAACCTCGGCCACACGTTCGGGCACGCGCTCGAGGCGGAGACCGGGTTCTCACAGGCGCTGATCCACGGCGAAGGCGTAGCAGCGGGCTGTGCGCTGGCGTTCGGCTTCTCGGCCTCACAGGGCATCTGCTCGGGCCAGGACGCCGCGCGCGTGGCGGCACATTGGCGCGATGTCGGTCTTCCCGACGGGCTCGCCGCGGCGAAGATCGGCGCGAGCGGTGCGCGGCTCGTCGATCACATGCGCCACGACAAGAAGATGGCGGCGGGCACGCTGCCGTTCCTGCTCGCGCGCGGCATCGGCCAGACCTATCTCGACAAGACCGTCGACCTCACCGATGTCGAAACCTTCCTCGACGCGCAGCCCCGCTGATGCCCAACGGTATCGCCAAGCAGAATTTGCCGACCAAGATCTGCCCGGCGTGCGAGCGCCCCTTCACCTGGCGGAAGAAATGGGCGCGCGACTGGGACAGCGTGATCTATTGCTCGGACGCGTGCCGCAAGAAGCGGTGACGCGCGCCGGTCAGACCGCGTGGGCCGGATTGCCGACGTCGCTCCTGCGCCGGCCATAGGCAAAATACAGCGCCAGCCCCGCCGCGTTCCAGATCACGAACCGAACCAGCGTCGAGGTTGGCAAACTCGCCAGCAGATACAGGCAACCCAGCACCGTCACCGCACCGACCGCATAGGCCGCCGGGCAGCGGAACAGGCGCGGCAGTTGCGGCGCGGTCCGGCGCAGCACCATCAGGCACACGCCGACCGAGATGAACGCGATCAGCGTGCCCGCATTGGCGAGTTCGGCGATCTCGTCGAGCCGGAAGAAGCCCGCGACCGCGGCGATCGACAGCCCGGTCAGCAGCGTGATCAGCGTCGGCGACCCCGTCCGCTTGCTGATCTTGGCGAGACCGCGCGGTAGCAGCCCGTCGCGCGCCATCACGAAGAAGATTCGGCTCTGCCCGTACATCATCACCAGGATCACCGACGGCAGCGCGATCACTGCGGCCAGCGCGATGATCTGCGCCGCGAATGGCTGGCTCAACTGGCGCAGCACGAGCGCGAGCGGCTCGGGCGAATTGGCGAGCTGCGTGAACGGCAGCGCGCCGATCGCGCTGACCGCGACGGCCATGTAGATCACCGTGCAGACCAGCATCGAGCCGACGATGCCGATCGTCAGGTCGCGCTTGGGGTTCTTGGTCTCCTCCGCCGAGGTCGCGACCGCGTCGAAGCCGTAGAACGCGAAGAACACGATCGCCGCCGCCGCCATCACGCCGCGCTTATGCCCGCCAAGCTCGGTGGAGCCGAAGCCGTAGGGCATGAACGGATGGAGATTGTCGGCCTTGAACGCGGGCGCCGCGTAGACGACGAAAATCGTCAGCGCGACCAGCTTGATCAGCACCAGCACGATGTTCAGCGTCGCGCTCTGCCGCGTGCCGAGGATCAGCATCCCCATCACCGCCAGCGACACCAGTACCGCGGGCATGTTGACGAGCCCGCCGCCATGCGGCCCGACCAGCAAGGCGTGGGGCAAATGGATCCCCGCCGCCTCGATCCAGCCGACCAGATAGCCCGACCAGCCGACCGCGACGGTCGAGCACGCCAGCGAATATTCGAGGATCAGGCTCCACCCGACCACCCAGGCGATCCCCTCGCCCAGCGCCGTATAGCTGAAGGTATAGGCGCTGCCCGCTGCCGGGATCAGCGTCGCGAGTTCGGTATAGGCGAGCGCCGCGCACGCGCAGATCACGCCGCAGATCACGAACGCGAGGATCACGCCCGGCCCTGCCCGCTCGGCACCGACGCCGACCAAAGTATAGATCCCGGTGCCGACGATCGCGCCCACCCCGAGCGCGATCAGATGCGGCCAGCTCAGCGTCTTGGCGAGGCTGTGTTCGCGGCTATGGGCTGACGATTCGAACGATTTACGCGGTCCAAACATAGCCCATCCCCTGTGATCTCTAGTCGCGCGCTGTTGCGAACTGGAAGCGCAGATCGGTCAGCGTCGATTGAATATGGCTGTTCAGCAGCGTCAGCATGCGATCGTCGTCGCGCGCGAGCCACGCATCGAGCATTTGCCGATGCTCGAGATGCGCACGATCCTCGCGTCCCGCCGGCCGCAGATGCGCGACGACGTAACGCTCGGCGAGGATCGCCAGCCGCTCGACCATCTGCGTGGTCAGCAGGCGACGGCCCGGCCGGACCAAAGCGGTGTGGAACACGCGGTTGCGGATCGCGACTTCGGCGAGCCGCTCGCTCGCCGCACTGTCGAGCTCCTCGAAGGCGAGGATCGCCGCATTACGGTCGTCGTCATTGGCGACGGTCGACGCATAGGCGGCCGCCTGCGGCTCGATCGCCAACCGTAGCGCGAAGATATCGTCCGCCTCGTCCGCCGACATCGGCTGGACCGAGTACCCCCGGTTCGCGTGGCTGGTCAGCAGGCCCTCCTGCTCCAGCCGCGCCAGCGCCTCGCGCAACGGGATCTTGCTGACGCCGAGTTCGGTCGCCAGCGCATCCTGGCGGATCGCGGTATGGCCGGCGAGCTTGCCGGTGACGATCTGCTCGCGGACGATCTCGAACACCTGCTCGGACAGGGTGCGGACGACGATGCTCATGGATGGACGGCTCCGAAAACGGGAAGACCGCACCAGCATAGCCGAAATGTCATGAAACTTGGAAACCGTTCCAGAAACGATCGTCGCGATCGATCCAGATTGTGTTGAACCCGGTCGCGATCGCCGATCCCTCGATCGACGGGATGATCGCCGGAGTGTCGCCAAGCGACGTTTCCGCCTCGACGCGGCCGATGAAGCGGCTGCCGATATAGCTCTCATGGACGAACCGGTCGCCGACGCCCAATCGCCCCTTGTCCGCCAGATGCGCGAGCCGTGCCGACGTGCCGGTGCCGCACGGGCTGCGGTCGATCGCCTTGTCGCCGTAGAACACAGCATTGCGCCCGTCGGCTCCGTCTCCACGGGGCACGTCCGCCCACAGCACATGACTGACACCACGGATCGTCTGGTCGAGCGGATGGACCGGCTCGAACTGCGCCCGCACCGCCTCGCGAACGCGGCCGCTAAGGGCGATGATCTCTGCGGCACCGAGGTCGTCGAGCCCGGTATAGCGCCCCTGCGGCTCGACGATCGCGTAGTAATTGCCGCCATAGGCGACGTCGATGCTGAGCGGACCGATACCCTCGATGTCCACCGCGATCCCGCGCGCCGCGACATAGGCCGGCACGTTGGTGATCCGTACCGAGGTCACTTTCGCGCCCTCGGTCTCGTACGCCACGTCGATCACGCCCGCAGGCACCTCGATCCGCAGCCGGCCCGGTGTGGCCGGCTGGATCAGCCCATGTTCGAGCCCGAACGTCACCATACCGATCGTGCCATGCCCGCACATCGGCAGGCATCCGCTCGTCTCGATGAACAGGATGCCGATATCAGTATCGTCGCGCGTCGGCGGGTAGAGGAACCCGCCGGACATCATGTCGTGGCCGCGCGGTTCGAAGCAAAGCCCGGTGCGGATCCAGTCGAACCGCGTCATGAAGTCCTGTCGCCGCTCCGACATCGACGCGCCCTTCAGCAGCGGCGCCCCGCCCGCGACGAGGCGGACCGGATTGCCGGCGGTGTGGCCGTCGATGCAGAAGAACGTGTGGCGCATCAGTTCGAGAGAGTCGGGCGCGTCGCCGCAGCCTTCTCGACCATCGCGATAACCTCGGCGCGACGTTCGCCGATCAGCGGATAGCGCGGCGGCAGGACGCGCTCGGAGCCGCGCCCCATGACCTGCTCGGCGAGCTTGATCGACTGCACCAGGTCATGCTCGGCATCGAGATGGAGCAGCGGCATGAACCAGCGATAGATCTCCATCGCCTTGGCATGATCGCCGCGCGCGAACGCGTTGACCAGCTCGACCGATTCCCGCGGAAACGCATTGGTGAGCCCGGAGACCCAGCCCTGCGCGCCCAGATACAGCCCCTCGAGCGCAACATCGTCGAGCCCGGCGAACAGCACGTAGCGATCCCCGAACGCGGTCTTCACGTCGGTGAAGCGCCGCGTGTCGGGAGCCGATTCCTTGACCGCGACGATATTGGCGACGTCGACCAGCGCAGCGAGCACGTCGTTGTCGATCAGCGTGCGATACGCTGGCGGGTTGTTATAGAGCATGATCGGCAGACCAACCGCGGTCGCCACGCCCTTGAAATGCGCGACCAGCTCGTGCGGCTTCGGCACATAGACCATCGGCGGCAGCAGCATCAGGCCATCCGCACCGACCTTCTCAGACGCCTGCGCATACCGTACTGCGCGGCGCGTGTCGTATTCGGAAACGCCGGTGATGACCGGCACGCGGCCGTCGACCGCCTCGACGATCGCGGTCAGTACCTCGACCTTTTCCTCATACTCGAACGAGTTGTTCTCGCCCACCGTGCCGAGCGCGATCACCCCGGTCACGCCGTCGCGGATCAGGTCGTCGACGACACGTTGCGTATCGGCGAGATCGACTGTCATATCCTCGCGGATCTGAGTCGTTACGGCCGGAAATACACCCTTCCACTCGACAGACATTCGGTATCGACCTTCCTGCGTTTCAATATATATACCGTATACGAAAACGATTGATGCGGTGCAACAGGAGAAATGGGTTGGAAACGGTCAAGCCCACGATCGGGATAGTCGGCGGCGGCGTGATCGGCTTGTGCTGCGCCGTCGCTCTGCTCGATCGCGGATATGGCGTGAGTGTGTTCGAACGCGACGCCGATTACAACGCCGCATCCTGGGGCAATGCCGGCCACATCGCGGTCGAACAGGTCGAGCCGCTTGCGTCGCCAAGCGCGCTTAAATCCGTGCCGAGGCGCCTGTTTAGCGCGGGCGGGGCGCTCGGGCTGCCACCGTCGATGGCGCGACGCTGGCTGCCGTTTGCCGCACGGCTGGTCGCTGCGTCGACGCCGGCGAGGTTCGCGGCGGGAACGGCTGCGCTGACGCCGTTGCTGGCTGGCGCGATGCCCGCGTGGCGCGATCTGGTCGCAGCGATCGACGCACCGGATCTGTTACGCGAGGAAGGCCATATCCTGGTCTGGGATTCGGCCGCGAGCGCACGGACCGGCCGGCAGCGCTGGTCGCGAACCGCGATCGGAACCACGCGGATCGTCGATGCCGAGCCCGAACTGCTGCGCCGGCTAGGCTTCCTCGCCGATCCGGTCGGCGGTGCGATCCGATTTACCGGCAGCGGCCAGATCGCCGATCTCCGCCGTCTCGCGACGACACTCGAAGCTGCGGTCGAGGCGCGCGGCGGTCGGATCGCCCGCGGAGGCGTGCACCTGATCGACGACGGCGGACGGATCGTCGTACCCGGCCACGATGTCGATCAGGTGCTGGTGACCGCCGGGGTCCGGTCCCGCGATCTGCTCGAACCGCTCGGCTACCGCGTACCGATGATTGCCGAGCGCGGCTATCATATCCGCGCGCGCGCCGATGGCTGGCCCGCGGATTTGCCCCCGATCGTGTTCGAGGACTGTTCGATGATCGTCACGCGCTATGCCGATTGTGTGCAGGCGGCGAGTTTCGTCGAACTCGGCGATCCCGACGGCCCGCCCGATCCGCGCAAATGGGAGCGGCTGGAACATCATGTCCGCACGCTCGGCCTGCCGATCGAGGGGCCGTTCACGCGCTGGATGGGGGCCAGGCCGACGCTGCCCGACTATCTCCCCGCGATCGGCCGCTCGACGCGTCACGCAAATCTCGCTTATGCGTTCGGTCATCAACATCTCGGGCTGACGCTCGCGCCGGTGACCGCGACGCTCGTCGCGGCGATGCTGGCAGGAGAAACTCCGGCGGTGGCGCTCACGCCGTTCGACCTCGATCGTTTCGGTAAAAAAGGACCTCACGCATGACCATCGGCGGATCTTCCATAGCCGACGAACTCGCGACCATCGTCCCCTGGGCGGACCCCGCGCCGCGCATCACGTCGACCGAGCGCACCACGCGGCTGGACAAGGCGCGCGCGCTCACCGAGGCGGCGGGTGCCGACGCCCTGCTGATCGGCGCCGGGGCGAGCTTGCGCTATTTCGCGGGCATCCCGTGGGGGCCGACCGAGCGCCTCGTCGCGCTGCTGCTCCCCGTAAAGGGCCAGCCGATCCTGATCTGTCCACGCTTCGAACAGCGCTCGCTGGACGCGGCGGTCGAGATCGACGCCGACCTGCGCCTCTGGGAGGAGGACGAGAGTCCGTACGCGCTGGTCGCCGATGCCGTCGGCGGCAAGCTGCTACTCGAACCACAACTCCCTTACGGCATGGCGACCGGACTTGCCTCGACCGGTCTCGAACTTGGCGATGGCGCTTCGGTGATCGACGCGTGCCGCATGATCAAAAGCCCGGCGGAGATCGCGCTGCTCGCGCAAGCCAAGGCGATGACGCTCGACGTCCAGCGCCGCGCCGCGCGCATCCTCCAGCCCGGCATCGCCGCCAGCACGGTGATCCGCTTCATCGACGAGGCGCACCGCGCAATCGGCTCCTCGGGCTCGTATTTCTGCGCCGTCCAGTTCGGCCGCGCGACTGCCTTCCCGCACGGCATCCCCGGCGACCAGCTGCTCGAGGAGGACCAGCTCGTGCTGATCGACACCGGCTGCCAGGTCGAGGGCTATCATTCCGACATCACGCGGACCTATGCGTTCGGCAACGTCGGCGACGAGGCCCGCGCGATCTGGGACATCGAACACGAGGCGCAAGCCGCCGCGTTCGCCGCGGTCCAGCCCGGAATCCCGTGCGAAGCGATCGACACCGCCGCCCGCGTCGTACTGGAGAAAGCCGGTCTCGGCCCCGACTACCGCCTCCCCGGCCTGCCGCACCGCACCGGCCACGGTATCGGCCTGTCGATCCACGAACCCGCCTATCTGGTCCGCGGCGACCGCACGCCATTGGCGCCGGGCATGTGCTTCTCGAACGAACCGATGATCGTCGTCCCCGACCGCTTCGGCATCCGGCTGGAGGATCATTTCCACGTCACCGAAACAGGCGCCGCCTGGTTTACCGAACCGCAGCCCTCGATCGACCGCCCGTTCGGCTAACGCAGGATACCCCGCTCTCCGTCATCCTGGGCTCGACCCAGGATCCAGAGCCACGCAAGCCAGCGTTCGTGGCTCTGGATCCCAGCTTTCGCTGGGATGACGGGGGGGTGACGGCGCGGTGACGATCGCCAGCCCGCCCTCACTCCTCGTCGGGATACGGCCCCTTGCCGCCTGCCGCGATCAACTGGTCGGTCCGCGCCTCGATCACCGGCACCGGTACCGATCCCATCTCCAGCATCGCATCGTGGAACGCGCGGATGTTGAACTTCGCGCCGAGCGTGTCCTGCGCCTTCTTCCGCGCGGTCTGGAACGCGATCTGCCCCATGTAATAGGACAGCGCCTGCCCCGGCCACGCGATGTAGCGATCGACCTCGGTCTCGATCTCGTGGTTCGACAGCGCGGTATTGTCGTGCAGATAGTCCTGCGCCTGTTTCCGGCTCCAGCCCTCGGCATGGATCCCGGTATCCACCACCAGCCGCGCCGCGCGCCATGCCTGATAGCTCAGCATCCCGAACAGGTCATACGGCGTCTCGTACATCCCCATGTCCTCGCCGAGCGTCTCGCAATACAGCGCCCAGCCCTCGCCATAGACCGACAGATACGTGTCGCGCCGGAACGCCGGCAGGGTCTTGTTCTCGGACGCGAGCGGCATCTGGAACGCGTGTCCAGGTGCACTTTCATGCAACGTCAGCGCGACCTGCGAATAGAAGGGCCGCGACGGGAGGTCGTAGGTGTTGACCAGATAGATCCCCGGCCCGCCGCGCCCACCGGTGTAGAACGGCGCGATGTCGGCGGGCACCGGCTTGATTGCGAACCGGCTGCGCGGCAGATGCCCGAACCACTGCGACGCCTTGCCGTCGAACGTCTTGACGATCCACGCCGCCCGGTAGAGCAGCTCGTTCGGCGTCTTGGGATAGAATTGCGGATCGGTCCGCAGGTGGTTGAAGAATGCCTGCAGATCGCCCTGGAACTTCACGCTGCGCATCACGCCGTCCATCCGCCCACGGATCTTGGCGATCTCGGCGAGCCCGAGCGCGTGGATCTGCTCGGGGGTGATATCCTGCGTCGTGTATTCGCGGATTTTTGACAGGTAATAGGCCTTGCCGTCGGGCAGGTCGTACGCCGCCAGCCCCTCGCGGGCATGCGGGATATACTCCGTGCGCAGGAACTTCAGCAGCGTCGCATAAGCCGGCACGACCGCCTGCGAGATCGCCGCCGTCCCTTCCGCCCTGAGCGCGGCCTGCTCGGCGGCGGGGATCGTCGACGGGAAGGTCTTGAACGGTTCGTAGAACGGCGAGTCCTGCGGCGTCTTAGCCTCGGCGACCTGCGCGACACCGTCGTCGCGCCCCTTCAGTGTAACCCGCGCCGGGGTGAACCCGCGTGCCAGCCCAGCTCGCATATCGCCCGTCTGCTGGTCGAAATAGCGCGGGATCTGACGCATCACCGCGATGTAATCGCGATAGTCCTTCACCGACTTGAAATTGCCGCGCGCACTCTCCGCGACATCGCCCCAGAAGCTCGTATCCGCAGTCAGCGGCTTCTCGTAATCGCGATAGCGTTGCTCGGCGAGCAAGGCGTCGATCTGCTGCGCATAGACCGCGTAGTTGATGCGGTTGGCGGGCGACAGGCTGGCCGGTGCGATCGCCGCGAGTTGCCGCGATACGTCGGTCCAGCGCGCGAGCCGCTCGGCCTGCGCTTTTGGGCCGACATCGGGCAACCGCGCCGCGGCGGTCGGATTGTCCTCGCCCTGCGCGAACTGAAGCTGCCGCCACGCATATTCCGACGTGTAGAGCGCCTTGAACCGCGCGTCCGCGGACATCGCAGCCGCCGCCTTCGGAGTTCTTGAAGGCGCCGCCCCAACAGCCGTCGAACCGAGCGCGAGCAACAGGATAAAAGCCTTCATCGTCATTCTCCTGGAACCAGCGCCATGATGTCGCGGTACAGGGCGGCGGGTATAACCACCCCCTCGGTCAGACTGCGCGCCCGCGCCGCATACCGCCGCTGCGACGGCAGCCGAGCGCCCTGCCCCTCGATCGCCGCGAACATCGCTTCCGCGCGCGCGAGGTGCTCGGCAACCGCATCGCCGAGGAACCCGGCAGGATCGATCGCGATGATCAACTCCCCACCAATCGGCGATCCGTCACGCGCGGCGTCGGCCTCCAGCGATTCCCGGCTGGTCATGTCACCGATCAGCGGCCCCGCGAGCAACTCGACCATAGCCGCCAGCGCCGATCCCTTATGCCCGCCGAACGTCCGCATCGCGCCGTTCAACACCGCCGCCGCGTCGGTCGTCGGCTGCCCGTCCGCATCATAGCCCCAGTCATCGGGAACAGGCTTCCCCGCGCGCCGATGCAGCTCGATCTCGCCGCGCGCGACCGCGCTGGTCGCGAAGTCGAACACGAAAGGATGCCCACTCGCCCGCGGCCAGCCGAACGCGATCGGATTGGTCCCGAACACGGGCAAGGTACCCCCCGCCGGTGCGACCCAGGCATGGCTCGGCGTGACCGCAAGCACGACCAGCCCGTCCTCCGCCAGCGCCTCGACCTCCGGCCACAATGCCGCAAAATGCACGACGTTGTTCAACGCCAGCGCAGCGATCCCATACGCCCGCGCCTTCTCCGCCAACCGTTGCCGTCCCCGCTCGAACGCGAGTTGCGCGAACCCGCCGCCGCCATCCACCCGCACGAGTGCGCGCGCCGGTTCGCTCACCACCGGTTCGGGATCGAGCGCGACGACACCCTTGGCGATGCTGTTCGCCGCGACCAGCAACCGGTAGATGCCGTGGCTCGCACAGCCGTCGCGCTCGCCCGCAACCATCGTCTCCGCAACCGCCTCGGCATGCGCCTGCGACAGGCCCGCGCCGAGCAACACCTTCCGCGCAAGCCCCCGCACCTCGTCGAGCGTCAGGTGAACGCCGTCGCTCACGCGGTCGTACCCGGCTTGGCGGTCACCATCCGCACCCCGAACGCTGGCCCGGCGGACGACCGGTCATGCGGCACGAACCGCACCTTCACGCTCGCCTTGCCCTTGGTCACCCCGATCGGCAGCGGATAGTCGACATCGAAGAACTTGCCCGGCTGGTCCGCCTCCAGATGCTGCGTCGCCACCTTCACGTTATCGACGAGGATATCGAAATCGCGCGCGCGTTCGTCGCCCCAATAGGTCGCCTGCAACACCAGCAGTCCGGCGCGCGTCTTCATCGCGAACTCGAAATACCCGCCCGACCGCGCGTCGCGCCCGTTCCGCCCGCGATAGCTGACCGGATACGAGATTTCGGACGTCAGCGCGTGATCGCGCTCGGGCTGCATCTCGCCGAGGTGCATCACGTCGACTGACCTCGCGGCGAGATCCTTCAGCCGCGCCTGATCGGTCAGGAACGCCGCCTCCTGCGTCTTCCACGCCGCCTCGCTGAAACGCTTGAAATACACCGCGCTGCGCCGGTCATGCTGGCTGTAGAACGGTACGAAATTCAGGTCCGCCGGACGGATGATCCCCTTTGTCGCATAGGTCGCGCGATCGGTTGGCGTGAACGCGGCAAGCAAATCCGCGCCGACCATCGCCGGATCCGCCTGCTCCCATTTCGCCTCGGTCGGCCCGAGATCGGCGGCCATCACCAGCGGCCCGCGCAGCACCGCGACCGTGTCGACGTCGCCCGGTGCACTCTCCAGCCGCAGGTCGAGCGGCACGCTGATCGCGACGACATCGCCCGCCTTCCACCGCCGCTCGACGATCGCATAACCCTTCGCCAGCACCGGCTCGACCGCCTCACCGTTGACCGTCACCGTCGCACGCCCAGCAGCCCACCCCGGCACGCGCAACGCGATCGGAAAGCGCCCCGGCTTCCCCAGCTTGGTCAACGTCACCCGCGATTCCGGCTCGAACGGATAGCGCGTGTCGAGCGTCAGCACCGCACCCCTGGTTTGCCAGCGCGCCTCCGCCGGGATGTAGAGATTGACCAGCAGCGTGCCGTCGCCCTCCCAGAAGATCGCCTCGCCGTGCTTGGCATGGCTCTCCATCCCGCTGCCGACGCAGCACCAGAACGCATCGTCCTTCGCCGTCGAATACTCGCGGACCGAGCCCGTCATCAGCGGCGTCATATAGCTGAACCCCGCAGTCTTCGGGTTCTGCGCCGCCATCACGTGGTTCAGATGCGCGCGCTCGTAATAATCGAACAGCGCGCCGTCCGGCTGCCAACCGTACAGATGCTGCGTCAGCTTGAGCATGTTGTAGCTGTTGCAATGCTCGCACGTCTGCTCGGTGATGTGGTTCGCGATCGTATCGGGCCCGGAGAAATACTCGCGGTCGGCATTGCCGCCGATCACATAGCTGTGATGCTGCGTGACGGTTTTCCAGAAGAACCGCGCGGCGTTGGCAGGCGCGGGCTTGCCGTTCAGTTCGTGGATCCGCGCCAGCCCGACCAGTTTCGGCACCTGCGTATTAGCGTGAAAGTTGGCGAGCCTGTCCTCGCCCGCGACCATCGGATCAAGCATTTTCCGATCGTACAGCCGCTCCGCAACGTCGAGCCATTGCTTGTCGCCGGTCCGCGCCGATAGCTCGGCATAGCTCTCGTTCAACCCGCCATATTCGCAACCCAGCAAGGTCTGCATCTGCGCATCGTCGAGCGCCGCGAACACTTTGGCGAAATACGTCGCGAGGCCCGTCGCCACGGTCAGCGCCTGCGTGTTGCCCCACGCGCCATGCACGTCGAGCAGCCCCGCGAACACCTTGTGCACCGTATACAGCGGCGACCATGACCCGTTTAGATCGAACCCGCCCGACTTGATCTCGCCGCGCATCACTTCGGGGAAGATCTCCTCGCCGTCGACGATTCCGCCGTCCTTCCGCTTGCGCCCGAGCGCACCGACATAGCCCGTCCCGCGCTTCGCCTGCGCCCGCGCCAGTTCGGCAACGATATAATCCGCGCGAGTACGGCACTCCGCATCGCCGGTCTGCGCGTGCATCAGCACCAGCGCGGTCAGATAATGGCCGAGCGTATGCCCGGCGATCGTGTCGCTTTCCCATCCGCCATAGATTGGCGCCTTCGCGGGCAGCCCGGCATAGACCATGAAATTGTGCAGAAACCGGTCCGCGCTCAACCGCAGCAGGTACGTGCGATTGACCTCGACCGCGGTCGCATAGGCCGAGGGCAGCAACCGCACCGCCGACAACGGCAGCGGTTTCGTTCTGGCCGGCAGCGTGGCCGTCCCCCTGCCAAACGCCTGTTCGCCCACCGACAACAGCGCCACAGCCGTCGTCCCCATCAACACATCCCGGCGGTTTGCGAACATCTTTATCTCCATTCGGATATCGTATACTATACCTCCGACAGAGCAGCGCAAGTGACACTTTATCCTAACCTTTGACCCGAGCGAGCAACGCCATGACAGCCTTCCGCCTCCTGACGCTGCTCCTGGCAACGACCACGACGCTGCCCGGCGATGCGCAGACCAAGCCCGCCAAGCCCAGTTACCGCCCGATCGCGCAGACAGCGATTCGCACCCCCGCTTTCCGCCTCGCGCTCCGTAGCGATACGCAGACGCTCGCCCGCCTCTCGCCCGCCGCCGAGCCCGGCTTCGACTTCGTCCCCGGCGCCCGCGAGGCCGAGCGCGCGGGCGACGGCTATGTCCATATCGGCGACATCCACCTCCGCGTGCGGCCACCCGGCGGCGCATGGACCGACTTCGCCTCCGCGCAGCATCGCAAAGCCATCCGCCGCCTGCCCGCGACCGGCACCACGCTCGCCGCCGCCGACATC
This sequence comes from Sphingomonas fucosidasi, assembly GCF_036663855.1. Classification (NCBI taxonomy): domain Bacteria; kingdom Pseudomonadati; phylum Pseudomonadota; class Alphaproteobacteria; order Sphingomonadales; family Sphingomonadaceae; genus Sphingomonas; species Sphingomonas fucosidasi. Next base: position 167,404 of record NZ_JAXOJR010000007.1, on the reverse strand, counting down.
ACCGCGTCGCTCGGTGCTGCCAGTCCCTTGCGCGTCGAGCGCCGCTGGATCGACGACCACGGCGTCCTCGCGCTCCGCTTCACGCTGACCAACACCACGAGCGCCCCCGTCGAGATCGGCGCACTCGGCCTGCCGATGGTGTTCGACAACATCATCACCGGCCGTAGCCTCGAACAGGCGCATGCGCAGGCGAGCTTCGTCGACCCCTATATCGGCCGTGACGCCGGCTACCTCCAGGTCACCCGCCTCAACGGTGCCGGCCCCGCGTTGCTGGTACTCCCCGAAAAAGGCGCCCCGCTCGAGGCCTACCGCCCGATCGTCGAAGCCGCCAAGGCGCCCAAGGGCGACATCTTCACCGACCGCAGCAAGCGCGGCCAGACCTCCGAAGGCTTCTACGACTGGACCGTCGCCAGCAAAGCCTTTGCCGAGAAGGAATGGGCCAAGGCTGGCGAACAGTGGAACACGCCGACCAGCTTCACGCTCGCCCCCGGCGCAGCGCGCACGATCGGCGTCCGCTTCGTCACCGCGCCGTCGATCGCCGCGATCGAGGACACGCTCGTTGCCAACCACCGCCCGGTCGCGGTCGGCATCCCCGGCTACGTCGTCCCGACCGATCAGGAAGCCGCGCTGTTCCTGAAGACCCCGCAGCCGATCGCCAAGGTCGAGAGCATGCCGGTTGGCGCACTCGTCGCAACCCCGGTCGCCGGCGCGAAAGGCTGGGCCCGCTACACCGTCCGCAGCAAAGGCTGGGGCCGTGCGACGCTCGCGATCACCTACGCCGACGGCAGCGTCCAGACCGTCAGCTATTACATCACCAAACCGCTCGACCAAACGATGGCCGACCTCGGCCGCTTCTCGACGATGCAACAATGGTACGAGGACAAAGCCGACCCGTTCGGCCGCAACCCCGCGATCCTCACCTACGACCGCGAGGCCGGTAAGGTGGTCACGCAGGACCCTCGTGTCTGGATCTCGGGCATGAGCGACGAAGGCGGTGCCGGCAGCTGGGTCGCGGCGATTGCGAAGCAGCTCGACAACCCCGACCTCGCCGAGATCGCCAAGCTGCAACGCCTCGTCGACGAGACGATCCAGGGCGACCTGCAAGTCCCCGACGGCCCGCACGCCGGCGCGGTCCGGAAGAGCCTGTTCTACTACGATCCCGCCGCGCATCCCGGCTATTACGACTCGACCGTCGACTGGAAGACCTGGACCTCCTGGTCGAAGAAGGACGCCGGCGATCTCGGTCGCGCGTACAATTATCCGCACGTCGCGATCGGCCACTGGGTGCTGTACCGCGTCGCGCGCAACCATCCCGGTCTCGTCACCGCACATCCGTGGCGCTGGTATCTCGACCACGCCTACCAGACGACCACCGCGATGATGCGCGACGCGCTCTATTACACGCAGTTCGGGCTGATGGAGGGCGACGTGTTCGTCGACATCCTCAAGGACCTGAAGCGCGAGGGCCTGACCGCGGAGGCGACCGAAATGGAACGCCTTATGAAGAAGCGCGCCGATCATTGGCGCACGCTGCGCTATCCGTTCGGCAGCGAGATGGCGTGGGATTCGACCGGCCAGCCCGAGGTCTACGCGTGGATGCGCTATTTCGGCTATCAGCCGCAGGCGGACGTCACGCGGCAGGTGATCCTCGCCTACGATCCGACGATCCCGAGCTGGGGTTATAACGGCAATGCGCGGCGCTATTGGGACTTCCTCTACGGCGGCAAATACCCGCGGATCGAACGCCAGCTGCATCACTACGGCTCGACGCTCAACGCCGTCCCGCTGTTTGACGCCTACCGCGCCGACCCGACCGACCTTCGGCTGTTGCGGATCGCGTATGGCGGCATGATGGGCGGCATCACCAACATCGACCGCAACGGCTTCTCGTCGGCCGCGTTCCACTCCGCACCCGACATGATGCGATGGGATCCGTATAGCGGCGACTACGGCATGGGCTTCTACGGCCACGCGATCACCGCCGCGAGTTATCTGGTGAAGGACGCGACCTTTGGCTGGCTCGGCTTCGGCGGCAATGTCGACCAGACGGCGGGCGCGGTCAGCATCACCCCGAAAGACGGCGCCCGCACCCGCCTGTTCATCGCGCCCGCCGGACTGTGGATCACGCTCGAAGCCGGGAAGATCGCGCGCGCGGCGTATGCGCCGGGGACCGGCGCGGTCACGCTGACGCTCGATGCGGCGACTAAGATCAATCCGACCGCGCGTGTATTCGTAGAAACGACAACGAAGGCTGGCCGCCCGTACACCGCAAGGGGAGCGCAGATCGAACGCGGCAGCTACACCGTTCCGCTGGGATCGGCTCCGAGCGAGCTCACCCTGTCACCCAGTTGATCCTCCCCCACAGGGGGAGGTGGCTGGCGCTTGCCAGACGGAGGGGTATCGCGCTCTCGGTAGCGAGCCACCCCTCCGTCAGCCCAAGCGGGCTGCCACCTCCCCTCAAAGGGGAGGATTAAGCGACACCGCATTCCAATCCGGCACCTTCTCTCCCGCAAGCTCCCGCACGAAAAACCAAAACTGCCGCCGCGCGACATAGTCGATCGGCCCGGTCGAGCGTCCGACGCTATGCTCGCCCCCCGGTACCGCCAGCAGCTCGAAATCCTTCCCCGCACGGATCAGCGCATCGGCCACCTGCATCGTCGAGGCCGGGTCGACATTGCTGTCCTGCTCACCGACGATCATCAGCAGCTTGCCCGTCAGTTGCGCGGCATGATCGACGCCCGAGGCGGCGGCATAGCTCGCATCGACCGGCCAGCCGAGCCACTGTTCGTTCCAGCTGATCTTGTCCATCCGGTTGTCGTAGCACCCGGCATAGGCCACCCCGACCTTGTAGAAATCACCGTGGAACAGCAACGCGTTCAGCGTGCTCTGCCCGCCCGCCGACGCGCCGTAGATGCCGACCCGGCCGATATCGTAGGATGGGTCCTTCGCGGCCATCGCGCGGTGCCACGCGATCCGGTCCGGAAAGCCCGAATCCGCGAGGTTCTTCCACGCGACGTCGTGAAATGCCTTCGAGCGGTTGGCGGTCCCCATCCCGTCGATCTGCACGACGATGAAGCCGAGGTCTGCCTGCTCCTGCATGCCGATGACCTTGTCGCCGCCGGAATGGTACCCGAACGGCCAATATTGCTTGGGCACGAAACTGTCGTGCGGCCCCGCATAGATGTTCTCGATCACCGGATAGCGCTTGCTCGGATCGTAATCGTGCGGGCGGACGACGACGCCCCAGATGTCGGTCTTGCCATCGCGCCCCTTCGCGACGAACACCTCGGGCGGCCGAAACCCCGCCGTGCGCAATGCGCTGTCGTCGCCTTTCGTAACCGTCGCGACCAGCGCACCGTCGCTCGACCGATGAAGTTCGCTGACGGTCGGCAGGTCGACGCGCGAATAGGTGTCGACATACAGCGTCCCGTCCGGCGAGAACCGGGCGTCGTGATCCGCCTTGGCGGGCGTCAGTGCGGTCAGATGGCGACCGTCGAAATCGATCCGGTAGACATGGCGGAAATACGGGTCCTCACCCGCGTTCATCCCGCTCGCCGAGAACACGATCTGTCGCTTGGCATCGTCGACGGTGATGACGTCGCGCACGACCCAGTCGCCGGTCGTGATCCGGCTTTTCACGGCCCCGGTGCGACCGTCGATCAGGTACAGATGGTTCCAGCCATCGCGCTCGGACGCCCAGATGATCTCGCGACCGTCCGTGCCGACATCGTGCGCATAGCGGCGATCGGCATAGACGAACGTCTTCGCATCCTCGGTCACCGCGGCATGCGCAGCGCCCGTCTCCGCATCGACCGCGACGATCCGTGCCTGCCCAAAACCGCGCCGGACATAATCGAACGCCACGCTCCGTCCGTCACTCCGCCAGCGCGGCGCGGAGAGTTCGTACGCATTGGAGAAAAGCGCGGCGTCGATCACCGTCTGCCGTCGCGAGGCGACGTCGAACAGCACCGGCCGTTCCTGGTCGATCGCATCGCCGGGCTTGGGATAGAGCTGGCTTTGCAGCTTCGGCTGGAGTTGGTCGCGCGGCGACGACTCCGCGCGGAGGACGCGCCGCTGATACCCTGGACGAACGCGGTAGATCATGATGTGGCGACTGTCGGGCGACCAGCGCAGCGTCTCGGGATCGTAGAAATCGCCCGCGCTTCCATCGACGCTGAGCGGCACGATCGTGGTGTCGCCGGTCTTGCGCACGACGAGGTTGTCGCCCTGTACGAACGCGGTCCAAATCCCATCGGGCGAAGCCTTCGGGCTGTTGTCCGCCGGCACCGCCATATCGCGCACCACGCCAAATCCGCGCGGCCGGCTCCGATCGACCGCCGCCTCGCAGCGATACACAACGATCCCGCACTGCCACCGCGTCTCGTCCAGCGAGAACGCGATCGCCTTGCCGTCCTCCATATAGTCGAACGCGGCAAACGGCAGGTGCATCGGATCGACCGCCTCGTGCCGCGCATCGCCCAGCGCCGCCGCGAGCTTGGCCGTATCGAACGCCGCCGACTTGGCCAGCGTCTTCGCATCCACCGTCTCGAATGCGAACCCGCCCGCTGCCGTCTTGCGATACGAGAAGCGCCCCCCGTCCGGTGTCCAGCGCGCTGGCCACGCGACCTCGCGCGTCAGATCCTGCCACGCCTTACGCAGTCCGATCGACCGTCGAAACGCGGCCTCGTCGGGTGTGGCCTGCGCCGCCGCCGAAGCGCACAACAGGATCAGCGCGAGCGCCCGCGACGAACGACGTACAGTCATGGGATATCCTTGGTCAGACCGATGAGCGGCAGCATCGCCGGCGCGAGGCCGTCGCCACGCGCTTCGAGCCTAATCGGCCCGCCATTCGCACCCGCCTGCACCAGCGCCATGCACAGCCCGTTGAATGCCGAGCGCGACGTCGCATGATCGGGCTCCAGACTCCGCGGATCGCCGTTGCCGACGCCAAGCAGTGTCGCATCGCCCGTCAGCGTGAACGACACGCGATTGGACGCGGTAGGCATTTCGCGCCGTTTCGCATCGAGGATTGCCACGCGCACGACCGCGACCTCGCCCGGCGCCAGCTGCCGCCGGTCGCTCGACAGGCCGATCCGTGCCGGCGCGCCGGTGGTCTCGCGCACCGCGTGCATCACGCGTTTGCCGCCGCGATACCCGTGCGCCTCGATCCGCCCTGGCGCATACGCCACCTGCCATTCGAGATATGTGTTCTTCACCACCGCCTGCCGCCCGAGACTCCGTCCGTTCAAGACCAGCTCGACCGCCTCGCAATTGCTGTGCACCCACACCGAGACCGGCTGGCCCTCGCGCCCCACCCAGTTCCAGTGCGGGAACAGGTGCAGCACCGGCTCGCCGCTCCACCACGCGCGGTAATAGTGATAATTGTCCTTGGGGAAGCCGCAGAGGTCCATCTGCCCGAAGTTCGAGACATTCTCGGGCCAACGCTCGAACGGAGTAGGTTCGCCGCGATAGTCGAACCCGGTCCACACGAACCCACCGCTGAGGAACGGCCGCGCGTCGTAGAAACTCCACCAGGTCTCCGCGGTGGTCGCCCATTTGGGGAACTCGCGATCGTAGGCGGGCACGAAGCCCTGTTTGTCGTCGCGCGCATATTCGCCGCGGGTCATCACCGTGCTGCCCGTCTCGGTACCGATCATCGGCATGTCGGGATGCGCGGCGTGGTACGGATCGATCGCGTCGAGGTAATAATTGCACCCCATCACGTCGAGCACGCGCGACGCCCCCTCCCCGAACTTGCCGTTGAACGCCTCCGTCACCGGCCGCGTCCCGTCGAATTCGTAGACCTTGCGCTTCATCGTTTCGGCGATCCGCGCGCCGGTTTCGGTGCCGCGGTGGATTTCCTCGTTGCCGATGCTCCATATGATGATGCTTGGGTGATTGCGCCCCTGCCGCACCATCCGTTCGAGCTGGCCCAGCCCCTCGACATTGCTCGACATCTGCCGCGTCTCGTCGATCATCAGGATACCCATCCGATCGCACGCATCGAGGATCGCGGGCGACGGCGAATGATGCGTCGAGCGATAGGCGTTGCTGCCCATCGCCTTCAGCCGTTCGAGCCGCCAGACGTGCAGGCTGTCGGGCACCGCGAAGCCGACCCCGGCGTGATCCTGATGGTTGCAGGTGCCCTTGATCTTGACCGGCTTGCCGTTGAGGAAAAACCCGCGGTTCGCATCGAAGCGGATCGTGCGAATCCCGAAGCTGCACGTGTCGCGGTCCACCACCACGCCATCGACCAAGATCTCGCTGACCAGCGTGTAAAGATGCGGCGTTTCGAGCGACCAGAGCGCAGGCGCGACAATACGCGTCTCCTGCATCGCGGTCGTCTCGCCCCAAGCCGGCAGCGCGAGCGGATCCGCGAACAGCACCAGGCTCTTCCCGTCGGGGCCGGTGACCGTAGACCGTACCCGCGCTTCGCTTGCCGCACCGTCATTCGCGATCTCGGTCGCAATCCGAGCGCTCGCACCCCTGGCATCAACCGAACAGCGCACGGTCGCACCCCAACGCCGGACGTGAACCGGCGACGTTTTCACCAGCCGCACGTCGCGGTAGAGCCCCGCCCCCTCGTACGACCACGCCTCGCCCAGACTCACGTCGCAGCGGATGACGAGCACATTGTCCTCACCCGGTTTCGCAAAGTCGGTGACGTCGATCTCGAACGGCGCATAGCCACTTTCGTTGGATCCCACGACGAAGCCGTTGAGGATCATGACGCAATCGCGCGCCACCCCGTCGAACTGGAGCAGCAACCGCCGCCCCGCGTCCGCCTTGGCCAACGGGATCACGCGACGATACCAGCCCACACTGGTCGCCGGCCACATCCGCCCGACCGGCTTGAACCCCTGGAACGCACCGGTACGATCCGCCTCGCTTCCCGCCGGTCCGAACTGCGCGAACGGCAGGTCGACTGCCCAGTCGTGCGGCAGCGTCACTGACTCCCAAGCGCTGTCGTCGAATTTCGCTTCGGCAACCGGCGTGCCGACATCGCCCGACTTGGCATAGGTATCGTGCGAACGGCCGAAGCCGAAATCCTTCGCCGGATCGCTCGCGTGCCCCAGATGAAACCGCCACCCGGTCCCGAGCGAGACGATCTCGCGCGGGCCGACCGAGGGAGACGTCCCCGCCGCAGCGATCGGCATTGCGGGAACGATCGCAGCAAGCGCGGTCACGCCGCCCGTCTTCAAAACGTCGCGGCGGACCAAGCTCGTCATACCATTACCCCAGCGGTCACCGTCAGAAATTCACCGTGGCGCCAACGAACATCGTCCGCCCCAGCGTATCGTACACGCCGGGATAGGTATTGCCGTTACCGAACGACGACAGGATGCCGGCCGCGATCGCCGGTGGATCCTTGTCGAACAGGTTGTTGACGCCGGCGCGCAACTGGAGCCCCCGCCCGACTGCGACGGTACCGGCGAGATCAATGTAATTATAGGCCGAGATCTTCTTGTTAATGACGCTCGGCGTGCCGGCAAGGAAGCTGTTGTCGGACAGCGACGACAGCGTGACTGCATCGGTATGGCGCCACGACACCGATACCGATGCACCCTGCGGCATCTGCCAGGTCGTCCGCATCGCATGCCGCCATGTCGGATTGGGCTGGCCGCAGGTATAGCCGTACAGCCCCCTGCAATCGTAGCTGCCCAGCCCCGCCAAGGGTTCGGCGGCCTGCTCGATCAGGCGCGTGCCGACGAGGTTGAGGTTGATCTTGCCGAGCGCGCCGATGCCGAACGTGTAATCGGCGGTGATGTCGACCCCGGAGGTCGTCAGCGATCCGGTGTTGTACGTCGTCGAGACGATATAGCCATTGGTGCCGAAGATCGCGCCCGAGCGCGGATCGCGCGTGAACAGCCCGCAATAGAACGGATCGCCGCCGGCCACGCATTGACTGATCGCGAGCGATGGATCGACCGAGCTGATATAGTCCTTCACCTTCACGTGGAAATAATCGACGGTCAGCGTGAAGTTGCGCAGCATCCGCGGGGTCAGCACGATACCCGCGGTATAGGTGTCCGCCTTTTCGGGCTTCAGCGCGACGTTCCCGCCAAACTGTGCCGAACACGTATCGGACGGACATTCGATGATGCTGCCATATTGTGCCTGCGTCACCCCGGTCAGCCGGCACACGTCGAGCGATGCGGTCGGCGATGCGCCGGAGCACGGATCCTGCGCGGCGACGTTGCCGATCGATCGCGATCCGAACAGCTCGCCGATATTAGGCGCGCGGATCGCGCGGTTGTAGCTTAAGCGAAGACGCGCATCTTCGGATGGCGCCCAGCTCGCTTCACCCTTGTAGGTCCAGACATTGTATTTCGACTTCAGTCCGGTCGATTGCTGGTCGTTGCGATACGCCGAATAGCGAAGGCCGCCGTTGATGGTCAGCGCATGCGCGAACGGCAGGTTCTGCAGGATCGGAATTTCGATCTCACCATACGCTTCGTTGACGGTGATGCGGCCGTCGGAGTCGGTCGCGCCGCCCTGTTCAGCCACCGCGTCCGCGGTGTAGTTCAGCGTCTCGCGGCGACGCTCGGCGCCGATCGCGATATTGACGCCACGCTTGGCCCAGGGGCTGGTGATGCCGAACGTGCCGAGATCGCCGTTGACGTTCGCGGAGATCACCGTGAGCGCATTGCGCGACGCGGTGTTGCTCTCCGAAAACAGATAGGCGGCCTGCGTGTCGGTGATGGCGTTGGGCTGGAACACGTTGACGGGTATGCAGGCCGGATCGCTGCCGTCGATCACCGAACGACAGGTCGGTACGCCGTTGACGTTGACCACGTCGAGCGCGCGCTGCGCCTTCACATTGTCGACGTTGTTCATGTACGTCTCGTTGAACTTCACCAACGAATGCAAATAGTTCACGTCGTACTGGAAACCGTGGCCGAGATCGCCGCGCACACCGGCGGAGTAGCGGTAATCCTGATGGCGCAGGTCGTCGCGGCGTGACTGCCCGTCGCCGAGCCGGTAGCCGATCAGCGTGTCCTGCGTCGCCGATGTCCCGGCGGTCGCGCCGCACAACGACTGTTGTTGCGCCGCGCTCATCAGCGGGTTGTCGCACGGCACGGTGAAGCTCGTTCCCAGGAACAGCGCGGATGGTGCGACCTGCGAGAAGGTGTGGTCCTTCATGTACATGAAGCTGCCATAGACTTCGGCGATCGGCGCGATCTCGAACTTGGCGAACGCACCGCCGATGTAGCGATCGTCGGACCGCTGGAGATAGTTGGTCGGCGAGTAGTTATAGGCGTAGGCGGACGTGTAGGGCACCCAGGTCTGCGTGCCGTTCATGGCGTTGGTCAGCGTCTTGCCGGCATTCGGCCCACCGAGCGGGGCGAACGTGCCGTAGGGCGAGTTACTCGATCCGCCGCAGACCAGACCCGTGCCGGGATCGTCCGCCTGGTTCAGCGCGCAGGCCGAAACGTCGCGGTTCGCCTGCAACACCGGATCGGTGTGACGATACCCACCATAGACGGTGACGTTGCCGCGACCATCGGCGAAGTTCTTGCCGTACGCCGCGTTGATGTCCTGCTTGCCGCCATCGGCGACGCGGCGCGGCGCATTGGCATAGCCGCGCGTGTTGATGATATCGCGCACCGCGCCGTTGTCGTTGGTGTGCACGCCGAGCCCGGCCTGCACATCGATCCGCAACCCGTCGAGGTGATCCTTCAGCACGAAGTTGACCACGCCCGCCACAGCGTCGGACCCATACACCGCCGACGCGCCGCCGGTCACCACGTCGACCCGGTCGATCAGCGCGGAGGGCACGAAGTTCAGATCGATCGCCTGTTGCGGCAGCAAACGCTGGCCGTTGAGCAGGATGAGCGTCCGGTTGGAGCCGAGGTTGCGCAGATTGATGTTGGCGGTGCCGTCCGAGCCGTTCGAGACGTTCTCGTTAGCGTCGGCGGTGAACTGCGGCAGGCGGTTCAGCACGCTCTCGACGTTGACCGCGCCCTGATATTTGATCTCCTGGTCCGTCACCGACGTGATCGGACTGTTGCTCTGCAGATCGGGGCGGCGGATGCGCGTGCCGGTCACGACGATTACGTCATCGACGCTCGGCCCAGCGCTGGCTCCATCGCTCGGCTCCGGCGCAGGCAAAACCTGCGCATAGGCGCTGGACGAGAGCAGCATCGCGACCATGGCCCCGACGCCCGCCCGACCCCGTAGTTTCTTGACCAAATATGTCATGACTGCCCGCGTCCCTGTTTGGATGTTGCGCGCAGTCCATCACGTCACCGAAACTATGTCAAATATAATATACGGTATTCTATATTCAAAGTCTGTTGCGGGCTGCGTCAGGTGCGATGATGTCCACGGCACGCCTCAATCGAAGGCGACCTGCGCGAATATCACGGGGTGCCGACTGCCAGACTTGTTCGGGTAAAGGATCAACCGGATTGCTCGGTTACGTTGACCCTGCGTCGCTCCGGACGAACGCCAAGGTGGACGGCGCCGCATGCCAAATGCGAACGCGCCTGCGGCACGATGCATAACCGCGCGAGGCTCCGATGCTTAGTCGAAGACCCGGCGTGAAGACGATACGCGAGACGGCGCGCTTCCGGCCAACCTGCGTGCGATCGGCGGCAGTCTCAGTTCCGCTGCGTGCGCCTGCGCCAGGCTTTGCGCGGGGCGTGCGATCCGGCGTCGTAATAGTCGGTGGTAGTGGTCGTCGTGGTCACCATCGGCGCGGACTGGACCATGATGGTGGTCGAACCGGCCGGATAGACGCTGCCGCCGGTCGTCGTCACCGTCGTCATGCCGTCGGGCGAAACCCATGTGCCGCCCGGTGCTGCCGCATAGCCACGCGGTTGCGGATAATCGCCCCCGTAGGATTCCTCCGGCGCATAATCCGGTTCGTAAGCCGGCGGTTCCGCATAGCCAGCGTAAGCTGGCGGCGGCGCATAGCCAGCGTAAGCCGGCGGCGGCGCATAGCCAGCGCCGTACCCTGCCCTCGGCGGCGGCGCGGGACGGCGCCGGTCCTCGGTCTTGTCGATCGCATAGCCTGCCGCCGCACCGACGCCCGCGCCGACCAGCGTACCGCCAAGGCGATTGCCGCGCCCAGCGATGACGTTGCCCGCGACGCCGCCGGCGACCGCGCCGATCGCGGCACCACCGAACCCGGTGTCGCGCCGAGGCGCACCGCGGTCGTCGTAAGGTGAAGCGTAGCCGCGGTCGCCTGGGCCGGCATAGACCGAGTCGCTGGCCGCATAGTCGCGCGGGCTGATCGCGACGTACCCGTTCGAGTCGGAGCGATCCCAATCGATGTCGCTCGCCGTGTCATAGACCGATCCGCGCGAGTCGATCAGCACCGCGTCGTCGTAATAGCGCGCCCAGTTATAGCCCTGCGGCGGCTGCGAAAGGCCGTAGGTCGACCAGTCGCCGATGTAGAAGCGCGGTGCGTTCCAATAGGTCGGCACGGCCCAGCCGCGATGTGGGCGACGGTATCCCGCCCAGCCGCCGGGCGCGTTGGCACCACCCCACCAGCGCCCGCCGATCTTGCTGCCCCAACGCGGCTGGCGACGCGGTGCGACCTGCTGCGATTCGACCGGTCGAGAGGACGTGTGAACGATGGGCGGACGCGCGGCGATCGGTCCCGGCCGACGGGGATCTGCCATCGGTGCCTGCATCGTCGCGCCCGGCACGCCGTAGCTGGCGCCGGGGCGCTGCTGGGCCTGCGCTGCGCCGTCACCGGCGATGGCAAGCCCTGCGCTCGCGATCAAAAGGCTCCGCATGTCCGTCTCCCTGGTTCCGCCACCCGATCCCGCGCAAACGCCGGATGTCTTGACGGGTTGCTTACCAAAGCCGCAGGCGAGTCACCAGCAAGCGTACCGTCCCGAAACGGATCAGCGCTACAGCCGCTGGCCGAGCAGGGCTGCCAGCGCCTCGCAGCCTGCCGCGTCCTCCGCGTCGAACCGCGCCGGTTCGGGACTATCGAGATCGAGGACCGCGATCAGCGCACCGTCCTTCGTCACCGGCACGACCAGTTCGGAGCGGCTCGCGGCATCGCAGGCGATGTGGCCGGGGAACGCGTGCACGTCCTCGACCAGTTGCGTCGTCAGCGTGGCGGCGGCGGCACCGCAGACGCCCTTGCCGACTGGGATGCGAATGCAGGCGACCTTGCCCTGGAACGGCCCGAGCACGAGTTCGCCGCCCTGTGCCTCGGGGACGAGCCGGTAAAAGCCCGCCCAGTTCAAGTCGGGCAGATATTCCCACACCAACGCGGCAGCGTTCGCCATGTTGGCGATCGGATCGCGCTCGTCCGCGGTCAGCGCGTCGAGGGCGGCGAGAAGGTCGCGGTAGAGATCGGCCTTGCTGCCGGCTGAGATGTCGAACTGGTACATGGCGTCTTCCTTGGTCGGCTTCGCGCCGGATGATCGCGGAGATAGGGTTTGGGGAACTGGAAAACAGGGCTTGGGGGAATCGAGAGTGTTTGAGATCGAACACGACGCCTCCGACATCCAACCGACAATACCCAACGGTTACCCGCCCGTGACCATCCTCAACCACCTTCGTCACCCCAGCGAAAGCTGGGGTATCATCGAGGCGCGGGCGGCGCACACCACGGGGATACCCCAGCTTTCGCTGGGGTGACGGACTTGGGGTGACGGAGTTGGTGGGGGAGGACAAACCGACGGGCTAACGACTTTGCCGATCTGACGAGCTTGGCCGGGAATGACGAGCGTGGCTGAGAACAGCCCACCCCCCTCAATCGTCGCGGACCTTACCGCGCCCGGCCTTGACCCCACTCCGCACCTTCTTCGTGTCGACGCGTCGGGCCTTCGCCGCCTTGGACGGCTTGGTCGCGCGCCGCGCCTTGGGGACGATCGTCGCCTCCTTGATCAACGCCACCAGCCGTTCGCGGACTTCCTGCCGGTTGAGCAGTTGCGACCGCGAGCCTTCGCTCCGCAACACAAGCACGCCGTCGCGGGTGAGGCGCGATCCCGCGAGCACCGCGATGCGGTTCTTCACCGCCAGCGGCAGGCCGGGCGACAGGCCGACGTCGAAGCGCAGGATCACCGCGCTGTCGGTGGTGTTGACGTGCTGGCCGCCGGGACCGCCCGAGCGCGTGGTGCTCTCGATCAGCTCGTTGTCGTCGATCGAGATCGACCGGGTGATTGGGATCGCGACCATCAGCCCCTCCCCTTGGCTCTCAGCCGTCGGTGGGGTCGGGCGTCGTCACCGCGTCGGCATTCGGTGCGCCCTCCGCGACCGGAGCAGCCTCGTCCGCGAACCCGGCCTTGGCGAACCGCTCGGGCAACGGCGCTTCGGCGAGCACGTCGGGCTTGCCCGGACGCGGCACGATCAGGCGCTGCGCATGGAGCATCATGCCCAGCCCGTCCGCCTTGCCGTAGACGCCGTCGCCGACCACCGGCGCGCCGAGACCGCTCGCGGCATGCACGCGGATCTGGTGCGTCCGCCCCGTCTCGGGCAAGAACTCGACCAGCGAGCGGCCGTCCTTGATCTCCAGCACGCGCCACTTGGTCCGCGACTTCTTGCCGTCCGGGTCCTCGACCATCCGCCAGCCGGTTTCAGCCGTGCTGACCTTGCCGAGCGCCATCTCGATCAGGCCGGACGTCCCCTCGACCACGCCGTCGAGCAGCGCGACGTAGCGCTTCGAGACGAGGCCCTGCTCGAACGCCTGCTGCAACCGGGCATGCGCCTTCGGATTGCGCGACAGCAGCAGACAGCCGCTCGTGTCGCGGTCCAGGCGGTGGACGGCTTTCGGCCAGCGCTGGAAGCCGAACTTCAGGCTTTCGAGATGATTTTCGAGGCTCAGCGAGCCATCGCGGGGCGGATCGACCGGCAACCCCGCGGGTTTGTCGATTACCAGGGCCTCGCCGTCGAGGAAGAGTACGCGTTCACCATGCATGCCGCCGCCCTTGCCATCATTAGCGCCTGCGTGCCAGAGCCGTCGCGATGTTGCACCGTATAGTTGCCCTTGTGCTGGTCCTGGCACCGACCGTCGCCGAGGCACAATTGTGCGAAGGCCAGAGCGCCGCGATCAGCGCCGATGGCCGTGCGTTCGGGCATCTTCCCTACGGCGATGCCGCGGAAACCGAACTCGTCACGCTGCCCTCGGACTATTCGGTGGGCAACCCGTGCGTCGTGCGCGCGGACATGCTGCCCGACCTGTTGCGCCTGTTCGCGGCGGCGCAGGGCGATCCGTCGGTCATGGGGCAGTTGAAGGCGCTGTCGTGCCAGCGCTCGATCGCCCGGCAGCGCGCGGTATTCTGTCGCGGCGGCGGCAGCGATCCCGCCGACCGCGCCATCTCGGTCGCGCCCCCCGGCTATAGCGAGCACTCGACCGGCTATGCGCTCGACTTCGCGGTCCGCCCGGCGAACGGATGCCCCGATGCGGAAGCGTGCATGGCGGCAACCCCCGCTGCACGCTGGCTGCTGCGGAACGCGCCGCGCTTCGGGTTCGAACAGAGCTTTCCCGGCAGCAACAAACAGCACGTTAAGTGGGAACCCTGGCATTGGCGCTGGGTCGGCCCGACCGCGGCAGCGCCGGGTGCCGCCAAGGCGCGCTTCGTGTTCGCGCGGGCCCGGTCGCTCTATCCGGCGAGCCCAGCGGTGCAGCCGCTCGTCGTGAAGATCATAGCGCAGCCACCGCTACCGACGCCGACCGCGCCCCCGGCCACCACGAAAAAGAAGCGACGCCGCTAGCCTCGATCGTGGCGTTTCCCCCGATCAGTGCAGAACGAGGCTGCCGGCCGGCACTACGCCGTCCTGCAAGGCGTGATCGTACAGCAGCTTCGTCTCCAGCTTTACCTGCTCCGACAGCCGGTTCATCATCGACTCGGCCTGGATTCCGAACAGCTTCCAGTCGCCCGGCTTGATCACCGGCAGCCAGCGACCGATGAACGCCTTCCAGTCCGAACGCAGGATATCGAGATCCTCTTCCATCATCGCAATCGTGTCCGCCGAGCAATGCGCCTCCATCGCGACCACGGTGCGATCGATCACTTCGTCCTCGACCTTGAGATGATCGGCCACCGAAACGGCCAGCTCGATCAGCTTGCGCGATGCTAAACCACTCTCGGCGCTAGACTTTTGCGAAAGTGCTGCGAGCCCTGCGCATTGATCCGCGATGCGTTCATGGTCGCCGATCAACCGCGCCCAATTTGCCCGGTCCTGGTCCGATACTGTTATCATATCGCTCATTCCGCCCTCAACTGTACCGAACATACGATCGAACTCTCGTGAAGGATGCGCCTAATGCTATCGACTATGTCCAATCTATAGTATTTCCGACAGTCTGAATGAGGGATATCGACCCACTGCGCGGTTTCGATCCGCGCTCGACCGGCAGGGACTCCCGTTGACAAGACGCCGCCCCGCGCCTAGATCCGCTCTTCACCACAGCATCCGGGAAATGACATGCCGTCGCGCAGCGTGTCGATCGTATTGGATACCGAGGTTTCATACGCTGAGAGCCGCCGCACCTGATGCGCGCGGCCTTTTTGTGTGAACGTGCGTCCCGCTTGGGGGTTCCCAAGCACGAAATTACGACTGATCCGTCAGTTTTTATAGGGCGAAACAAAACCTATGGCTTCCAAGGCGATCGAACACGGCACTGCAAAGCGCCGCATCCGCAAGGTTTTCGGCAACATCCACGAAGTGGTGCAGATGCCGAACCTGATCGAGGTCCAGCGCGAGAGCTACGAGCAGTTCCTGCGCTCCGACAAGTCGATCGGCCACGTCTCGGGTCTCGAGAAGACGCTGCGCAGCGTATTCCCGATCCAGGATTTCGCCGGCACCGCCTATCTCGACTTCGACGATTACGTCCTTGAGCCGCCGAAATTCGACGTCGAGGAATGCCGCCAGCGCGGGATCACCTATGCAGCCCCGATGCGCGTCACGCTGCGCCTGACCGCATTCGAGGTCGATCCCGATACCGAGGCCAAGTCGGTCATCGATATCAAGGAGCAGGACGTGTACATGGGCGACATGCCGCTCATGACCGAGAACGGCACGTTCTTCATCAACGGCACCGAGCGCGTCATCGTCAGCCAGATGCACCGTTCGCCGGGCGTCCTGTTCGACCACGATCGCGGCAAGACGCACGCATCGGGCAAGTATCTGTTCGCCGCGCGCGTCATTCCGTATCGCGGTTCGTGGCTCGATTTCGAGTTCGACGCCAAGGACATCGTCAACGTCCGCATCGATCGCAAGCGCAAGCTGCCCGTCACGGCGCTGCTCTACGCGCTCGGCATGACGTCGGAAGAGATCCTCAACTATTTCTACAACCGCGTGACGTTCGTCCGCGGCCAGGGTGGCTGGATCGTTCCGTTCCAGGTCGAGAACTGGCGTGGCCAGAAGCCGATGTTCGACATCGTCGATGCGAAGACCGGCGAAGTCGTGTTCCCGAACGGCCAGAAGATCAGCCCGCGCGCTGCGAACAAGGCGTTCAAGGACGGCCTCACCGACCTGCTGATCCCGACCGAGGAGATCTTCGGCCGCTATTCGGCATACGACCTGATCGACGAGTCGACCGGCCGCATCTACATCGAAGCCGGTGACGAAGTGACCGCCGAGAACCTCGAACTGCTCGACCAGGCAGGCATCGAGCGTCTCGACCTGCTCGACATCGATCACGTCGCGACGGGCCCGTGGATCCGCAACACGCTCAAGGTCGACAAGGCCGAAGAGCGCGAGCAGGCGCTGTCCGACATCTACCGCGTGATGCGTCCCGGCGAGCCGCCGACGCTGGAAACGGCCGAGGCCCTGTTCTCGGGTCTGTTCTTCGATCCGGATCGCTACGACCTGTCGGCCGTGGGCCGCGTGAAGCTGAACATGCGTCTCGACCTCGACGTCGAGGATACCGTGACGACGCTGCGCACCGAGGACATTCTCGAGGTCATCAAGACGCTCGTGAACCTCAAGGACGGCAAGGGCGAGATTGACGATATCGACAACCTCGGTAACCGTCGTGTCCGTTCGGTCGGCGAGCTGCTCGAGAACCAGTACCGTGTCGGCCTGCTCCGCATGGAGCGCGCGGTGAAGGAGCGCATGTCGTCGGTCGACGTCTCGACCGTCATGCCGAACGACCTGATCAACGCGAAGCCTGCGGTTGCCGCGGTCCGCGAATTCTTCGGCTCGTCGCAGCTGTCGCAGTTCATGGATCAGACCAACCCGCTGTCGGAAGTCACCCACAAGCGTCGCGTGTCGGCACTTGGACCAGGTGGTCTGACGCGTGAGCGTGCCGGCTTCGAAGTCCGCGACGTTCATCCGACGCACTATGGCCGCATCTGCCCGATCGAGACGCCGGAAGGCCCGAACATCGGTCTGATCAACTCGCTCGCCAGCTTCTCGCGGGTGAACAAGTATGGCTTCATCGAGACTCCGTACCGCAAGGTCGTCGACCACAAGGTGACCGACGACGTCGTCTACCTGTCGGCGATGGAAGAGGCCAAGCACACGATCGCGCAGGCCAACGCCGAGCTCGATTCGTCGAACGGCTTCGTCGAGGAACTGGTGTCGTCGCGTCAGGCTGGCGAATTCCTGATGGCGCTGCCCGACAACATCACGTTGATGGACGTCAGCCCCAAGCAGCTCGTCTCGGTCGCCGCATCGCTCATTCCGTTCCTGGAAAACGATGACGCCAACCGCGCGCTGATGGGCTCGAACATGCAGCGTCAGGCGGTGCCGCTCGTCCAGGCCGAGGCGCCGTTCGTCGGCACCGGCATGGAAGAGACGGTCGCACGTGACTCTGGCGCAGCGATCTCGGCCAAGCGTGCGGGCATCGTCGACCAGGTCGACGCGGCGCGTATCGTGATCCGGGCGACCGGCGAGATCGATGCCGGCAAGTCGGGCGTCGACATCTACACGCTGATGAAGTTCCAGCGTTCGAACCAGTCGACCTGCATCAACCAGCGTCCGCTGGTGAAGGTGGGCGATGCGGTTCGTGCCGGCGACGTGCTCGCCGACGGCCCGTCGACCGAGTTCGGCGAGCTGGCGCTGGGTCGCAACAGCCTCGTCGCGTTCATGCCGTGGAACGGCTACAACTACGAGGATTCGATCCTGATCTCCGAGCGGATCGTGAAGGACGACGTGTTCACGTCGATCCATATCGACGAGTTCGAGGTGATGGCTCGCGACACGAAGCTTGGGCCTGAGGACATCACGCGCGACATCCCGAACGTCGGCGAGGAAGCACTTCGCAACCTCGACGAAGCGGGCATCGTCTACATCGGTGCAGAGGTCGAGCCGGGCGATATCCTCGCCGGCAAGATCACGCCGAAGGGTGAATCGCCGATGACGCCGGAGGAGAAGCTTCTCCGTGCGATCTTCGGCGAGAAGGCCAGCGACGTGCGCGATACGTCGCTTCGCCTGCCGCCGGGCGTGTCGGGTACGGTCGTCGACGTTCGCGTCTTCAACCGTCACGGCATCGACAAGGACGAGCGCGCGATGGCGATCGAGCGCGAGGAGATCGAGCGCTTGAAGAAGGATTCGGACGACGAGCGTTCGATCCTGAACCGTGCGACGTGGTCGCGTCTCCGCGAGATGCTGCTCGACCAGACCGCCACCTCGGCGCCGAAGGGTGTCAAGAAGGGCGTCGTGATCGACATGGATCTGCTCGACAGCGTCGACCGCCACGAGTGGTGGAAGTTCGCGGTCGCCGACGACAAGGTCCAGAGCGATCTGGAAGCGGTCAAGATCCAGTATGACGACGCAGCCAAGCTGATCACGGACAAGTTCCACGATCGTCGCGAGAAGCTGGAGCGTGGTGACGAGCTGTCGCCAGGCGTGCTGAAGATGGTCAAGGTGTTCGTCGCGGTGAAGCGCAAGCTGCAGCCGGGCGACAAGATGGCCGGCCGTCACGGCAACAAGGGCGTCATCAGCCGCATCCTGCCGGCTGAGGACATGCCGTTCCTCGCCGACGGTACGCCGGTCGATATCGTGCTCAACCCGCTGGGCGTGCCGTCGCGCATGAACGTCGGGCAGATCTTCGAGACGCATCTGGGCTGGGCCGCACGTGGCCTGGGCCAGTCGATCACCGCGGCTCTCGAGACGTGGCGTGAAGAGAATCCGGACGCCAAGCCGGGTGCGATGCCCGAGGCGGTCCGCGATCGTCTCAAGACGGTGTACGGCGAGCAGTATCACGCCGAGATCGACGCCCGCACGGGTGACGAGATCGTCGAGCTGGCCAAGAACCTGAAGGGTGGCGTGCCGATGGCGACGCCGGTGTTCGATGGTGCCCGCGAAGCCGATGTCTCGGCGATGCTGGCGCTGGCGGGCCTCGACACGTCGGGTCAGTCGGACCTGTTCGACGGCCGCACCGGCGATCAGTTCGATCGCAAGGTGACGGTGGGCTACATCTACATGCTGAAGCTCCACCATCTGGTCGACGACAAGATCCACGCACGGTCGATTGGGCCGTACTCGTTGGTCACGCAGCAGCCGCTGGGTGGTAAGGCGCAGTTCGGTGGGCAGCGCTTCGGCGAGATGGAGGTCTGGGCACTCCAGGCCTACGGCGCTGCGTACACCTTGCAGGAAATGCTGACGGTGAAGTCGGACGACGTTGTCGGCCGCACCAAGGTCTACGAGGCGATCGTCAAGGGCGACGACACGTTCGAGGCCGGCATCCCGGAGAGCTTCAACGTGCTCGTCAAGGAAATGCGCTCGCTCGGCCTGAATGTGGACCTGAAGCAGTCGGAGCCCGGCTTCGACAGCGACGGCATCCAGATCGCGGCGGAGTAGTTCCTTTGCCCTCCCCTCCCGCTCGCGGGAGGGGACCGAGGGGTGGGCTCCCGGCCGGCAGCGAAGCGCGACGTCGATGCCGGGCGCCCACCCCCTCCCAGCCTGAAGAGGCTGGGCCCCTCCCCCTCCCGCAAGCGGTAGGGGGGAAGATTTTTCCTAAGGACAGCTCATGAACGAGATGACCCCCTTCGCCAATCCGGTCGCCAAGACCGAGACGTTCGACCAGATCCAGATCGGCATCGCGTCCCCGGACAAGATCCGGTCGTGGTCGTTCGGCGAGATCAAGAAGCCCGAGACCATCAACTATCGCACGTTCAAGCCCGAGCGTGACGGCCTGTTCTGCGCGCGCATCTTCGGTCCGATCAAGGATTACGAGTGCCTGTGCGGCAAGTACAAGCGCATGAAGTACAAGGGCATCGTCTGCGAGAAGTGCGGCGTCGAGGTTACCGTCTCGAAGGTCCGCCGCGAGCGGATGGGCCATATCGAGCTGGCCGCCCCGGTCGCGCACATCTGGTTCCTGAAGTCGCTGCCGTCGCGCATCGGCCTGCTGCTCGACATGCAGCTGAAGCAGCTCGAGCGCGTGCTGTACTTCGAGGCGTACATCGTGATCGAGCCGGGCCTGACCCCGCTCGAAAAGTACCAGCTGATGACCGAGGACGAGCTCCTCGACGCGCAGGACCAGTATGGCGAGGACGCGTTCTCGGCCGGTATCGGTGCCGAAGCGGTCCGCATCATGCTCGAATCGCTCGATCTCGTCGGTGAGCGTACCGCGCTGCTCGAAGAGCTCGCGGTCACCAAGTCCGAGCTGAAGCCCAAGAAGATCATCAAGCGCCTGAAGGTCGTCGAGAGCTTCATCGATTCGGGCAACCGCCCCGAGTGGATGATCCTCGAAGTCGTTCCGGTCATCCCGCCCGAGCTGCGCCCGCTGGTGCCGCTGGACGGTGGTCGTTTCGCGACGTCGGATCTGAACGATCTGTATCGCCGTGTGATCAACCGCAACAACCGCCTGAAGCGCCTGATGGAGCTCCGCGCGCCGGACATCATCGTCCGCAACGAGAAGCGCATGCTCCAGGAGGCCGTCGACGCACTGTTCGACAATGGTCGCCGCGGTCGCACGATCACGGGCGCCAACAAGCGTCCGCTGAAGTCGCTGTCCGACATGCTCAAGGGCAAACAGGGCCGCTTCCGCCAGAATCTGCTCGGCAAGCGCGTCGACTATTCGGGTCGTTCGGTCATCGTGACCGGGCCTGAGCTGAAGCTGCACCAGTGCGGCCTGCCGAAGAAGATGGCGCTCGAGCTGTTCAAGCCGTTCATCTACGCGCGTCTCGATGCGAAGGGTCTGTCGATGACCTTGAAGCAGGCGAAGAAGTGGGTCGAAAAGGAGCGCAAGGAAGTCTGGGACATCCTGGACGAGGTGATCCGCGAGCATCCGGTCATGCTGAACCGTGCGCCGACGCTTCACCGTCTCGGCATCCAGGCGTTCGAGCCGGTATTGATCGAGGGCAAGGCGATCCAGCTTCACCCGCTGGTCTGCTCCGCGTTCAACGCCGATTTCGACGGCGATCAGATGGCCGTGCACGTCCCGCTGAGCCTCGAGGCCCAGCTCGAAGCACGCGTGCTGATGATGTCGACGAACAACATCCTGTCGCCGGCCAACGGCAAGCCGATCATCGTGCCGTCGCAGGACATGGTCCTCGGTCTCTATTATCTGTCGATGATGAAGGAGAACGAGCCGGGCCAGGGGATGCTGCTCGGTGACATGGCCGAAGTGCATCAGGCGCTGAACGCGCAGGCGGTCACGCTGCACACCAAGGTCATCAGCCGCGTTCCGCAGACCGACGAGAAGGGCAAGCAGTACCTCAAGCGGTACGAGACGACCCCAGGCCGCATGCTGCTGGGCGAATGCCTGCCGCACAGCCACAAGGTGCCGTTCGACACCGTCAACCGCCTGCTCACCAAGAAGGACGTGGGCGACGTGATCGACGAGGTCTATCGTCACACTGGCCAGAAGGAGACCGTGCTGTTCGCCGACGCGATCATGTCGCTCGGCTTCCGCCACGCGTTCCGCGCCGGCATCTCGTTCGGCAAGGACGACATGATCATTCCGGACGCCAAGGTTGGTCTGGTCGACGACACCAAGGCGCTCGTGAAGGACTTCGAGCAGCAGTATCAGGACGGTCTGATCACGCAGCAGGAGAAGTACAACAAGGTGATCGACGCCTGGAGCCGTTGCGGCGACCAGGTCGCGAACGCCATGATGGACGAGATCCGTGCGGTGAAGGTCGACGAGGAAACCGGCCGTGAAAAGCCGATCAACTCGATCTACATGATGGCCCATTCGGGTGCTCGTGGTTCGCAGGCGCAGATCAAGCAGCTTGCCGGTATGCGTGGCCTGATGGCCAAGCCGTCGGGCGAGATCATCGAAACGCCGATCATCTCGAACTTCAAGGAAGGCCTGACCGTCCTCGAATACTTCAACTCGACCCACGGCGCTCGCAAGGGCCTCGCGGATACGGCGTTGAAGACGGCGAACTCGGGCTACCTGACGCGTCGTCTGGTCGACGTGTCGCAGGATTGCGTCATCATCGAACCGGATTGCGGCACGACCCGCGCTCTGGAGATGAAGGCCATTCTTCAGGGTGGTTCGACCATCGCATCGCTCGGCGAGCGCATCCTCGGTCGTACGACCGCGGAGGACATCGTCGATCCGAAGACCGGCAAGGTCATCATCCCGTCGGGCACGCTGCTCGACGAGCCGATGATCACGACGATCGAAGGCTTGGGTACGCAGTCGTGCAAGATCCGCAGCCCGCTGGTCTGCGAATCGAAGATCGGCGTCTGCGGCAAGTGCTACGGGCGCGATCTCGCCCGCGGTACGCCGGTCAACATCGGTGAAGCTGTCGGCGTCATCGCCGCGCAGTCGATCGGTGAGCCGGGCACGCAGCTGACGATGCGTACGTTCCACATCGGTGGCGCGGCGCAGCTCAACGAAACGTCGAACCTCGAGGCTCATGCCGACGGTACGGTGCAGTTCCGCGATCTGCGTATCATCGTCGACCAGCGTGGTCGTCGCGTGGTGCTCAGCCGATCGGGTGAAATCGCGATCGTCGACATGGACGGCCGCGAGCTCTCGGTCGATCGCATCCCGTACGGTGCGTACGTGCTGTTCGACGATGGTCACATCGTGTCGCGCGGCGATCGGATGGCCGAGTGGGATCCGTTCACCATGCCGGTGATCACGGAGAACCCGGGCACGATCAAGTATGTCGACCTGATCGAGGGCAAGACGCTCACCGAGCAGACCGACGAAGCCACGGGCATCGCCCAACGCGTCGTGATCGAATATCGTGCGGCGACCAAGTCGAAAGAGGATCTGCGTCCGCGCATGACCCTGCTCGACGAGACGTCGGGCGAGACCGGTCGTTACATGCTGGCGATCGGCGCGACCTTGTCGGTCGAGGATGGCGCACAGGTGTTCGGCGGCGACGTCGTGGCCCGCGTCAGCCGCGAGAGCGCCAAGACGCGCGACATCACCGGTGGTCTGCCGCGTGTTGCCGAGCTGTTCGAGGCACGTATCCCCAAGGACTCGGCGATCATCGCCAAGATCTCGGGCCGCGTCGTGTTCGGCAAGGACTATAAGGCGAAGCGCAAGATCGGCATTCAGCCCGAGGATGGCGGCGACGTCGTCGAGTATCTGGTGCCGAAGTCGAAGGTCATCGACGTCCAGGAAGGCGATTACGTCAAGCGTGGCGATAACCTGATCGGCGGCTCGCCCGATCCGCACGACATCCTCGAGACGATGGGCATCGAACCCCTCGCCGAGTATCTCGTGTCGGAAATCCAGGAGGTTTACCGTCTCCAGGGCGTAAAGATCAACGACAAGCACATCGAGACGATCGTTCGTCAGATGCTGCAGAAGGTCGAGATCACCGACGGCGGCGATACCACGCTGCTGAAGGGCGAGCAGGTCGATCGCGAGGAAATGGACGCGACCAACGAGAAGCTCGAGAAGAAGCAGACCCGCGCACAGGGCAAGCCCATCCTGCTCGGCATCACCAAGGCGTCGCTGCAGACCCGCAGCTTCATCTCGGCGGCATCGTTCCAGGAAACTACGCGAGTGCTCACCGAAGCAGCCGTGCAGGGCAAGCAGGACATGCTGATGGGCCTGAAGGAGAACGTGATCGTCGGCCGGCTCATCCCGGCAGGCACCGGTGCAGGCCTCAACCGCCTGCGGGTCGTGGCCAACAGCCGCGACGCCTCGATGCGCGTCGCGCAGCGCAAGATGGCGGAGGTGTCGATCGTGGCACCGATGTCGGCTGCCGACGAGCACGCCGCCGAACTCGCGCGTAGCCCGCGTGACGCTGGTGGCGTGGGTGAGGATCCGCTTGCCGCGGTCGTGACCTCGGGCACCGGCACCGACGCGGATGCCGGCGAGTATCTGAACACGCCCGAGTAATCGGGTTCGTCAGCGACTGGCACTAAAAGGCCGTCGTCCGGGACACCGGGCGGCGGCCTTTTTCGTTTGCGATGTTACCGGGTGGATCTGACATCCTCGCCCTTCCCATCCGGCAAGCGCTGGATCTTGCTCCTGCTACCCTGCGAATGAACTCTTGGTCATCAGGCCGCTGGCATGTTGCGGGGCGGGCGCGGGAAGGCTAGGCGAACGGCAGATGCGGTCGGCGTACCATCCTTCGTCGATCGAGACGCGCGTTTCCACGCGACGCCGCAGTGCCGCGTTCGTGCTGACGGTGATCGCGCACATCCTGATCATCCTGATGCTGGTGCGACTGGCCCCCTCGGCGGTCGTCAAGCCCGAGGAACGGAGCGAGCCGATCACGTTCCAGATCGCGCCCGATCAGAGCACCCCGACCCCGGCGAAGCGCACGCCGTCGCCGACCAAGCAGAAGCGCGCCAGCGGTGGTTCGCCGCCGCGGGCCGCACCGCGCGCCGAGTCCGCGCAGGCGCCCCCTGCCCCGCCGAAATCTCCACCCCCGCTACCGATCAAGATGCTGGGCGGGATGGAGATGTTCGACGCGGCCGACATCTCCAAGATGCCCGCGCATCCCGAAGACCAGCTTGCGGGCGGGGATGGGGGGAGCGGGTCGGGGAAAGGTCAGGACAGTGGTTCGGCCTATGGTCCTGGCGAGGGGCCGGGCGGGCAGCGGCTGTACAATGCCGAATGGTACCGCGAGCCCACCCATGCCGAGCTCGCCGAGTTCCTGCCCAACGGTGCGCCGCCGGGCGGCTGGGCGTTGATCGCATGCAAGACGATCGCGAATTACCAGGTCGAGAATTGCCGATCGCTCGGCGAATCCCCGATCGGGTCCGGACTCTCGCGGGCGATGCGGCAGAGCGCATGGCAGTTCCGCATCCGCCCGCCCCGCGTCGGCGGCAAGCCGATGATCGGCGCCTGGGTGAAGATTCGGATCGACTTCACGCAAGGCGGCCACAAGAAATAAGTGCGCGACACGGACCATCCCGCAGAAATATCCCCGCAACTATGGATATCCGCACCGACCCTGGGCATTTTCATCGCATGACGACCGATCCGAGCGACAAACCGCCCTCGCTTGCCCGTGCGACGCGGACGAGCGTGATGCTGAGCGCGGATATGTTTCGCGTCGACCGCGACGGGGCCAGCCAGCACCGCGTCACCAACATCTCGGAAACCGGCCTCTGCATCGCGCAGGCCGGGGACCTCGTGACGGGCACCGTCGTCGTCGTCGCGATCGGGTCGATCGCGCCAACCGCCGCCAATGTGGTGTGGGTCAGGAGCGGGCTGGCGGGGCTGGCGTTCCAGACGCCGATCGACGTCTCCGAAGCGCGCCGCCGGCGGGCCTCCGGCAGCACCTTGCGCCCGCCCGCCGCCGGCTGGCTCGCCGAACTCAACAACCCCTATAACAGCTGACCTACAGCGTCCGCGGCACCGTCACGAACCGCCCGCCTACGACGCGGATCTCGTTGAACGCCGGCGGACTGCCACGCGTCCGCTTCGACAGGGTGCCCGCGCCGATCATCCGGATCGTTCGCCCTTCGCGTTCGATCGGAATGTCGAACGGATCGTGGACGTGCCCCGACAAGACCGCATGCGCGCCAGCCTCCGCCAGCGCAGACAGCGCCGCGTCGCCGTGACGCGTCTTCGCGGTCCCGGTCGTGCCGCCTTCGATCAGCGGATGATGCGCGCCGATGAAGATCAGATTGCCCTTCGGCACGTCTGCGATCATCGCCAGCGCGCGCTTCAGCGATCCGGCGCTGACGCGCCCCTTCGACCAGTTCCACCGCCACTGCGCCCGCGCGGTCGTCTTCAGCGGCACCACCGTGACGCCGGGCAGCTCCAGCGGCCGCTCGATCATCTGCTCCACCGCGGCATAGCGCTGATAGGGCGCGAACAACCGCCGGAACGGGTCCCAATAATAGGGGATGTCGTGGTTGCCGACCTCCAGAGTCACCGGCACGCCGAGCGACTGGAGCCAGTCGCCCCCCTGCTGGAACTCGTCCTTGGTCGCACGCATGGTCAGGTCGCCGGTCATGATGACCGCGTCCGGCTTCTCCTCCGCCACGCGTTCGGAGAACCAGGCGATCGCCGCCGGATCCTCCGCACCGAAATGCACGTCGCTGACGTGGAACAGCTTCAGATTATGCCCCCCCAGCGTCATGTCAGGCGAGCTCGGACAGCTTTGCCGGCTGGTGCATCGGGCAGCCGTTGAACTTGCCGCGGAAGTCCGCCGACTGCTTGTACGTGTCCTTGCGCACGCGGTTCACGCCGCCGAGCGGCTGATGCGCGGTGATCCCATGCCAGATGCTGTACGACAGCGCGTCGTCGGTATGATCGGTGACGCCCTGTTCCCACGAAAGCTGTGCCGGCACGTCAAGCGTGGCAACCGTCACGAACGGGCTCTCCGCCTCGTCCCAGACCACCGACGCGTCCTCGATCGGCATCTTCTCGAGATCCGTGTTGAGCTGCACGCGGAACTCCCACTTGCCGCCATGCTCGACCAGTTCCTCGCGGACGACCTCGCGCAGCGCGTCCGGGCGCGCGCTGATGTCGACCAGATCGCCGGTCAGCCGCGTCAGCTCGGGCGAGACCGGGAACAGCGCGACCTTCGCGATATAGTCGCCGAAGCGGAACGGCGTCTGCGAATAATAGGTCTCGCCGAGCGGATGGACAGGCTTTGCGCCGCCGAGCGTGGTGAGCGTCGCCGACTTACCGCCGACCGCCTCGAGTGCGGACTCGACGACGCGGAAGGTCGCCGACATCGCCTTCTTCACGCCCTCGAACCGATCGGTCGTCTTCGCCAGCAGCTTCAGGTTCTTGGCGAAGGACTTGGGGTCCGCCGCGGAAAAGGCGGGACCGTTGACCATGATGAAGTCCTGCGTCGTGTCGCCTTCCGATCCCGGGAGGCGTGCGCCCTCGACATCGAGGATCTTCAGCGCGAGGCCGCGTGGCAGGCTGATGCTGTCGTCGAGGATATCGCCGGCGTTGGTCGAGATACGGATGATCGCCTCATGCTGGCCCGGCGTCGCGAAGATACCCTGCGCCAGTTCGGGCGGCAGGCCATCGGCGACGGTGAAAGTGCCGCGCGCGATGCCGTGCGCCTTGGCGTGGACCGACCGGACCGCATGGCCGTAATCTTCCGAGGTGGTCTCGAGGATCTCCTGGAACGAGTCCTTCATGCTCTGCAGCGTTTCCTGCTCGTCGGGCGCGATCGTCTCGACCGACGGATCGAACCGCACGGGGTTGGTGCTGGGCATTGGGGTATCTCCGGTTGGTGCCTAGCCGTAACCCGTCGACCCGACAGACGTTCCGGGTCCGTTGCCCCGGCCGGTCGTTGCAATGCAGGCGCCCGACGTCGATGTAGGCGGGCAAAGGAGCCATCATGCACATTCCCACGATCACCGCCCCGACCGTCGCCATCGCCGGCTCGGCCGATCGCTTCCCGGTCCGCCGGATCTTCTGCGTCGGCCAGAACTACGCCGATCATGCACGTGAGATGGGCTCCGACCCCGACCGGCAGGAACCGTTCTTCTTTTCCAAGCCCGCCGACGCGGTGGTGGAGAACGGCAGCGCGCTGCCCTTCCCGCCGCAAACCGAAGACCTGCATCACGAGGTCGAACTGATCGTTGCGCTCGGCAAGGGCGGCAAGGACGTCGCGGTCGCGGATGCGGCGGCGATGATCTTCGGCGCTGGCGTCGGCATCGACCTGACGCGGCGCGATCTGCAGGCGGCGGCGAAGAAGATCGGACGGCCGTGGGATATGGCGAAGGGCTTCGATCGCTCCGCCCCCGTCGCGGCGCTGACGCCCGGCGTGCCCGCCGCCTCGGGCAGCATCGCGCTCACCATAGACGGCGAGACGCGCCAGTCGGGCGACCTGTCGATGATGATCTGGAGCGTCCCCGAAATCATCGCGACGCTGTCCACCTTCGTCGAGCTGGTACCGGGCGACCTGATCTTCACCGGCACCCCCGCCGGCGTCGGGCCGATCCAGCGCGGACAGACCGTCCGCGCGACGATCGAAGGGTTCGAACCGCTTGAGGTGACATTCACCGCCTGATCGGCCATCGTCCGCGAATATAAGCGAATAAACGGGGGATTCATGGCTGACACGCGGGAATACGGCGAACGAGATTCGAGCGCGGACGGCTTTCTGAGCCGGGCACGCACGGTTGCAGCGCCCGGCTTCAACCGCTGGCTCGTGCCGCCCTGCGCGCTCGCGATCCACCTGTGCATCGGCATGGCGTACGGGTTCAGCGTGTTCTGGCTGCCGCTGTCGCGTGCGATCGGGATTTCGGACCCGGTCGTCTGCCCCAACCTCTCGCTGATCGGCGCACTGACCACGACGGCCTGCGACTGGCGCGTCAGCGATCTCGTCTGGACGTATACGTTGTTCTTCGTCGTGCTCGGCGCGTCGGCCGCGATCTGGGGCGGTTGGCTCGAGCGCGCCGGACCGCGGAAAGCCGGCGTCGTCGCCGCGTTTTGCTGGTGTGGCGGCATGGGCATCGCCGCGATCGGCGTGTCGATGCATCAGCTCTGGCTGATCTGGATCGGGTCTGGCGTGATCGGCGGGATCGGGCTGGGACTTGGCTATATCTCGCCGGTGTCGACGCTGATCAAATGGTTTCCCGATCGGCGCGGGATGGCGACCGGCATGGCGATCATGGGCTTTGGCGGCGGCGCGATGATCGGCGGACCGCTCGCCGACCTGTTGATGAAGCATTTCGCCAGCCCGACAGGGGTCGGCGTGTGGCAAACGTTCCTGGTCCTCGCGAGCGTCTATTTCGTGTTCATGATGGCCGGCGCAATCGGCTACCGCGTGCCCGCCGAGGGCTGGGCGCCCGCCGGCTGGACCGCGCCGACATCGGCCAAGGCGTCGATCAGCCGCTTCAACGTCGCGCTCTCGAACGCGCATCGCACGCCGCAATTCTGGCTCGTGTGGCTGGTGCTGTTCTTCAATGTCTCCGCCTCGATCGGGATCATCGGCATCGCCTCGCCGATGTTGCAGGAGCTGTTCGGCGGACGGCTGATCGATGCGCCGGGCGTGCTGTTCACGGCGTTCGACGACGACCAGAAAAAGGCGGCCGCGGCGGTCGGCGCGGGGTTCGTCGGCGCGATCAGCCTGTTCAACATCGGCGGACGGTTCTTCTGGGCATGGCTGTCCGATCGGATCGGGCGCAAGCCGATGTTCGCGACCATCCTCGTCGCCGGCGCGCTGCTTTATGGTCTGGCAGCACCGGCGCTGGCGGGCACGACGCTCGGCCTGTTCATCCTCGTCTTCTGCATCCTCGCGTCGATGTACGGCGGCGGGTTCGCGACGGCGCCGGCGTATCTCGCCGATCTGTTCGGGACGAAATATGTCGGTGCCATCCATGGGCGGTTGCTGACCGCGTGGTCGACGGCAGGCGTGGTCGGGCCGTTGCTCGTCGCGAACATGCGTGACCGCGCGATCGCGGCGGGCGTGCCGCGTGGCGATATTTATCCGCCGATCTTCTGGGTGCTGGCGGCGATGCTGGTCGCCGGGTTCGTCGCGAACCTGTTCGTCCGGCCGGTCGCAGCCAAGTTCCACATGCCCGCGGACGACAGGCTGATCGCGGTCGAGACGGTGGCCGGTGGCGGGACGGTCGCGGCGGAAGGCGGCACCTCGCCGGTAATCGTCTTCGCGTGGCTGGCGGTCGGGCTGCCGATCCTCTGGGGGATCTACATGACGCTGTCGAAGGCGTTGATCCTGCTCAAGTAGAGCGCAACCCGATCGATCGGCCGTCGGTTGCCCCTGTTCCCCCCAGATAGGAGCACCCCATGGCCGACCGGCTTACGATGCAGGATCCGCGCACGCAATATCCGCAGCCCCCCTTCCCGCAGCAGCCGCAGGAAGCCCCGGGGATCGCGTCGAAGATGGATCCGAAACCCGATCACGGCGAGACGAGCTACAAGGGCTCGGCCAAGCTGGACGGGCGGAAGGCGCTCATCACCGGCGGCGACAGCGGCATCGGTCGCGCCGCCGCCATCGCCTATGCGCGCGAGGGCGCCGACGTCGCGATCGTCTATCTCCCTGCCGAGGAGGCCGATGCGAAGGAGGTCGTCGCACTGATCGAGGCCGAGGGTCGCAAGGCGCTCGCGCTGCCCGGCGACGTGAAGGACGAGGCGTTCTGTCGCGCCGCGGTCCAGCAGACGGTCGATGCGTTTGGTGGTCTCGACGTGCTGGTGGTCAACGCCGGACGCCAGCAGACGCGGCCGACCGTCGCCGATATCTCGACCGACGATTTCGACCAGACGATGAAGACCAACGTCTATGCGCTGCACTGGTTCGTGCAGGCCGCGGTGCCGCATCTGCCCGTCGGCGCGGCGGTGATCACGACCGCGTCGGTGCAGGGCTATGATCCGTCGGACAATCTGCTCGACTATGCGACCACCAAGGCGGCGATCGTCGCGTACACCAAGGGGCTCGCCAAGCAGCTGATCGAGAAGGGTATCCGCGCGAACGTCGTCGCGCCGGGCCCGTTCTGGACGGTGTTGCAGCCGAGCGGTGGCCAGCCGCAGGAGATGGTCGAGACGTTCGGGTCGAAGAGCCATTTCGGGCGTCCCGGCCAGCCGGTCGAGATCGCGCCGGTGTATGTGCTGCTGGCATCACAGGAGGGGAGCTATATTACCGGTGAGGTGTACGGCGTGACGGGCGGCGCGGGAGTCGCTTAGTCCTTAATCCTCCCCCGCCAGGGGGAGGTGGCTGGCACTTGCCAGACGGAGGGGGAGGTCAGGATCACCGCGGTTGCGCATTCCTCCCCCTCCGTCACCTTCGGTGCCACCTCCCCCTGGCGGGGGAGGATCAGTCGACGAAGCACCTACCCTCACATCGCTATTGCACATCGTTATCAAATCTGTACCTGTGTGCCGGTGACCATCCGCCAGCGCCTTTCCCTCGACATACCCGTGTTCCGCGCATGACCCGTGGCACGATCAAGGCCTGGTATCTCGTCCACAAATGGACGAGCCTGATCTGCACCGCGTTCCTGCTGATGCTGTGCGTGACCGGCCTGCCGTTGATCTTCGAGGAGGAGATCGACGGGTGGATCAACCCGCCCGCGCCGATGGCCACCTTGCCCGCCGGCACGCCGTCGCTCTCGCTCGACACCATTCTCGCGCGGGCGGCGAAGGCGGCTCCCGGCGAGGTGCCGCTCTACATCAGCTTCGACGAAGAGCGGCCGATCGTCTACGTCACGACTGGGCCGACCCCCGACGCGGTGCCCGCGGCGATGCATTTCCACGCGTTCGATGCGCGCACCGGCGCGAAGATGCCGCCCTATGTGCCGGGCGTGATGGCGTTCATCCTCGAACTCCACACCGACATGCTGCTCGGCTTCTGGGCGGAGATATTCCTCGGCGTGATGGGCCTGCTGTTCTTCGCGGCGATCGTCTCGGGCGTCGTGCTCTACGCGCCGTTTATGGCCAAGCTCGACTTCGGCACGTTGCGGCGCGGACGCAGCAAGCGGCTCGGGTGGCTCGATCGCCACAATCTGCTCGGCATCGTCACGCTGGTGTGGGCGAGCGTCGTCGGCGTGACGGGGACGATCAACACCTTCGTCGTGCCGATCACCGCGATCTGGAAGGCGAATGGCCTTGCCGAGATCATCGCCAGCGAGACGCGTACGCCGCTCGGGTCCCAGCGCGCGTCGGTGCAGGCGGCGCTCGACGCGGTGCGGCGCGAGGCGCCCGAGATGGAACCGCAGTTCATCGCCTTCCCGGGCGTCGTCTTCAGCAGCACGCATCACTACGCCGTGTTCCTGAAGGGCGCGACGCCACTGACGTCGAAGCTGTTGCTGCCGGGCTTCGTCGATGCCGCGACCGGGCGGCTCGACGCGGTCGTGCCGATGCCCTGGTACATGCAGGCGATGCTGCTCGCGCAGCCGCTGCATTTCGGGAATTACGGCGGCCTCGCGATGAAGATCGTCTGGGCGATCTTCGACATATTGACGATCATCGTGCTCGGCAGCGGGCTGTATCTTTGGCTGCGTCGTCGCGGCGGTCCGAGCGACCAGCGCGTCCGCGAAGTCGTGATGGCGGGAGAAATCGCATGAGCCACAAGACCAACCGCCAGATCTTCGCGATGCCGATCCTGCTGGGCGTGTCGACCGTCGCGGGGCTGGGCGCGGGATTGATCGGCGACGGTGTATGGGACGTCGGCGCGGGTCTCCTGCTCGCGCTGCCACTGGCGGTGACCGGCCGCTACTGGGTCCGCCAACCCGCCCCGCAATCGCGCCAGACCGAAGCCCCAAGGGTCGCGTCGATCGCCCGCTGAGCGAATTCTCCCCCGTCAGGGGGAGGTGGCGCCGAAGGCGACGGAGGGGGAGGACACGGAACGGCAGTTACACCTTACCTCCCCCTCCGTCAGGCAAGAGCCTGCCACCTCCCCCTTGCGGGGGAGGATCGTGAAACCTGCGCAGGGATGACGGTGTCTTTGCCGCGCGGTTTCGATGCTGCCTGGAACGGGAAATGGAGCCGATTTTACCCGGCTCCATCCTAGTCACGTCGCTGGCGTAGCCTGCGGAGCCGGTGCCGTCGTCGGAGCCGCCACGCCTGCCGGAGCACCCGGGGCTGGGGCCGCACCCGCAGTCATCGGCGGCGGTGGCGGCGCCATGCTGGCTGGGGGCGGAGGTGCACCCGGACCGCCGGGGCCACGAGGACCGTCATGCCCCGGACCACCCGGACCATGCGGCGGACCGCCGATCGGGCCGAGCGCGGTCACCTTGCCGCCCGCCCCGACCAGGAACGAGGCATGGACGAAGCCATTCTCGAATCGGCCCTGGATCGTCACCGGCTGGCCGGCGGTGACGAGAGTGCCGTCCTCGCCTTCACGGCCCAGGTCGACCAGCGCGCGGCCGGTGGGGTCGGCCATCACGAACTTGTTGCCGTAGATTTCGGCGACGGTGCCGCGGATCGTGACGATGCCGTTCGACCGGCCGTCCGACTGGAGCGAGCGGATCGCGACCGGGGTGGCAGGCGCCATCGTCACGCTGGGGCGGGTCGCGGCGACCGTAACGGCACCGGCGGCGCCGCCGACCGCGAGCAGGCCAGCCGCGGCGAGCGCCAGGCGGTTGCGGCGAAAATTAAAGCCTTTCGGGGGCAGCGGGTGGGCGGGATGCTCGGACATGATAGTCTTTCCTCTCATTGGTTGACGAATCACCGTCTAGGCGCGCGCTGCCGACGCCCGCTGAACCAAGCCGTTCAGATTCCGTTGGGGTCTCGGACATAGGGACGATCGCATGCGGGTATTATTGGTCGAGGACGATGCGGCGATCGCCGACGGGCTGGCGCGGGCACTGCGCGCGGAGCATTTCGCGGTCGACGTCGCGAGCAACGGCGAAGACGGCGGGCATCTCGGCGCGACCGAACTCTACGACGCGGCGGTGCTCGACCTCGGCCTGCCCAAGCGCGACGGCTTGTCCGTGCTGCGCGACTGGCGTGCAGCGGGCCGCGATCTGCCCGTCCTGATCCTCACCGCGCGCGACGGCTGGTCGGAAAAGGTCGAGGGCTTCAAGGCCGGTGCCGATGATTACGTGGTCAAGCCGTTCCGCGTCGAGGAGGTGGTGATGCGACTCCGCGCGCTGGTCCGCCGCGCCGCCGGTCATGCCGCGGCGCGCGTGATTTGCGGTCCGCTCGCCTTCGATGCGCAACTCGGCACGTTCGAGCTCGATGGGCTGCCGTTGAAGCTCACCGCGTTCGAATGGCGGGTGCTGTCCGCGCTGATGCTCCGCCGCGAAGTGGTGATCGAACGCGCGGACCTGATCGAGCGGGTCTATGAGGGCGATGCCGACGTGGACTCGAACTCGATCGAGGTGATCATCGGCCGGTTGCGGCGGAAGATCGGCGCGCAGATGATCGAAACTGTGCGCGGCCGCGGGTACCGGCTGACGGCGGATGGGGCGTGATGGCCATAGCCTCCACCCCGGCGAAGGCCGGGGCCCAGTTGGGAGACGCTGTTAACGGAGCGTTGTCTGCCATTAGAAAAGCCTTTCCAACTGGGCCCCGGCCTTCGCCGGGGTGGGGTTCAGTAGGTGGATGGCTACACTTGGAAGCACATCAGCGATGACCCGCCTCCGCCTCATTCCAAGATCGCTCTTCGGGCGAATGCTCGTCATCGCAGCCCTCTCAACCGGGTTCGCTCTCGTCTTCGCCGGGATCACGATCGGCAACGTGCTCGAGCGCTTCGTCATGCGCGGGCTCGACGAGCGGCTCGATGCGCAGGTCGCGGTGCTGGCGCGCGCGGTGCGCCCCGACGCGACGCTCGACCGGACCCACGCGGTCGACCTGCCGGAGTTCGGCGTGCCCGGATCAAACTGGTCGTGGCAGGTCGAAGGCCCCGCAGGTCGGGTCGACAGCGGCACGACCCGCCCCCTGCCCCCGATCACGCCCCCCGCTCCCAACCCGGCGCCCCCGATCGACGCAGCGCCCCCAGCGCCGCGACCCGATCCTGAAGGACCACCTCGTCCTCCCGGCCCCGGCGGCCGCGAAGATCGTGCACTCCATGCCGGCGACACGCGCGACCGCAGTGGCGAACGCCTCCACTCTCGCACCCTGGACGTCACGACGCCGCGCGGCACCGTGACGATCACCGCGATCGGTCCCCGTCGGATCGTCGAGGAGCCATTGCGCGAGGCGATGATCCCGCTGCTCGGCTCGCTCGCACTGCTCGGCGTCGGGCTTGCGCTGGCGACGCTGCTCCAGCTCCGGTTCGGCCTGCGTCCGCTGCGCGATCTCCGCACGTCACTCGCCGCGGTCCGCGCCGGCACCGAACGCCACGTCCCCGACGACCAGCCCGGCGAGCTGCAACCGCTGGTCACCGAACTCAACGCGCTGATCGACCAGAACGCCGCCGGGCTCGCCCACGCCCGCCAGCATGTCGCCAACCTTGCCCACGGCCTGAAGACCCCGCTCGCCGCGCTATCGCTCAAGCTCGCCGAGGCGAACGCCGACGACGACGTCCGCGACATGGTCGACCAGATCGACCGCCGCGTTCGCCATCACCTCGGCCGTGCCCGCGCCGACGCGACCGGTGGCGCCCGCACCCGGACTCCGATTGCCCCCGCCGTCGACGATCTGGTCGCGGTACTGCGCCGCATCCACGCCGATCGCCCGATCGCGCTCGACATCGCCATCCCCGTCGATCTCGCCGTCGCGATCGACCCGCAGGACCTGGACGAGATGACCGGCAACCTGCTCGACAACGCCTGGCGTCACGCGCGCGCGGCAGTCGCGATCGGCGCCACGTCGATCGATAACCATGTCACGCTAGAGATTGCCGACGACGGCGAGGGCCTGGACGATGTGGCGATGGCGCAGGCGATGCTGCCCGGCCGACGTCTCGACGAAAGCAGCGATGGCCATGGCTTCGGCCTGTCGATAACCCGCGAGCTCGCCGAGCTGAACGGCGGGACGCTTACCCTCGGTCGATCGGCGTCGGGCGGACTCGTCGCACGTCTCGACCTGCCCGCGCGCGTGTGATGCGGCGATAGCAGGTCGCATGCGTTCGGCTCGCAACACCTGATTGAAAGGATATAGCATGAACGTCGGATTCATCGGCCTCGGCCAGATGGGCAGCGCGATGGCCGCCAATCTGGTCGCGGCGGGCCATGACGTCACCGTCTGGAACCGCTCTCCCGACAAGGCGAAGGCGCTGGTCGAGGCGGGCGCCACGCTCGCCAAAACCCCGGCCGCCGCCGCACAGGGCGACGTGGTGATGACGATGCTCGCGGACGATCGCGCGCTCGAGGACGTCGTCTACGGCCCTGACGGCATCCTCGAGTGTCCTGCGCTGCACGTTTCGCACAGCACCATCGGTGTCGCGCTGGCCGACCGCCTTTCGCAGGATCGGCAAGACTATGTCGCGGCACCCGTCTTCGGTCGCCCGCCAGCAGCGGAGGCGGGCAAGTTGTTCGTCGTCGCCGCCGGGGCCGACGACCTGCTCGACCGATGCGCGCCCCTGTTCGAGGCGATCGGCCAGCGCGTGTTTCGAGTCGGCACCACGCCGTCGGCGGCCAATCTGGTCAAGCTCAGCGGCAATTTCATGATCATGGCCGCGGTCGAGGCGATGGCCGAGGCGATGACGCTGGCGGAGAAGGGGGGCGTCGATCGCGCGACGTTGCTCGAGGTCCTCACCGGCACGCTGTTCTCCGCGCCGGTCTACAAGACCTATGGCGACATGCTGGTTGCCGATGCGTTCAAGCCCGCCGGGTTCGCAGCGCCCCTGGGCCTGAAGGACATGAACCTGGTCGACGCCGCAGCCGGTGCCTCACGCACGCCGATGCCGCTGCTCGGCATCGTCCGCGACCATCTGCGCACCGCGATCGCGCTCGAGGGCGAGGATGTCGACTGGGCCGGCGCAGGGCTCGCGGTGCGTCGTGCCGCCGGGCTCGACTGAGGCTACCAATAGCGGCTGCCGGGCACGCCCTTGAACGGCCCGGCAAGATCGCGCGTGATCCACCCGCCGTAGAACCCACCGGGTTGCGGGACGACCCGCTCGCCATCCACGTAGCACGCGTCCAAAGGCGCCGCGTAGAAGGCGAGGTGATCGCGCAACGCCGCGAAGGCGCGGGTCGGGGCGGGATAGCTCCAGGCGATATCGCGGAGAATCTCGCCGTCGACCACGAGGTCGTAGTAGACCGCGTCGCCCTTCCATTCGCAGAACGATCGATGCGTCGATCGCCGCAACAGCGTCATCACGACGTCGTCCGGCGGGATGTAATAGCTTGGCGGATGGCTGGTCTCCAGCGTCCGCACGCTCGCCCCCGTCTCGGCGACGACATGACCGCGGTGCTCGATGCGGATATGGCGCGCACTTGGTTCGGCGATTGCGGGCCGGGGAAAGTCCCAGACGCTTACTTGGCCCGGCAGCGCGGAATCGCGAGCAACCGTCATTGTCCGGCAGCCTCACGCCGACGCATCACGCCCTGGAGCTTGGGCCGGACCCGCAGGAAGGCGACGTAGAGGCGTTCGAGCAATCGCAATGCGACTGGGTTGCGCGCCGCCATTCCCAACGGCCGCAAGATCGGGATCGCGCGCCACATCGCCGCGAAGGCAGCGGCGCCCGACAGCATCTGCCCATTCTCACGCGCATGGAACCGCGCGAGCAACGCGCCGCGATCGATCGGGCAGGATGCGTCGCCGTCCGTCGCATCGACGAACTCGATCGCGCCGCGACGGTCGAGACGCCGCATCAGCGCAATCTCGCGGCGGCACAGCGGGCAATCGCCATCATGCCAGACGGTCAGCCGGTTCATGATCGCGACTCGTTGCGACGACCGATTCCCGCCGCCAGCACCGTGGCAAAGCCGAGCCAGGCGACGAACGGCACGCCCAGCCCCGCCGCCGGGCGATCGACCTTGGCAGCGGTCGCGACATAGGCGGCGCCGGTGACGACCATCGCCCCCGCCGCAACCGTGCTCGTATCCAGCGCGCGCTTGCGAAAGAACAATTCGGTCCAGCCGCCGATCATCGCCGTGTTCAACAGCCACAGCCCCACGGCGGCATTGCGACGCGGGTCGGCGGGCGCGCGCATCAGGCGATAGCCGCCGACCGCGAGCCCGATTTCAAGCACCGGCCAGACCGCGCCGAAGACCGCATCGGGCGGCGTGAAGTCGGGTTTGTCGAGCCGTTTATACCAGCGCCGCGTCCTGGGGTGCGACGGGTCGGGCGCATTGCGCCGCCCGACGAGCGCGCTGGCACCGAGCACGCCGGCGACGATCAACGCCGCAACCGGCCGCGACAATCCGGTCCGCGACGGCCCGGTCCGCGACGGCCCGATCCGCGACGGTCCGGTCCGCGGCAGATCGGCCGGCTGAAGGTCCGACGGGTCGGCGTGGATCGGTGTGGAGGTCGGCATGCCTTGGTCCTTTGGGGCATCGTGCCCGTGCTGCTACAGCGCTGTACGCCCGCGGACGTTCCGTGCGCGCATGACGCTTGAACTTCGCGATCGTGCCGGGTACGGACGCGGCACCGCGCCGCCACACGGCGCGTGTATGCGGGTGTAGCTCAATGGTAGAGCTTTTGCTTCCCAAGCAAGTGACGAGGGTTCGATTCCCTTCACCCGCTCCAGCCCGACCGGCAATGCCAGCCTTCGCTCCGCCAGTATCGAAACCTGCTACCGGTGCCAGCCCTCTACGCTAACCGACCAGCGAGATAGGGAACGAACGGTGGGCCAGATGTCTCGCTGGAAGCCAAATCTTTACGGTTGGCGTGCATCACGTTGGCATGTCTGTGTTTTCCCTGTCATCGCTATCCGCGCGGATCGGCTGGCTCGGCGCGAGCGTGTCGATCGCGATGCTTGCACTGGCGGTGTTGCTGATCGATGCGAGCGCGCGGATGAAGACGTCGCTCGACTGGGTCAGCCAGACCGAACAGCTTATCCAGAAGATCGACGAGACGATGGCCGACCTCCGCGAGGCGGAATCGGGCCAGCGCGGATTTCTCCTCACCCGCGACACGAGCTACGCGCGGAGTTTCGATTATCGCACGGTCGAGGCGACCAACGATACCGCCGCGCTGGTTGCCCTGACGCGCGACAATCCCGCGCAACACGACCGGGCTGTGGGGCTACAGCGGATCGCCGCGCGAAAGATCGCATCGCTCCGGATACCGCTGTCGCTCGGCCAAAGCGGGCATTTCGACGAGGCGATCGCGATCGTCGCCAATGGGCATGGCCGGGACCTGATGGACGATGTTGCGCGCCGTGCCGAGCGGCTACGGCAGTCCGAGCGCGACTTGTTGTCGGTGCGCCTCTACGCCGCGCAGCAACAGTCGAGCTGGAACCGGCAATTGCCGCTGATCGGCGGGCCCGCGATCATCGCGCTGCTCGCGATGGCGGTGACGCTGATCATTCGTGGCGTGCGACGGCCGACCCGGTCGATCCTGCACTCGATGCACGCGTTCGGCGACGGCGATCGCGACGCGCGCGTGACCGACACGATCGGCACGTCCGAATTCCGCGCCCTCGCCGAGGCCTATAACGAAATGGCCGACAGGCTGGCCGTCGCAGGATCGCTCCAATCGATAAGCGACGCCGATCTGCAGCGTGCCAATAGCGAGCTGCGGCGCAATGCAGACACGCTGCAGGCGCGCAGCGAGATGATCGAGCTGCTCGGCGGGATGTCGCACCGGATGCAGACGGCGCGCACGGATGGCGAGCTCGCCGCGGTCATCCAGTGTTTCGTGCCGCGTGTGCTCCCCGCGATACCAGGGGCGCTGTATGCGCATAATCATTCGCGCAACCTGTTGGTCAGGCTTGCGAGCTGGGGCGATCTGACTCTGACACAGGAGGCGTTTTCGCCCGAGCAATGCTGGGGATTGCGCCGCGGCCAGGGCCATTGCGTCGTCGCGCCGGGAACCGACGTCGTCTGCGCGCATGTCGACGATCCTTTGGCCGTCTATCACTGCGAACCGCTGCTCGCGGGCGGCGAGGTCATCGGCCTGCTGTATCTGGAAGGCGTGGTCGAGGCCGAGAGCCGGTTCCGTCTTGCGGTGCTCACCGAGAACATCGCCTCCGCGCTGCTCAACCACCAGTTGCAACGCGGCTTGCGCGAACAGACCATCCGCGACCCCCTGACCGCGCTGTTCAATCGGCGGTATATGGAAGAAGCGCTGGCGATCGAAATCGCGCGGGCGTCGCGAACCGGCGAGCCGCTGGGACTGGCGATGTGCGACATCGATCACTTCAAACGGTTCAACGACGAGTTCGGCCACGATGCCGGCGACGTCGTGCTGCGCGCGGTGGCAACCGAGATGACCCGGCATTTCCGGGATGGCGACGTGGTCTGCCGCTATGGCGGTGAGGAGTTCACGATCATCGCGCCCGGCGCGATGCTGCCGGCCTTGGTCGAACGGGTCGAACGCCTGCGCATGGCCGTCGCCGAAACCTCGGTGCGGCACGGTGATCGCTCGCTCGGGGCCATTCGGATGTCGTTCGGGATCGCCGCCTGGTATCCCGAGATGGAGCGCAACGGGTCGACCCTGATCCAGCTCGCGGACAACGCCCTGTACCGCGCCAAGCGTGGCGGGCGCGATCGGGTGGTGGTCGCCGATCAACCGCCAACCCTGTCGATCGCGGCGGAGTGACGCGATCGACAGCGGCCCCTCAGCGGAGTTTCAGCGCCTGTCGCACCGCGTCCCAGCTGACATATTTGAAGTTCTGCGTGGCCGGGGCGTTGTCGCCGTCCTGCGCTACCAGCAACCCGCGCGGATAGGCCGGTCCGAAATCGCCGAGCATCAGATCGATGCCGTCGGTATCGCTGGTCCCGTCGATGCCGCCGCCGCCGATCCGGAAGCGACCGGCATAGGTGACGCCCGGCAGGCGGTAGAGCGTGTAGGCGTTGTCGCCCTGGCTCGACACGACGAGATAGCCGCCGGTCCTACCCGACGGTGCGAGCGCGAGGCCCTCGGCGTCGGCGACCAGCGTCTTGCCGTCGACCTTGGCGATCGGCGTTGCGGTCACCGGTGCGGAGGGGTCGGCGTCGAAGCGCCAGAGGCCGACATCCTCTTCCGCGACGTAGAGCTGCCCGGTGCGATCGTCGACGACGCAGCCTTCGGACTGGGTGCCGAGCTTCATCGAGCGGACCGTCGTGACCTTGGGCGATGCACCCGACAGGTCGATCGCGACCTGGTCGATGCGACCGTCCTTCAGCACGAGGAAGCCGAACAGCGCCTTGTCGCTGGCACGAGTCCAGAGGCACATGCCGTACGCCTCGCCCGCGCCGACCGGGAAGCGGCCGAGCGGGACGAGCTTTGCCGCCGCCGTGTCGAGCGTGAAGAGCGACACATGCGCGGTCGCCGCATCGGCGCGGTCGCTGGCCGCGGCGATCACCCGCCCGCCGAGATCGCGCAGATCGACGTTGTTGAGGCGGGCGGCGGGCGTGAAGCTCAGCCGCTTGCCGATCAGGCTGTAGACGTGGATGCCCGCCTTCTTGTCGGTGCCGATGACGAGGCTCTTCGACGGATCGGCAGCGTTGCGCCAGATCGCGGGATCGTCTGCGGCATCGGCCGCGGTATCGACCGGCTCCGTCTCCGCGGTCGCAGCGACCATCGGCGCCTCGACCGCCACGGGGGCCGAGGTCGTCGCGCACCCCGCGAGCAGCATCGCGGCAAAGGGAAGCGCGCGCATCAGAACGTCACCCGCACGCCGCCGGTGTAGCGCCGCCCGAACGTCTCATGCTCGATCGTGTACGCCGACGTCCCGACATAGCGGCGGCCCGGACCATTCAGCAGGTTAGCGAAATCGGCGTAGATCTCAGAATTGCCGTTGATCGCGTAGCGGAGCGATGCGTCCAGTTCATTGTCCTTGG
The DNA here is from genome assembly GCF_036663855.1 of Sphingomonas fucosidasi. Classification (NCBI taxonomy): domain Bacteria; kingdom Pseudomonadati; phylum Pseudomonadota; class Alphaproteobacteria; order Sphingomonadales; family Sphingomonadaceae; genus Sphingomonas; species Sphingomonas fucosidasi. The sequence continues at coordinate 125,869 of NZ_JAXOJR010000007.1, read as the reverse complement.
CCCAGTAGAAATCGCCGCCATCGACGCCGCGGACGGTGTCGCCGACCTTCGCAACCGAGCCGATCGCGTCGAGCCATGCCGAGCGGTTCTGGTACGAGACGCGCGCGGAGAAGCCGTATTTCTCGTAATAGCCGATCAGATTGTAGATCGCGTCCGACGCGCCGGGCAGCGGCACTTTCCGCGACGGGATATCAGCCGTGCCTGGCGTATCCGCGCGGCTCTTGTTGATCGTCGCGTTGAGCTGGATGCCGAAGCCGCCCATCCAGTCCGGCAGGCCGAGATCGGCGGTGAACGGGTCGAGCTGTTGCTGGATCGCGCCCTCGATCCCCATGATATAGCCCTTGCCGCCGTTCAGCACGGTCGAGAACTGATATTGCGAACGATCGCTGCCGCCGCTGTTGAGGATATTGCTGCCGAAGGTCTGCACCGAATCGAACAGGACGTTGGTGACGTCCTTGTAATAGGCGCCGATCGACAGGAAGCCGCGCGGCATCGTGTAATATTCGACATAGGCGTCGACCCCCTTGGCCTTTTCCGGCTTCGCGTCGGGGTTGCCGCCGGACACGGTCAGGTTCGCGTCGTTGTAGGTCAGGTTGGGACGCAGCTGATCGTAATCGGGCCGCGCGGCGCCGGTGTTGAACGACAGGCGCGCCTTCATCCGATCGTTGACGTCCCAGTTCAGATGGAGGCTCGGATAGACCAGCGTCTGACTCGACTTCGCCTCGACCGACGTCGCCACGCTGGTCGCCGCGTCGATCGAGAAGGCGCGCGCGTCGTTGCGGATATGCTCGACGCGGGCGCCGCCGACGATGCTGCCCCAGTTGGTCGTCGTGGTGGCCATCGCATAGGCCGAATAGACCCGCTCGCCGACCTCGTAGAAATTGGCGTCGACCGGCGCGTAGTTGGCGACGCTCTTTGCTTGGTCGACCAGCCCGAGCACCTTGTCGCGGTCGAAATACTGGAAGGTGTAGCCGAGCGGGATCTTGCCCTGGAACCCGCCGGGCTTGGCGATCGCGGCATAGTTGGTGGAGATGCCCGCAGCGGCGAACTGCGCCGCGCTGCTGATGTCGAGCAGATCCTCGTTCGCGGTCTTGGTGCGGTCGTCATAGCGGACGCCGGCGGTGAACACCGTCTGCGCCCCGAACAGCGACGCCTCGCGGCTGACGTCGAGCTTGGCGGTATAGGCCTCGGTCACGTCCTTTGCCTTCAGCGAGCGCAGGCGGGTCAGCGACGTCGGGAAATCCTCGATCGCGGTCACCTGTGCGCCGCGCGAGAACGTCCCGTCGGCGTTGCGGATCGTGCGGAACAGCTGGACCTTGGCGAGCTGCGGATCGGTCAGGTCGTAGCCCACGGTGAGCCGATTGGTGGCGTTCGCGAAGCTGGGGCTTTCGTAGTTCAGCTGTGCCGGCTGCGTTCGGTCGTCGATCGAGCGCGTGAAGTTACCGCGCCATGCGACCTTCCACTCGCCGAGTTCGTGATCGCCGCCGACCGTGTTGGTAAAGACCGACTGCTTGTATTTGCGCACCGTGAAGTTCGCGTTGAGATCGACGCCGTAGACGGTGCCGAGCAAGGGCGTATTGCCGGTGCAGATGTCGGCATAGCCCGTGGTGCCCGACGCAGGCCGTGCGTTGACGGTGCAGGGGGCGCTGCCGGTCGGCGCACGCGACTGCTGATCGTCGAGATCGAAGATGTAGTTGTTACGCTGCTCGTCGTCCGCGAACGCCGAGTAGATCGTCTCCGCGAACAGCTTGTGGCCGGGCGCCGGGCGCCAGTCGAGCCGGGTCGAGAGCGAGTAGTTCTTGCGCGTCAGGCGATACAGCTTGTTCTCGGTCTCGCGCGCCCAGTTGCGCGTCTGATAGCCGGGCCGCTTGTCTTCCTTGACCGCCTCGAAGTCGGTCTCGAAATTGTCGGTGACCATGCCGCGACGGTACAGGCTGGCGGACGAGACGATGCCGAACTCGCCAATGCCGGTGTCGATCCGGTCGGAGATGACGAGCGAGCCTTCATACTCGGTCTTCTTGCCGAGTTCGACATGGCCGAGGCCGCCCTTGGCCTGCACCTTCATGCCCGGATAATCGAACGCGGAGCGGGTGATGATGTCGACATTGCCGGCGATCGTCTCGCCGGTCATGTCGGGGGTGACGGCCTTGCGCACGACGATCTGCGAGGCGATCGCCGACGGGATCGAATCGAAGCGGGCGTCGCGACCTTCGGGGCTGACGACATTGATGCCGTCGATCGACAGCGTCGTCCAGTTGATCGGGGCGCCACGCAACGTGATGTAGCGCGCCTGGCCCTGGTCGCGCTGGACGCCGACGCCGGGGAGGCGGCTGACCGCCTGTGCGACGTTCTGATCGGGCAGGCGACCGATCGAATCCGAAGCGATGACCGAGACGAGCGACGGGCTGGTGCGCTGGATCTGGAGTGCGGCGGCTTCGGATTCCGCGATCGGGCGCGAGCCCGAGACGACGATCTCGGCCCCCTCGCCTGCGCCCGCATCCGTGCCGACGACCGCGGTCATCGCGACGTCGAGCGTGACCGGGGCATCGGCGACGGTCACGGTCCGGCGCGCATCGGGGAAGCCGACATAGCGGATCACGAGTTCGTGCGTGCCGGCGGGAACGCCGACCAGCGAGAACCGTCCGGTGCGATCGACCACGGTCGACAGGTCGAGTGCGGGGATCGAGACCGAGGCACCATCGAGATACTCGCCGCTGCCCGCCTGCGACACGGTGCCGGTGATCGCCCCAGGCGCGCGCGGCGCGCCGACCGGTGTCGCTGCGTCGGGACGCGCATGGGCGCTCGCAACGGTCAGCGGGCTCAGCGCACAGCCGGCGAGCAGCGCATGCGCGACGACGCGACCGCGAACGCGGTTCGACAGGTTCGATTTCATGGTATTCCCCCGGATGGTCCCGACTTCTTCAGCCGGCTTGGGAGGCGCGGTAGCGGTCGCGCATGGCAGCGCCGTTACGTCAGCATGACAGCACGGTGACAGCGGCTTCGGCGGCTATCCCATCGTACGATCGCGCGAACGATTCCACATCGAACCAGCATTGAAAGCGCCGGACACGCGATGGCTATAATCGTTAGCGGACGTCCACGACCGCGCCGCCTGTCGCGCCCAGGGCGCGAAGGCGCAAAGAGGCCAGAAGAATGGGTTCACGCGGAGACGCGGAGACACGGAGGTGCTGAATACGGGACCAACGGCCCCCCCTCAGCATCGACGGCCGAAATGTGACGCGACGGTCGTACCGCTCGGGACACCTCCGCGTCTCCGCGCCTCCGCGTGAGTCACCCCTCCTGCGCTAACGCGCGGGTTACGGCAGCAGCAACGTGCTACCCGAAGTCGCCCCGCTCTCGATCGCGCGATGCGCTTCGACGGCATCTTCGAGCGGGAAGGTCTGGCCGATTTCGGGAGTGATCGCGCCGTTCTCGATCATCGCGAACAGGCGCGCGATGCCCGCTTTCCGCTCGTCCGGCGTGACGTAATAGTCGAACAAGGTCGGACGGGTCACGAACAGCGACCCTTTGCGCGCGAGGATGCCGAGGTTGACGCCGTCGACCACGCCGCCGGCATTGCCGTAGCTCACGATCAGGCCGCGTCGCGCCGCGCTGTCGAGCGATGCATTCCAGGTCGCGCCGCCGACGCCGTCGAGGATGATCGGCACGCCCTCGCCGTCGGTGATCGCGCGGACCCGGGCCGCGATGTCCTCGGACTTGTGGAGGATGACGTGGTCGGCGCCGGCTTTGCGGGTGCGTGCGGCCTTCTCCTCGCTGCCGACGCTGGCAATGACGGTGGCGCCGATTGCTTTCAGCCAACCGACGAGGATGTGGCCGACGCCGCCCGCCGCCGCGTGAACGAGCACGGTCTGGCCCGCCTGCACCTTCGCGCAGCGTTCGACCAGGAACTCGGCGGTGCAGCCCTTGAGCAGCATCGCGGCGGCGGTGCGGTCGTCGAGCGTGTCCGGCAGCTTGAAAAGATCCTTCGCGGCGACGTTACGCTCGGTCGCATAGGCGCCGCGCGATGGGCCGAAGGTCCCGACGCGGTCGCCGGGCGCGAAGTCGGTGACGCCTTCGCCGACCGCCATCACGACGCCCGCCGCCTCGCTGCCGAGGCCCGAGGGCAGGTCGATCGGGTACACGCCGCCACGGTGATAGGTGTCGATGTAGTTCAGCCCGACCGCGGTGTTGCGCATCCACACCTCGCCCTTGCCCGGCGGCGGCAGCGTCACGTCGCGCCACTGGATCACCTCGGGGCCGCCGGTCTTCTCGATGAATGCCACTCTCGCCATGCCGGCCTCCTGATCAATTTCCGGGTTACCCTACGGCATGCGTTTCGGGTTGCAACCGATCTCCGGCGAGCCCAAACCTTTGCGAGACAAGATGCGGAGAGGCACGATGAAAAGCTATTTGAAGCAGTATATCGACGGCGCGTGGGTCGAGAGCGAAGGCGGCACCGTCTATCAGGTGATCGACCCGTCGACCGAACAGCAGTGTACGGAAATCACGCTCGGTACCGCAGCCGATGTCGACAAGGCCGTGGCCGCGGCCCGTTCGGCGTTCGAGAGCTGGAGCCAGACCAGCGTGCAGGAGCGGCTCGATGTGCTCGGCCGGATCATGACCGAATACAAGGCGCGGATGCCCGATCTGGCCAAGGCGATGTCGCAGGAAATGGGCGCACCGATGGCGCTGGCGTCGATGGCGCAGGCACCCACCGGGCTCGCGCATTTCTCGGCGACCGCGAAGGCGCTGGCGGCGTTCGAATTCTCGGAAGTCATCGGCAAGGCGACCGTCGTGCACGAGCCGCTCGGCGTCGTCGCGATGATCACGCCGTGGAACTGGCCGCTCAACCAGATCTGCGCGAAGGTGGCGCCTGCGCTGGCGGCGGGCGACACGATGATCCTGAAGCCGTCGGAGGAAGCGCCGTCGTGCGCGGTGATCCTGGCGGAGATCATGGATGCGGCGGGCGTGCCGGCGGGGGTGTTCAACCTCGTCAACGGTGATGGGCCAGGCGTCGGCGCGGCACTGTGCGCGCACCGCGACGTCGACATGGTGAGCTTCACGGGGTCCACGCGCGCCGGCATCGCGGTCGCGCTGGCGGCGGCGCCGACGGTCAAGCGCGTGCATCAGGAGCTTGGCGGCAAGGCGGCAAACCTCGTGCTGGAAGGCTCCGATCTCGCGTCGGTTCTTCCGCCGACGGTGGCGGGCGTGCTCGCCAATTCAGGCCAGAGCTGCATCGCGCCGACCCGCCTGCTGGTCCATGCGAGCCAGGTCGCGGAGGCGACCGCGATCGTGAAGTCGATGATGGAGCAGACCAAGGTCGGCGATCCAGCCGAAATGGGCCAGCACATCGGCCCGGTCGTCAACAAGGCGCAGTTCGACAAGATCCAGGGGCTGATCCAGTCGGCGATCGACGAAGGCGCGACCCTGGTGACGGGCGGCGTCGGGCGGCCGAACGGACGCAATGCGGGCTTCTACATCCAGCCGACGCTGTTCACCGACGTGCGGCCGGACATGCGGATCGCGCAGGAGGAGACGTTCGGACCGGTCGCGACGATTACGGCGTACAACGACCAGGACGAAGGCATCCGCATCGCCAACGCGACCGAATATGGGCTGTCGGCGACGATCTCGGGCGACCCGGCGGCGGCGGCAAAGGTCGCGCCGAAGTTGCGCGCGGGGCTGGTGACGATCAACTCGTGGAGCCCGGACATCGGCGCGCCGTTCGGTGGCTACAAGCAGTCGGGTAACGGCCGCGAGAACGGGCGCTATGGGCTGACGGACTTCATGGAGGTGAAGACGATCAGCGGCCTGCCGGGTGACGTGCGCGAAGGTAAACCAGCCGAATCAGGCGCGTAACTCCCTTTCTCGGAGGGAAGCGGAATCTTCTTCTGATCCTCCCCCGCCAGGGGGAGGTGGCGCCGTAGGCGACGGAGGGGGAGGATACGGAACGAGGGTTTGCCCTTTCCTCCCCCTCCGTCTGGCAAGAGCCAGCCACCTCCCCCTGGCGGGGGAGGATCGTTAGGTCCCGTTCAATGCATCGGCCAGACCGCGACGATCAGCGGCGTGCCGACCAGCAGCACCAGCAGCGACAGCGGTGCGCCCAGTCTCGCGTAATCGCCGAACTTGTACCCCCCCGGCCCCATCACCAGCGTGTTGCACTGGTGCCCGATCGGCGTCAGGAAATCGCACCCCGCCCCGACCGCGGTCGCCATCAGGAACGCCTCGGGCCGGAACCCGAGATCGCCCGCGAAGGTCGCCGCGATCGGCGCCATCACCAGCACGGTCGCGGCGTTGTTGAGGAACGGCGTTACGGCCATCGCCGCCGCCAGGATCAGCGCAACCGCGCCCCAGGGCGGCAAGGTCGCCGCGGTCGAAGACAGCCACGTCGCGATCACCTCCGACGCGCCGGTGGTACGCAGCGAATCGCTGACCGGAATCAGCGCGCCGAGCATGATCAGGATCGGCCATTCGACATGGTCGTACGCCTCGCGCACCGGCAGCACGCCGGTCGCCATGATCAGCCCCGCCGCGGCGAAGAACGCGACCGCCACCGGCACGAACCCCAATGCGGTCGCGCTCATCGCCACCGCGAGGATGGCGATCGGCAGCCAGCTCCGCTTCGACACGCCGAGCCGCATCTCGCGCTGCGCCAGCGGCAGACAGCCGAGATCGCGCAGCTTGCTGGGCAATTGTTCGAGCGGGCCCTGCAGCACCAGCACGTCGCCGGCCCGCAATTCGGTGTTGGCGAGGCGCCGCGAGAGATGCTCGCCCTGCCGCGAGATCGCGATCAGATTGACGCCGTAGCGGGCCTGCAACGCGAGCCTCGCCGCGGTTCGACCGACGAGTGGCGAATCCTGCGCGATCACCGCCTCGATCACGCCGACCTCGTCATCGTCGTCCTCGTCGGCCTTTTCGCGGTCCTCGCCTTCCAGCTTCAGCCGGTCGCGCGCGATTACCCGTTCGAGCGCATCGGGCTCTCCGCCGAGGATCAGCGTGTCGCCGGCGCGCAGATGCGTGTGGTCTTGCGGCGCGCTGCGCATCCCGGCGCGCAGGATCCGGGTGATCGTCACCTCGCGGTCGTGGCGGTCGAGGAACGCATCGACGGTCTCGTCGACCGCGGGCGAGCCGTCGGGGATCATCGCCTCGGTCACATACCCCTTGATGTCGAGCGCCTCGCCCATCGTCGGCGCGGCACGGCGATCGCGCGGCAGCAGCCGGTACGCGAACCGGAGGTAGATCAGCCCCATCAGCGTCAGCCCGAGCCCGACCGGCGCATAGTCGAACATCCCGAACGGATGCCCGGTCATCTGCTCGCGCACGCGGCTGACGATGATGTTCGGCGACGTCCCGACCAGCGTGATGAGCCCGCCGAGCAGCGATGCCGACGCCATCGGCATGAGGAAGACCGAGGGCGAGGTGTCGTTCTTCTTCGCCATCTGGAACGCGGCGGGCATCAGCATCGCCAGCGCGCCGATGTTCTTGACCAGCGCGGAGGCGAACCCGACCGACGCGGTCAGCAGCAGCAATTGCGAACGGACCCGCGTCACCCGCTTGGCGAACTTGGCGAGCGCGCGTTCGATGATGCCCGAGCGCTGCACCGCCGCCGAGATCACCAGCGCCGAGCCGACGATGATGACGATATCGTCGGAGAAGCCCTTGAACGCCTCCTTCGGGCTGACGATGCCGAGCGCGATGCTGGCGAGCAGCGCGAGGATCGCGGTGACGTCGTAGCGGAACCTGCCCCAGACGAAGAGTGCCATCATCCCGAACAGCGTGGCGATCGAAAGATACTGGGGAACGGTCATCGGGTCTCCGCATGTGGACCCATGGTAAGCGCAGGCTCGCGGCGGTTGTTCCGCGCGCGAGCCCGGACCTTAGTCGAGATTAGGACGAAGCCAGCGTTCCGCGGTCTTGAGGTCCGCGCCACGGCGTGCGGCGTAATCCTCGAGCTGGTCGCGACCGACCCGCGCCACGCCGAAATACTCGGCCTGCGGGTGGCCGAAATAGAAGCCCGAAACCGCCGCGGTCGGGAACATCGCGAAGCTTTCGGTCAGTTCGAGACCGGTCGCGGTCTCGGCATCGAGCAGGTCGAACAGGATCGGCTTGAGGCTGTGGTCCGGGCACGCGGGGTAACCCGGTGCCGGCCGGATACCGCGATACTGTTCCTTGATCATCGCCTCGTTGGTGAGCTGCTCCCCCTCGGCATAGCCCCACAGGTCGGTGCGGACATGCTTGTGCAGCCGTTCGGCGAACGCTTCGGCGAAGCGGTCGGCGAGCGCCTTGAGCAGGATGTCGTTGTAATCGTCATTGTCCGCCTTGAAGCGCGCGATGTGGTCGTCGATCCCGTGGATGCCGACCGCGAAGCCGCCGAACCAGTCGTCCTGGGTGTCGACGAAATCGGCGAGACACATGTTGGCGCGGCCCTCGCGCTTGGCGATCTGCTGGCGGAGCATGGGTAATCTATATTCCTCCCCGGCACGGGGAGGGGGACCATCCGCAGGATGGTGGAGGGGGGCCTCCGCGAGCGGGGCGCTGTGTTGCACGCCCCCTCCACCGCTGCGCGGTCCCCCTCCCCGTGCCGGGGAGGATACAAGTACATCATCCCCTTCGCGCCGCGCCGGCCACAGCCCCGCAACCCCGCGCGGCGTCAGCCACTTCTCGGCGACGATCGTATCGAGCATCGCCTGCGCGTCCGCATATAGCGCGCTCGCGCTCTCGCCGACCACCTCGTCGGTCAGGATCGCCGGGAAATTCCCCGCCAGCTCCCACGCACGGAAGAACGGCGTCCAGTCGATATAGTCGCGCAGGTCGGACAGGTCCCAGTCCGAAAACACATGCACGCCAGGCTTCACCGGCGCGGGCGGCTTGAGCGAAAAGTCCGCCACGAACTTGCGCTCCCGCGCGGTCGCCAGCGGCAGCAATTCGCTCTGCCCCTTGTTCGCGCGCGAGATCCGCACCGCTTCGTATTCGTCCGCGGTCTTCGTCACGAACTCGTCGCGGATCGTGTCCGACACCAAGGTCGACGCCACACCCACGGCCCGGCTCGCATCGAGCACATGCACCACCGGCCCGTCATACGCCGGCGCGATTCTGAGCGCGGTGTGGACCTTCGACGTCGTCGCGCCGCCGATCAGCAGCGGCATCGTCATCCCCGCCCGCTTCATCTCCTCGGCCACCGTTACCATCTCGTCGAGCGAGGGCGTGATCAGCCCGCTCAGCCCGATCATATCCGCATCGTTCTCGTTCGCGGCCTCCAGGATCTTCGACCACGGCACCATCACGCCGAGATCGACCACGTCGAAGCCGTTGCACTGCAGCACCACGCCGACGATGTTCTTGCCGATGTCATGCACGTCGCCCTTGACGGTCGCCATGATGATCTTGCCCTTGCCGCGCGCGCCGGGCTCCTTGGCCGCCTCGATATACGGCAGCAGATGGGCCACCGCCTTCTTCATCACGCGCGCCGACTTCACGACCTGCGGCAGGAACATCTTGCCCGATCCAAACAGGTCGCCCACCACGTTCATACCGTCCATCAGCGGGCCTTCGATGACCTCGATCGGGCGCCCGCCATTGCCGGCGATGATCAGCCGCGCTTCCTCGGTATCCTCGACGACGTGGAGGTCGATGCCCTTCACCAGTGCATATTCGAGCCGCTTGTTCACGCCCAGCGAGCGCCACTCCGCCGCCGCCTTCTCGGCGACCACGTCGGTGCCGCGATAGCGTTCGGCAAGCGCCACGAGGCGGTCCCCGGCCTCGGGATCGGTGTTAAGCACGACGTCCTCGACCGCCTTGCGCAATTCGGGATCGATGTCGTCATAGATGTCAAGCTGGCCGGCGTTGACGATCGCCATATCCATGCCCGCGGGGATCGCGTAATATAGGAACACGCTGTGCATCGCCCGGCGCACCGGTTCGTTGCCGCGGAACGAGAAGCTGAAGTTCGACAGCCCGCCCGAGATGTGGACATGCGGGCAGCGCGCCTTGATCTCCTTGCACGCCTCGATGAAGTCGACGCCGTAGTTGTTGTGCTCCTCGATCCCGGTCGCGACCGCGAACACGTTGGGATCGAAGATGATGTCCTCGGGCGGGAAACCGATCCCGACGAGCAGCTTGTACGCGCGCTCGCAGATCTCGACCTTGCGGTCCTTGGTATCGGCCTGCCCGACCTCGTCGAACGCCATCACCACGACGGCGGCGCCGTACGCCATGCACTTCTTGGCCTGCGCCAGGAACTGCTCTTCGCCTTCCTTCATGCTGATCGAATTGACGATCGGCTTGCCGCTGACGCACTTCAGCCCGGCCTCGATCACGCTCCATTTCGAGCTGTCGACCATGAACGGAATGCGCGCGATGTCGGGTTCGGCGGCGATCAGTTTCAGGAAAGTCGTCATCGCGTGGTGCGCGTCGAGCAGCCCCTCGTCCATGTTGACGTCGAGCACCTGCGCACCGCTCTCGACCTGCTGGCGCGCGACCTCGACGGCGGCGGGATAATCTCCCGCCATGATCAGCTTCTTGAAGCGCGCCGAGCCGGTGACGTTGGTGCGCTCGCCAATGTTGACGAAGGAGGAGGAGGAAGTCGTGGTCGTGGTCATCGCAATCCAAATTCCGTCACCCCAGCGGAAGCTGGGGTATCGTGGTGACAGGTCACTCCCTCACCACCGGGAGATCCCAGCTTTCGCTGGGATGACGTCAAATCTCAGGTCAGGCCGCCATCGTGAACGGTTCGAGGCCGGCGAGCTTGGTCCGCACCTCCGGCCGCGCAACCGCACGTGGTTCAAGCCCGCGCACGCCATCGGCCATCGCCTTGATATGCGCCGGCGTCGACCCGCAGCAGCCGCCGAGCACGTTGACCTGCTTGGCCACCGCCCACTCGCCGACCAGCCCAGCCGTCGTCTCGGGCTGCTCGTCATACTCGCCGAGTTCGTTGGGCAGGCCGGCATTGGGATAGATCATGATCAGCGTGTCCGCGATCGCGCTCAGCGTCTTCACATGCGGACGAAGCTGCTCCGCGCCGAACGAGCAGTTCAGCCCGATCGTGATCGGCTTGGCATGCCGGACCGCGTGCCAGAACGCCTCGACCGTATGCCCCGACAGGTTACGCCCGCTGAGATCGGTCAACGTCATCGACATCATGATCGGCACGTCGCGGCCGAGCGCGTCGCCCGCCTCGATCGCGGCCATGATGCCGGCCTTGGCGTTGAGCGTGTCGAACACCGTCTCGATCAGGATGAAGTCGACGCCGACCCCCTCGCCGCCTTCCAGCAGCGCGTCGATCTGCTCGCGGTACACGCCCTTGAGATAATCGAAGTCGATCTCGCGATAGCCGGGATCGTTGACGTCTGGCGACAACGACAGCGTCTTGTTGGTCGGCCCGATCGCGCCGGCGACGAACCGCGGACGGCCGTCCTTCGCCTCGTATTCGGTGGCGAGCGCACGCGCGATCCGCGCGGATTCGACGTTGATCTCGCGCACCAGATGCTCGGCGCCGTAATCGGCCTGCGAAATGACGTTCGCGCTGAACGTGTTGGTCGAGACGATGTCCGACCCGGCCTCCAGATATTCGCGCGTGATCGTTTCGGGGACTTCCGGCTTGGTGATCGCCAGGATGTCGTTGTTGCCCTTCTGGTCGTGGCTCAGGCCAAGCGAGCCCGCATAGGCAGCCTCGTCGAGCTTCCAGTTCTGGATCTCGGTACCGAACGCGCCGTCGGTGATCAGGATGCGCTTGGCGGCTTCCGCGTTGAATCGTTCACGTGGTGTCATCGTACCTATCCCCGTCATCCCAGCGAAAGCTGGGATCTCGTGCCGCGAGGGCACGCTGTATTACCGTGAGACCCCAGCTTTCGCTGGGGTGACGGATTGTTCGTCAGGCCGCGGCGACCTTTGTCGCAGGTTTCGCGCGCACACCGAGCATGTGGCAGATCGCGTACGCCAGCTCCGCGCGGTTGAGCGTGTAGAAGTGGAAGTCCTTCACGCCCCCCGCGTAGAGCCGCCGGCACATCTCGGCCGCGATCGTCGCCGCCACGAGCTGCCGCGCCGAAGGATGATCGTCGAGCCCCTCGAACAACCGGTCCATCCATGCCGGGATCTCGGCCCCGCACAGTCCCGCGAACTTCCGCGTCTGCGCAACGTTCGACACCGGCAGGATACCCGGCAGGATCTGCGCGGTGATCCCTGCGGCTGCAACCCGGTCGCGAAACCGGAAATACGCTTCGGGCGAGAAGAAGAACTGCGTGATCGCGCGGCTCGCACCGGCATCGATCTTGCGCTTCAGATTGTCGATATCCGCGTCGTGACCGCCCGATTCAGGATGGCATTCCGGATACGCCGCGACCGAAATCTCGAACGGGTGCAGCTTCCGCAACCCAGCAACCAAGGCCGCGGCATTCTCATACCCGCCCGGATGCGCCTGATATGGCTGGCCGAGCGTCGGCATGTCGCCACGCAACGCGACGATGTGGCGCACGCCTGCTGCCCAATATTCCTCGGCAACCTGGTCGATCTCGGCCTTGGTCGCCTCGACGCAGGTCAGGTGCGCCGCCGCGTTCATCGACGTCTCGCGCTGGATCCGCGCGACCGTTGCATGCGTCCGCTCGCGCGTGGAACCGCCCGCGCCATAGGTGACCGACACGAAATCGGGACCGAGCGGCTCCAACGTGCGGATCGCCTCCCAGAGTTGCGTATCCATCTTATCGCTTTTCGGCGGGAAGAATTCGAAGCTGATACCGACATCGCCCGCCAGATCCGCGAACAGCGGTTCCTCGAGCGCGCGGCGCGCTTCGGTCGGGTTGGGGGCCAATTGGGAAATCGAAGAATTCGTCATGCCGCCTTCACCTCACGCAAGCTCGCGCCGATCTTTCGGCCGAGCCATAGTTTCACCGTCAACTCACCGCCCTCGAGCGTCTCCACGCGCGCCGTCTGCAAGCCCGCCGCCTCGAACCACGCCGCCATCTGATCGTCCGCGAAGCCGAGCCGCGTATGCGCATCGCGCACCCGCAATTCCTCGCGGTCGTGGCTGGCGAAATCGGCGATCAGCAAGCGACCGCCTGGCGCCAGTACCCGCGCGGCCTCGCTCACCGCAGCGCCCGGCTGCTGCGCGAAATGCAGCACATGGTGCAGGATAGCGACGTCCGCCGCCGCATCCGCCATCGGCAGCGCGTACAAATCCGCCTGCCGCAATTCCGCGTGGGTCATGTCGTGCAGCTTGGCGCGCGCCAGCCGCAGCATTTCCGAACTGCGATCGATCCCGAGCGCGACCGTAGCCCGCCCGCCGAACAGTTCGAGCATCCGCCCGGTGCCGGTCCCGATGTCGATCAGCGTCCCGATCGGCGCGTCACCCAGTACCGCGGCCATCGCCGTCTCGACCTCGCTGTCGGCGACATGCAGCGACCGGATCGCGTCCCACTCGTCGGCATGCCCCTCGAACCACGCCGCCGCCGAGGCCGCCCGGTCGGCGCGCACCGCGGCCAGACGCGCCGCATCCGCGACCGCCCAATGGTCCGGCTCCGCCTTTGCCCAGGCATCGAGCGCCGCCGCGACCGGCTCGACCGAAGCGGGCCTGCCCAGTGCCACGAACACCCAGCTGCCCTCCTTGCGACGCTCCGCTAGCCCGGCATCGCACAGGATCTTCACGTGGCGGGAGACACGCGGCTGGCTCTGCCCGAGCACCTGCGCGAGTTCGCCGACCGACAGCTCCATCCGCCGCAACAAAGCGAGCATCCGCAGCCGGGTCGCGTCCGCCAGTGCACGGAATATTTCGAGCGCCATCGTCATGACAGGTCATATAAAGATTTCTTTATATGAGGTCAACGCGGGCGTAAGCGTCTGCGACTTATCGCATCGTGCGCGATCGTGACGGATCGGAAACGCTCGACCGGCGTTCGATTGCGCTATGGGCCAGACGTTTGCTGGTCCACAAGGCGATGCCCGTCCGGGCCGAAGCCGATTTACGGGAGTAGATAGTATGAAGAAGTTCCTGATCCCCGCCCTGGCGCTCACCGCCGGTCTCGCCGCCTGCAGCAACAACGCGCAGGACCAGACCGCACAGGCCGCCAACGCGATCGCCGCCGACGCCAGCGCGACCACGGCCAACGCCGTCGACGACGTCAGCGCCGCCAGCGACCGCGCCCTCGGGTCGGCCGAGCGCTCGCTCGACAACACCGGCGCCAAGCTCGACAACGCCACCGACAACCTCGACGTCAAGGCCGACCGCGCCGGTGACCGGATCGAAGCCGGTGCCGACCGCGCAGGTGCCTCGATCGCCAACGGTGCCGACCGCGCCGCCGACGCCACCGGCAACGCGCTGACCCGCGCCGGCAACGCGATCAAGGACTAAGCCTTGCCAAGGCGCCCCCACCTCCCCGTCATCCCAGCGGACGCTGGGACCTCCCGGTTAGGCTCACGACGACCTACACGGAGAGATACCAGCTTTCGCTGGCATGACGGTGTGATGGTGGGGGCGCTGTTTGCTGTTTCCACCCTCGCGGCCTGCTCACCGGCCAGCGAACCCGGCGCCGTCACCGCCGACGAAGCGCACCAGTTGAACGAAGCCGCCGCGATGCTCGATGCTAACAGCGTCGACCTGAACGCGATCGCTGCCGCTCCTGGCGATACAGAGCTACCCTCGAATCCCGAACTACCCTCGAATCCCGAACTACCCTCAAATCCCGAACTACCCTCGAATCAAAGCGATCAGACTCGATGACCCTTCGCCGCCTCGGCTCGACCGATCTGAAGATCGCCCCCCTCGTCCTCGGCGGCAACGTGTTCGGCTGGACCGCCGACCGCGCCGCCAGCTTCGCCGTGCTCGACGCGTTCGTCGCCGGTGGCGGCACGATGATCGACACTGCAGACGTGTATTCGGCGTGGGTCGACGGTCATAAGGGCGGCGAGTCCGAGAGCATGATCGGCGAATGGCTGAAGGCCAGCAACAAGCGCGACGACGTGCTGATCGCGACCAAGGTCGGCATGCTCCCCGGCGAAGGCGGCGAGAAGCTCGCCCCCGCGCGCATCGCCGCGGCCGCCGAAGCCTCGCTCAAGCGCCTCGGCACCGATCGCATCGACCTGTATTACGCGCACCAGGACGACGATTCGCAGACGCAGGACGCCGTCCTCGAAGCGTTCGGTAAGCTGGTCGATGCGGGGAAAGTCCGCGTGATCGGCGCATCGAACTTCCACGCCGCCCGCCTCAAGTCCGCGGTCGAGGCCGCGAAGACGTCGGACCTGCCGCGCTATCATGTGCTTCAGCCCGAATATAACCTCGTCAGCCGGACCAAGTTCGAAGGCGAACTGCAGGATTACTGCGTCACTGAGAATATCGGCGTGCTGCCCTATTACGGTCTCGCCTCGGGCTTCCTCACCGGCAAGTACCGGACTAAGGACGATCTCGGCCAGAGCGTTCGCGGCGGCCGGATGGGCGAATTGCTCGAAGGCAAGGGCAAGACCGTGCTCGACGCGATGGATGCAGTCGTCGAAGCCACCGGTGCGACGCACGCACAGATCGCATTGGCTTGGCTCATCGCACAGCCGGGCGTGACGGCGCCGATCGCCAGCGCCACGAGCGTGAAGCAGATCGAGGACCTGCTGCCAGCGATGACGCTGGACCTGACCAAGGACCAGCTCGACGCCCTTACCGAAGCTGGCGCCTGACCCCACGATCCTCCCCCGCCAGGGGGAGGTGGCTGGCCCTCGTCAGACGGAGGGGGAGGCAGGCGAAACGTCTGGCCCGTATCCTCCCCCTCCGTCACCTTCGGTGCCACCTCCCCCTTGCGGGGGAGGATCATCACCGGGCGGCGGATCCTATTACGATCCCCAAGGGCTCGCCGTCTTGGGCACCGACACACCCGGCGTCTTCGCGGAAACGCCATCCAATCCGGCGAGCGGCAACGCATCCGCCGCATTCCCGCTCGCGACCGGCACCGACACCAATATCGCGATATCCGCCGCCGTCTCCGGATCGGTCAGCCGGTGGACGACATCGCGCACCGTCGCCACCTCCCAACCATCGTCATACGCGATTGCGATCTTGTGACCGACCGCCGGCAGCGCATCGAACGCGTAATCCTCCTGCCGATCTGCCGCAGCCCAGCTCGCGCCCATGAAAATCCGAACCAGCATCCGCGTACCTTCTCGTTTAGATCCGGCACCGCTCGGAGTGCCGGTTCGTTATTTAGCCAGCCCAAGTTGTTGCAGCATGAACGCCTGCCACTCGGAATTCTGGCGATAGCGCTCGAACCGGCCGGACTTGCCGCCATGCCCCGCCTCCATGTTCACCCGGAACAGCAGCGGGTTCGTGTCGGTCTTCAGTTCGCGGAGCTTGGCGACCCATTTGGTCGGCTCGTAATATTGGACCTGGCTGTCCCATAGCCCGGTGCCGACATACAGCGCCGGATACGCCTTCGCCTTGACGTTGTCGTACGGCGAATAGCTCAGCATGTAATCGTACGACGCCTTCTGCGCGGGGTTGCCCCATTCGTCATATTCGAACGTCGTCAGCGGGATGGACGCGTCGAGCATCGTCGTGACGACATCGACGAACGGCACCTGCGCGATGATCAGCTTGTAATCCGTCGGCGCCATGTTCGCGACGCCGCCCATCAGCAGCCCGCCCGCGCTGCCGCCCATCGCCGCGACGCGGTCCTTGGCGGCGTATTTCTGCGCGACGAGATAGCGGGTGACGTCGATGAAGTCGGTGAAGCTGTTCTTCTTGTTGAGCAGATGCCCGTCGTCATACCAGCCGCGGCCCATCTCCTGCCCGCCGCGGATATGCGCGATCGCGTAGACGACGCCGCGGTCGAGCAGGCCGATCCGGCCCGGGTCGACGGCGGGGTCGCTCGATATCCCATAGCTGCCATAGGCGTATTGGAAGAGCGGCGCGGTGCCGTCGCGCTTGGTGCCCTTGGCGTAGACCAGCGACACGGGAATCCGCGTGCCGTCTCGCGCGGGTGCCCAGACGCGTTCGGTGACGTATTTTGCGGGGTCGTAGCCCGGCACCGGCGCGACCTTCAGCACGCGCCGCTCGCCGGTCTTCGCGTTGACCTCGTAGGTCGTCGTCGGCGTGACGAGCGATCCATAGGTGTAGCGAACCCAAGGCGTCGCCGTCTCCTCATTGACGTCCAGCGACATCCGATAGGCAGGTTCGTCGGCGGTCACCGCGGTCGACTTGCCCGCATCGCTCAGCACCCGGATCATCCGGTTGCCGCCCTCGCGCTGGTCGATCGCGACGAACCCGTCGAACGGCTTGAACCCCTCGATGAAGACGGTGTCACTGGCGGGCGTGAGGTCGCGCCAAGCCGCCGTGCCCTTGGCCAGATCGGCGTCGGCAACGGTGACGAGCTTGTAGTTCTTCGCGTCCTTGTTGGTGCGGACGATCCAGCGATTACCGATATGATCCGCGCTATAGCGAAACTCGCGTGCCCGCGGTGCGACGATCGTGAAATTCGTCGGTGCAGCGGCCGGTGCGCAGCGTTGCTCGTCGCTGACCGTGCTGCCGACGCCAATGCAGACGAACTTGTCGTCGGACGTGCGCGAGACCTCCATCGAATAGGTGTCGTCCTTTTCTTCGTACAGCAACCGGTCGCTGGCGACGGGCGTGCCGAGGACGTGTGCCTTCACGCGGTAGCCGCGGAGCGTGACCGGGTCCTTCTCGACGTACAGCAACGTCTTGTTGTCGTCCGCCCAGACGACGTTCGGCTCGATGTTCGAGAGCGTGTCGGCGATCGTCGCGCCGGTCGTAAGGTCCTTCACCTTGAGCACATATTGCCGTCGCCCGACGGTGTCCTCGGCCCAGGCGACGCGGGCGTTGTCGGGGCTTACCGCCCAGTCGCTCAGCGCGAAGAAGCTGTGGCCCTTCGCCATCGCCGGCTCGTCGAACAGCGTTTCGGCGGGCGTGGTGCGGCTTCCCTTGCGGCGCTCGAGGATCGGGTAATCCGCGCCGGTCTGGAACCGCGAACCGTAATAATAGCCGTTCTTCGCATACGGCACCGAACTGTCGTCCTGCTTGATATGCGAAACGGTCTCTTCATACAGCTTGGCCTGAAGCGGCTTCAGCGACGCGAGTTGCGCATCGGCATAGGCGTTCTCCGCGGCGAGATAGGCGAGCATCTCGGGGTTCTTCCGCGTGTCGTCGCGCAGCCAGTAATAATCGTCCTCACGCGCGCCGTTGGGCGACGTCACCTGGAACGGCTTCTTCGCAACGCGCGGAGGCTGGACCTGCGCGACCGCCGCGGTCGAGACCAGCGCCACGCCGGCAAGCATCATGTACCGTATCGTCATTGTGCTGCTCCCTGCGCCGTTGCTGCTGCCGGCTTCCGATATCGATCGAACCAGGCAATGATCGCCGATGCCTTGGCCGCGGATTGTGACGGGCGGGCGGCGAGGCCACCGTGGCTCGCGCCCGGCACCTTCACCAGCGCTGTAGGGACGCCGCGGATCTGGAGCGCCGCATAATATTGCTCGGATTCGCTGACCGGCGTTCGGTAGTCGTCGCCCCCGACCACGACCAATGTCGGTGTCTTGACGTTGCCGACGATGCTCAGGGGCGAGCGGTTCCAATAGCTCATCGGATCCTCCCACGGCAGCTTGGTGAACCAGTAGCGCGAGGTGAACAGCGTGTTGTCCATCGTCAGCGCCTCGCTGATCCAGTTGATCACCGGCTTCTGCGTCGCGGCGGCCTTGAACCGGTCGGTCTTGCCGACGATCCACGCGGTCAACAGCCCGCCGCCCGATCCGCCGGTCACGAACAGATTGTCGGGATCGGCCGTGCCCTCCGCGATCGCCGCGTCGACCGAGGCGATCAGGTCGTCGTAATCGGCCGCCGGATAGGTCTTGTCGATCAGGTTCGCGAACTCGGCCCCGTAGGAGGTCGAACCGCGCGGGTTGGTCCACAGCACCGCATAGCCAGCCGCGGCGTAGAGCTGCATGTCGGTCGCGAAACCGGGGCCGTAAGCGGCGTTCGGACCGCCGTGGATCTCGAGGATCAGCGGCACGCGCTGCCCTGCGACACGGCCCGGCGGGGTGGCGAGCCATGCGTCGATCGGGCGACCATCGGGCGCGGTCACCGCGATCTTCCGGACCTGCGCGAGCGCCTTCGATCCGGTCAGCACGGCGTTGAGCGTCGTCAGCCGCCGCGGCTTACCGCCGGCCAGCACCCAGACGTCGGCAGGCGCGCTCGCATCGCCGCCGGTATAGGCGATCGTGCCGCCCTTCGAGACGGAGAACTCGCCGCCGGTATAGGGCCGGTCGAGCCCGCCGCCCGCGACATTGTCGATCAGCGGCGTGACGCGACCGTCGACGCCAATGCGCGCGACGCGGCGCTGGCCGTGGTCGTCATAGCTCGCATACAGGCTACGGCCATCGGCGGACCACACCGCGTCGTCGATCGCGCGGTCGAGCGTGGCGGTCAGCGAACGTGGCGAGGCGGCGTCGCGGTCGCCGACATAGAGCTGCGTGTTCTCGTAGCTGCGGCGCTTGTCGTCGAAACCGAGCCACGCGATCTTCGAGCCATCCGGCGACACGCGGGGCTGCGCATCGGGACCGTCACGCGTCGTCAGCGTCCGCATCGTGCCGCTGGTCGCATCGACCGCGATCACGTCGGAGTTCATCACCTGGCGGTCAGCGGCGGGTCCGCGGATCGCGGCGAAGACGATGCTGCGGCCATCGGGCGTCCACGACAGCGGGCCGCCGTCGTCGAACTTGCCGTAGGTGAGCTGCCGAGCCGCGCCGCCGTCCGCACCGACCACGAACAGATGGTCGTAGCCCGGCTTCACATAGCCCGGCCCGTCGTTGCGGTAGTTGACGCGGTCGATGATCGTCAGCGGCTCGGCCCATTTCGCGCCCTCGGGCTTGGGCGGCTGCGTGCCGAGCTTGGTCCCCTCGCCCGCTACGGTGGCGATGTAGGCGAGCTTGGTCCCGTCCGGCGACCAGGCAAGCGCTTGCGGATCGCCGGGGAAACTGGTCACGCGCGCGCTCTGCGCACCGCCGATCCAGCGGACGAACAGCTGCGATCCCTCGCCGTCGCGGGCGGCATAGGCGATCCTTGCCCCGTCGGGCGACCAGCGCGGGCTGCTGCCGTCGGTCGCGAACGGGGTCTGGCGACCGCTCGCGACGTCGATCAGCCAGAGCGACGATTGCATCTTGTCGGTCATCACGTCGCCGGTGCGGCGGACATAGACGATCGTCTTGCCGTCCGGACTGATCTGCGGATCGGCGGCGATCGTCAGGCCGAACAGGTCGCTGCCGGTGAAGCTGCGCGTCGGGCCGTCCGGCGTGGGCGCGGCCGGCTGTTGCTGGGCAAAGGCCGGCGTCGCCGCGAGCAGGAGTATAGCTAGGGTCAAGCGCAACGGGCGGCTCCTTCGAATGAACCGCGTTACGATGACACATTATTACGTGGAGGCAAGCGGTACGAACGTCACCGGCAAACCGTCCTTCGGGCGGGGGATCGGGAAGACCTGCCACGCGTCGCCGCTGCCCGCTGCCGCCTCGATCCGGTAGCGCGTGAGCAGGTGTGCGATCAGCAGCCGCATCTGCATCGTCGCGAAGTGCAGCCCGATGCACATATGCGCGCCGCCGCCGAACGGCACCCACGCGAACCGGTGGCGGCCCTTCGATGCTTCGGGCGTGAAGCGGAGCGGGTCGAACCGCTCGGGATCGGGCCAATATTCGGCCATGTGATGCGTAAAGGTGATGCCGACGCCGACGCTGGTCCCCGCCGGAATGTCATACCCGCCGAAACTGAAAGCCTTCAGTGCTCGACGCGGGATCGACGGGACGGGTGGCATCATCCGCAGCGATTCCTTGAACGCATATTCGGTGAGGATCAGGCGATCGAGTTGCTCGGTCAGCGGCACGGCGGGATCGAGAGCGGCGACTTCCTCGCGCAGCCGCTCCTGCCAGTCCGGGTTGCGCGCGAGCAGCATGACCAGGCTGGTCGCGGACGAGGTTATGGTATCGTGCGCCGCCATCATGAGGAAATTCATATGGTCGGCGATCGCCAGCGCGGTCAGCGGCGCGCCGTCGTCATCGGTCGCGCGGCAGAACTGCGAGAAGAAATCCTGGCCGTTGCCGGCGCGTCGCGCGGGGATCTCGCGCTCAAAGAAATCGAGCAGATAGGCGCGTGCCTTGACGCCCTTGCGCATCTGCGTGCCGGGCCAGGGCTTGCGGATCGGCGAGACGCTCGCCTGTACCTCGTCGACGAACGCCTGGTTGATCCGGTCGGCCTCCGCCCCGAGCGGCACGCCCAGGAAACTGGTCGCGGCGAGATCGAGCGTGAGCTTTTTCACCACGTCGTAGAAGCGCAATGTCTGCCCAGACCAGCCGCCGATCGCCGCCTCGATTCCCGCATCGAGTTCGGTCGCGTAATGCCGCATCGGTTCAGGCTTGAAGGCGACCGACAACGTCTTCCGGTCGGCGCGATGCTTGTCGAAGTCCATCAGCATCAGGCCGCGCGGGAACAGCAAATTGAGGATCGGTCCCCAGCCCTGTTCGGACGAAAAGATCTTATCGCGGTCGAACAGGATCAGCTCGTTCGCGTCGGGGCCGAGCAGCATCAGGCCGGTCCCGCCGAGCGCGGTGTTGCGATAGACCGGCCCGAACCGCGCCACCATGCCGCGCGAAAACCCGATCGGATCGGCGAGCATCTTGAAGGTGTTGCCGAACAGCGGAAGGCCGTCGTCGCCGGGAATATGATCGAGCGCGCCCTTGGGCTGGCGT
The DNA here is from genome assembly GCF_036663855.1 of Sphingomonas fucosidasi. Taxonomy (NCBI): domain Bacteria; kingdom Pseudomonadati; phylum Pseudomonadota; class Alphaproteobacteria; order Sphingomonadales; family Sphingomonadaceae; genus Sphingomonas; species Sphingomonas fucosidasi. The sequence goes on along the minus strand of NZ_JAXOJR010000007.1, from coordinate 104,158 downwards.
GGCAACCAATGCGGGCTGGCGTTCTGCAACAGCGCTTCAGTCATCGTCGGATCCCCGTGCGACATGCCGGCTTGGCAAGCTGCGAATACGAGCATAACTAATGTTCTGCAACCGGGGCGCGGATCCCGGGGCTTTGACAGGAGAGATGCATGGACCTCGCAAACAGTGCTGCCGTGGTGACCGGCGGCGCGTCGGGATTGGGCGCGGCGACCGCGCGCGCGCTGGCCGCCAAGGGGGTGAAGGTGGCGATCTTCGACCTTCAGGCGGACAAGGGCGAAGCGCTCGCCGCGGAGATCGGCGGGGTGTTCTGCAAGGTCGACGTGACGTCCGACGACAGCGTCGATGCGGGGTTCGCGGCGGCACGCGCGGCGCATGGGCAAGAGCGGATCCTGGTCAATTGTGCGGGGACCGGCAATGCCGCGAAGACCGCTGGGCGATCGAAGCAGGACGGTTCGATCAAGCACTTCCCGCTCGATGCGTTCGACCGGATCATCCAGATCAACCTGGTCGGCACGTTCCGCTGTCTCGCCAAATCGGCGGCGGGAATGCTGACGCTGGAACCCGGCGAGGATGGCGAGCGCGGCGCGATCGTTAACACGGCCAGCGCCGCGGCCGAGGACGGCCAGATGGGGCAAGCCGCGTACTCTGCTTCAAAGGCCGGCGTGGTCGGCATGACCCTGCCGATCGCGCGCGACCTGATGAGCGAGGGGATCCGGGTGAACACGATCCTGCCTGGGATCTTCGATACGCCGCTGCTGGCCGCCGCGCCGCAACAGGTCCGCGATGCGCTGGCGGCGTCGGTGCCGTTTCCCAAGCGCTTGGGGCGGCCGGAGGAGTTTGCGGCACTCGCGCTGACGATGATCGAATGCGGGTATTTCAACGGCGAGGACGTGCGGCTCGATGGCGCGATCCGGATGGCGCCTCGGTGATCTAATCCGCCCTCACCTTTCCCACGGCGATGAGTGAGGATGCGGCCGGCTAGGCGGTCAAGTTCTTGTCCTCCCCCGCCAGGGGGAGGTGGCTGGCCCTTGCCAGACGGAGGGGGAGAAAAAGGAAACGCCTGTTCCGTGTCCTCCCCCTCCGTCACCTGCGGTGCCACCTCCCCCTGGCGGGGGAGGATACAAATACCGACCGTGCTAGGCCGCGCGCGCCAATTGCCGCCCCTTGATCATGTCCGCCGCCTTCTCCGCGATCATGATCGTCGGCGCGTTGGTGTTCGAGCCGATCAGCGTCGGCATCACCGAGGCGTCCACCACCCGCAGGCCCTCCAACCCGCGCACCGCGAGCGTCGCGTCGACCACCGCCATGGTGTCGTCAGCCGTGCCCATCTTGCAGGTGCCGATCGGGTGGTAGATCGTCTCCGCGGTCCGTCGGACCCAGGCGTCGATCTCGTCGTCAGTCCGCACATCCTCACCCGGCGACAATTCCCCCGCCCGGTACGGATCGAGCGCCGCCTGCCGCGCGACCTCACGACCGATCCCAACGCACGCCCGCATCACCCGCCGATCCTCCGCCGTCGCGAGGTAGTTCGCGACGATCACCGGATCGGCGAAAGGATCGGCCGAGCGCAGCCCGATCCGCCCGCGGCTCTCCGGCCGCAACTGGCACAGGTGCAGCGTGAAGCCGTCCTCGGTCGCCTTCACCTTGCCATGGTCCCGCATGATCGCGAGCACCGCGTGGATCTGTACGTCGGGCCGCGACAGCCCCTCGCGCGATGACACGAACGCGCCCGCCTCGAGGAATTGCTGCCGCCCTGCCCCCTTGCCGCGCAACAGGTAATTGAGGCCGACGCCGATCATGCCGACACCCTTGGTCATCGCATAGCCGGTCCGCAGCCCGCTCGATTTCCAGTTCATCACGACGTCGAGATGATCCTGCAGGTTCTCGCCGACACCGGGCAGCGAATGGACGACACCGACCCCCGCCGCGGTCAGCCGATCCGGATCGCCGATCCCCGACAGTTGGAGGATCTGCGGCGACTGCACCGCCCCCGCGCACAACAGCACTTCGCGCGTCGCGGTCACCGACTCTGCCCGCACGCCCTTGTCGAGCACATAGTCAACGCCGGTCGCACGCCCCTTGTCGATCCGGATCCGCGTCGTCCGCGCTCCCGTCACGCAGGTCAGGTTACGCCGCGCCAATACCGGCCGAAGATACGCTGCCGCAGTGCTCCAGCGCTTGCCGTCCGCGACGGTCAGGTCGTAGCGGCCGAAGCCCTCCTGGCTCGCGCCGTTGAAATCCTCGGTCACCGGATAGCCGGCCTGCCGCCCCGCCTCGACTAATGCGTCGTAGAACGGACTGTCGGACTCTCCGCCGGAGATCGTCAGCGGCCCCCCGCCGCCATGCAGATCGCACTCGCCGCGATGATGCCCTTCGAGCCGCTTGAAATACGGCAGCACGTCGTCGAACGACCAGCCGGGCAAGCCCATCTGCCGCCACTCGTCGTAATCCTGCGGGTGGCCCCGCGTGTAGATCATGCCGTTGATCGACGAACTCCCGCCCAGCCCCTTGCCGCGCGGCCACCACAGGCGGCGGTTGTCGAGATGCGGCTCGGGCTCGGTCGAGAAGCCCCAGTTGCTCGCATTCTTGCTCTTGATCAGCTCCCCGACGCCCGCGGGCATCCGCACCAGCACGCCGTCGTTGCGCCCGCCCGCCTCGAGCAGCAGCACCGACACATCGGGGTCCTCGGTCAGCCGCGCGGCGAGCACGCAGCCGGCAGAGCCCGCGCCGATAATTACGTAGTCATACGTCTGCATACCCGCATCCTCCTCATAACGCTCCGCTTTTTTTCGGAGTCGCATCACCGCGATACGCTAGCGCTCGCACAGTAGCGTAAGCAACCCGTTGCGCAGCACGCCGCGATCGAGTCCCTCGACCGGATGCACTTCGCTCAGGCCCACGGCGAGCAGCGCATAGCCGCGAATCCCCGCTTCGACGGAATCGAAACCGTGCGCGGTCAGTTGCTCGACGAGGAACGCCATCACCTTGTCGTCATGCTCGCGGATCGCCGCCGCCGCGCGCGCGTCGCTCTTCGCCCAGGCGCGCATCGCCAGCGCGAGCTGCGACATGTCGTGATCGCGGACATGCTCGGCGAACGCGCGGATCCGCTCGACCGGCGCGAGGTCCGATGCGGTCAGCGACGCCAGCAACGGATCGATCTGCGCCTCCGCAAAATACGATGCGAGCGCCGCGTGATAGCCGTCGAAATCCTTGAAATGGTGATAGAAACTGCCGGTCGACGCCCCCGCCGCCTGCGCGAGGCTGCGGAGTTTCAGCGCGCGAAGACCACCGCTCTTTAGCAACGCCTGCCCGATCTCCAGCCAGTCGCGCGGCGCCAGATCCGCGCGGGGTGCAACGGCGTGTTCAATCGATACCGTGCTTGACAAGCCACTCTCCATAACGAATGTTACGTCGGAACGAAGCCGGACGCAATCCGGCATCAGGCACCACGACCGCACCAAAGCGGCGGGTGTAACAGGAGAGAGAGTGTGGCCGAGGCATTGATCATCGACGCCGTCCGTACCCCGCGCGGGATCGGCAAGACGGGCAAGGGCGCGCTCGCGCACATGCACCCGCAACATCTCGCCGCGACCGTTCTCAAGGCAATTGCCGAGCGAAACAAGCTCGATACCGCCGATGTCGACGACATCATCTGGTCGACCTCGACGCAGCGTGGCGAGCAAAGCGGCGATCTCGGGCGGATGGCCGCGCTCGATGCGGGCTATGACGTCAAGGCGAGCGGGACGACGCTCGACCGGTTCTGCGGCGGCGGGATCACCGCGGTGAACTTCGCGGCGGCGCAGATCATGAGCGGGATGGAAGACCTCGTCATCGCCGGCGGGACCGAGATGATGTCGCTCACCACGACGATGATGCAGGACGACATGGCGGCGGGCAAGCGGCCGCTCGGGATCGGCTCGGGCAACGCCAGGCTCGACGCCGCGCATCCGCAGTCGAACCAGGGCATCTGCGCCGATGCGATCGCCAGCATCGAGGGGATCGACCGCGAAACGCTCGAAGCGCTCGGGCTCGAAAGCCAGCGCCGCGCCGCGGTGGCGATCGCCGAAGGGCGGTTCGATCGCAGCCTCGTCCCCGTCACCGATGCCACCGGCGCATTGGTGCTGGAGAAAGACGAATATCCGCGCCCCGACACCACCGCCGAGGGCCTCGCCGCACTGCGCCCCTCGTTCGCCGGGATCGCCGACGTGCCGCTCGACGACAAGGGCACCACGTATCGGAAGCAGATCAACCGCCGCTATCCCGACGTCGATATCAAGCACGTCCATCACGCCGGCAATTCCTCCGGTGTAGTCGATGGCGCCGCCGCGATCCTGCTCGCCAGCGCTGAGTACGCCGCCAAGCACGGGCTGAAACCCCGTGCGCGGATCGTCGCGATGGCGAACATGGGCGACGATCCGACGCTGATGCTCAACGCCCCCGTCCCCGCGGCGCGGAAGGTGCTGGCGAAGGCCGGGTTGACGGTCGACGACATCGACCTGTGGGAGATCAACGAGGCGTTCGCGGTGGTCGCCGAGAAGTTCATTCGCGACCTGAAGCTCGACCGCGACAAGGTGAACGTCAATGGCGGCTCGATCGCGCTGGGCCATCCGATCGGCGCGACCGGCGCGATCCTGATCGGGACGATATTGGACGAACTCGAACGCCGCGACCTGAAGCGCGGGCTCGTGACGATGTGCGCGGGCGGCGGGATGGCCCCGGCGATCATCATCGAGCGCGTCTGATGCATCCCGTCGCGCATGCGCTGACGACGCCCGACAAGCCCGCCTACATCATAGCGGCGACGGGCGAGACGGTGACGTATCGCGACCTCGACATACGCGCGAACCAGGGTGCGCATCTGCTCCGGTCGCTGGGGCTGAAGCGCGGCGACGGCATCGCAGTGCTGATGGACAATTCGCCGCGCTATCTGGAGGTGATGTGGGCGGCTGAACGGACCGGCGTCTACTGCACCTGCCTCTCGTCGAAACTGACCGCGGGCGAGGCGGCGTACATCATCCGCGACGGCGATTGCCGGGTGCTGATCGTGAGCAAGGGATGCGCCGAGGTTGCGGCGGCACTGGTTCCGATGCTCGACGACGTGCGGCGCTACGTCGTCGACGGCGCGATCGACGGGTACGCGGCGTACGAAGCCGCGCGCGACGCGATGCCGCCAAACCCGATCGCAGACCCGTCACCCGGCGGCATCCTGCTCTATTCCTCGGGCACCACCGGCAAGCCCAAGGGCGTCAAGCACGCACTGTCGGACGAGCCGTTCGGGACCAACGTCTCGCCGCTCGTGATGCTCGGCAAGGGGCTGTACGGGTTCACGCCCGAGATGGTCTATCTCTCGCCCGCGCCGCTGTATCACGCCGCGCCGTTGCGCTGGTCGATGGCGGTGCATCAGGTCGGCGGCACCGTCGTCGTGATGGAGCATTTCGACCCGGAAGCCGCGCTCGCCGCGATCGAACGGTTCCACGTCACGCATGCGCAATGGGTGCCGACGCACTTCATCCGCCTGCTCAAACTGCCGACCGAAGTCCGCGCCCGCTACGACGTATCGTCGCTGAAAGCGGTGTGGCACGCCGCAGCCCCCTGCCCGCTCCCGGTCAAGCAGGCGATGATCGACTGGTGGGGCCCGATCATCGGCGAATATTACGCCGGCACCGAAGGCAACGGGTTCTGCGCAATCTCCAGCACGGAGTGGCTGACGCACAAGGGCTCGGTCGGCCGCAACCTGACCGCGCAGACGATGATCTGCGACGAGGATGGCAACGCGTTGCCACCGCGTGCGGAAGGCGACGTCTATTTCGCGGGCGGCGGCGGGTTCGAATATCACAACGATCCCGCCAAGACCGCGGAAGCCGCCAACGCACATGGCTGGACGACGCTCGGCGACGTCGGGTGGCTCGACGAGGAGGGCTATCTCTACCTCACCGACCGCAAGAGCTTCATGATCATCTCGGGCGGCGTGAACATCTATCCCGCCGAGATCGAGAATTTGCTCGTCACGCACCCGAAGGTCGCCGACGTCGCGGTGATCGGCGCGCCGGACGACGAGATGGGTGAGCAGGTGGTGGCGATAATCTGCCCCGCCGACCCAACCGAAGACCGCACGCAACTGGCGGCCGAGCTCAGCGCTTTCGCCCGCGCGAACCTCAGCCATGTGAAAGCGCCGCGCCGGATCGACTTCCGCGAGACGCTGCCGCGGCACGAGACGGGGAAACTCTACAAGCGCCTGCTCCGCGACGAATATTGGGCGCATTCGAAGGAGTCCGCATGAACTTCGATTATTCCGACGACCAGAAATTCCTCAAGGACGAAGCACGCAAGTTCCTCGGCGCGCATTGCGGCAGCGACCGCGTCCGCGCAGTTCTCGACGATCCCGCCAAAGCCTATGACGCGACGCTCTGGAAAGCGGTGGCCGCGCAAGGCTGGCTCGGCGCGGCGATCCCCGAGGAGTTCGGCGGGCTAGGCCTCGGCCATATCGAACTTTGCGCGATTGCCGAGGAACTGGGGCGAGCCTGCGCGCCGATCCCGTTCGCCTCGACCGTCTATTTCGTCGCCGAAGCGCTGATGCTCTACGGCAGCGACACCCAGAAAGTCCGATGGTTGCCGAGGATCGCGGCGGGCGACGTCATTGGCGCGTTCGCGACGTCGGAAGGTGCCGGCCCGGTCACCGCACGCTCGGTCCGCACCACCGTCTCCGGCGGCACACTTACCGGCGAGAAGATCCCCGTCACCGACGGCGACGTCGCCGACCTGATCGTCGTCCTCGCGCGCGACGGCCTCTACCTAGTCGAGCAGGGCGCGGGCGTTACCACAGAAGTCCTCGAAACCCTCGACCCGACCCGCAGCGCCGCTCGCCTCACCTTCACCGACGCGCCTTGCGAAAGGCTCGGCACCGACGACGGCATCGCCGCGATGCAGGCGGTGTTCGATCGCGCGGCCGTCCTCCTCGCATTCGAACAACTGGGCGGCGCGGATTGCTGTCTCGATATGGCAAAGGGCTATGCGCTCGATCGCTACGCGTTCGGCCGCCAGATCGGCGGGTACCAGGCGATCAAGCACAAGCTCGCCGACATGTACGTCAAGAACGAACTCGCGCGCTCGAACGCCTATTACGGCGCGTGGGCGCTCAATGCAGGCGCCGCCGAACTGCCGCTCGCCGCCGCCACCGCGCGCGTTGCCGCGTCCGACGCCTATTGGTTCGCGTCGAAGGAGAACATCCAGACGCATGGCGGAATGGGCTTCACCTGGGAGTCCGACTGCCACCTCCATTACCGCCGCTCGCGCCAGCTCGCGCTCGTCGCCGGCAGCCCCGCCGCGTGGCGCGAACGCCTCGTCGGCCAACTCGAAATGCGCAACGCCGCCTAGCTGGGCCGCCTGAAAGGACGATCATGGACTTCAAGGACAGCGACGCCGAAGCCACGTATCGCGCCGCCGCACGCACGTGGCTCGACGCGAACATCGCCGAGCACGACGCCGGCCACTACCCCGACGACATGGCCAAGGCGAAGGCTTGGCAGGCGCGTAAGGCGGCGGGCGGATACGCCTGCATCACCTGGCCGCAGGAATGGGGCGGCGGCGGTGGCACGCCGATCGAAAGCGTGATCTTCGGCCAGGAAGAGGCGAAACACGCGGTCGATGGCAGCTATTTCACGATCGGGCTCGGGATGTGCGTGCCGACCGTGATGGCCTATGCCGACGACGCGACCAAGCACCGCTTCGTCAGCCCCGCGGTGCGCGGCGACGAGATCTGGTCGCAGCTCTTCTCCGAACCCGCCGGCGGCTCCGACGTCGCCGCGATCCGCACGCGCGCGGTGCGAGACGGCGACGACTGGGTGATCAACGGCCAGAAGGTCTGGACCTCGGGCGCGCATTACAGCGACTATGGCATCGTCCTCGTCCGCACCAACCCCGACGTCCCCAAGCATCAGGGCCTGACGATGTTCTGGCTCGACCTGAAGGCGCCCGGGATCGAGATCCGCCCGATCCACCAGATGTCCGGCGGTTCGAGTTTCAACGAAGTGTGGTTCGAGGACGTCCGCATCTCCGACGCGCAACGCCTCGGGCCGGTCGACGGCGGCTGGAAAGTCGCGCTGTTCACGCTGATGAACGAGCGTCTCGCGATCGGCACGAGCGGCGGCGTCGGCCCCGAGGATATCCTCGCCTTCGCCGCCCAGGCCAACGGCGCAGACGGCCCGCTGCTGAAAGACGCCGCGTTTCGCCAGACGCTCGCCGACTGGTGGGTGCAATCTGAGGGCCTGCGCAACACCCGGATGCGGACGATCACCGCACTGTCGAAAGGTCAAGTGCCCGGCCCCGAAAGCTCGATCGGCAAGATCGTCGCCGCCAACCAGTTGCAGGCGATCGGCAACACCGCGGTCGAGGCAGGCGATCAATACGGCATCATATCCGACCCTGCGCTAACCCCGCTGAAAGGCGCGTTCCACGCCGCGACGATGTGGGCGCCGGGCCTGCGCATCGCCGGCGGCACCGACGAAATCCTCAAGAACATCATCGCCGAACGCGTCTTAGGTCTCCCCGGCGAAATCCGCGTCGACAAGGATCAGGCGTTCCGGGATTTGCCGGTGGGGGCGTAAAGCTTACCGATATTCGCGGGAACATGTGGACTAAAGTCGATCCGAAGCGATATTTCAGGGACGCGTACGCGGCGAGGCAGACGCTAAGCGACTACGGGGGGAAACGATGTCGATATTTTTGGCGCTGTTGATGGCACCGGTCGCATCGGCGGCAGACGAACGCCTCCTGCGGATGACCAAATTGTACCAAGACATCTGTCTTGTCCGCTTTCCAGATGACAAGGCCGTTGAGGCGATGATGATCGCACGTGGCGCCCGCGAACTCTCCAAGGCCGAAGTAAAGGTGACGATGCGTGATGATCCGGCACGCGCCTGGGACCTGAACGATGGCGGGGCCACGCTGTGGATCGAATATCCTCCCTTCCACGCGTGCTCCGTTCGTTGGAACGCACCGGAGATCGGTAACATGGACGCCTATCGTGCGATTGCGAACGCGTACGAAAATGCGATCGGAGGGTTCCGGCCGATGCGCCCTATGGAAGGCGATCAGGGTGACATCCACATTCATGCCATAGGCGAAGAGCGTGTACTGCCGGACAGGACGACCGAGACGCTGTTTTTCTTCGACCAGACCATCAGCGATCCGAAACGACGCGCGGCTGGCGAAACCGGCTTCTCCTTGAGGTTCGTGCATCAATATGCACCTCCCGAACCAACCGCTTCGCCTGGTCAAACCTGATACCGCTTCACCCGTCAGAGCTCTCCCAAGAGGATGCCCCCATTGACCGATATGATGCAGACCATCCTCGCGACGCAGCGCGAAGCTTTCATGGCCGAAATGCCCGTAACCAAGGCGGTGCGCCTCGACCGGCTCAAGCGTGCGGCGGCGATGGTGCGGGATAACGCGGCGCGGTTCTGCGATGCGGTGTCGGAGGATTTCGGCCATCGTAGCCGCGAGCAGACGATGATGACCGATATCGGCGCGTCGCTCGCACCGATCGCGCATGCCGCCAAGCATCTCGACCGCTGGATGAAACGCGACCGCCGCCCGGTCCAGTTCCCGCTCGGCCTGCTCGGCGCAAAGGCGTGGGTCGAATACCAGCCCAAGGGCGTGATCGGCATTATCGCGCCGTGGAATTTCCCCGTGAACCTGCTGATCGCGCCGCTTGCGGGGGTGTTCGCCGCGGGCAATCGCGCGATGGCGAAGACGAGCGAATACACCCCCGCCACCGCCGCGCTGTTCGAGGAGATCGCGCCGAAGTATTTCGCGCAGGACGAACTCGCTATCGTGTCCGGCGACGCGGAGGTCGGTAAGGCCTTTTCCGCGCTGCCGTTCGACCATCTGATCTTCACCGGCGCGACTGCGATCGGCCGGCACATCCTCCACGCCGCCGCCGACAACCTGACCCCGGTCACGCTCGAACTCGGCGGCAAGTCGCCCGTCATCCTCGGCGCCTCGGCGGATATCGCGCGCGCGACCGAACGCGTCACGCTCGGCAAGATGATGAACGCCGGGCAGATCTGCCTCGCGCCCGATTACATGCTCGTCCCCTCGGCGGACGAGGCCAAGGTCGTCGACGGCATCAAGGCCGCGGCCAGCGCGATGTACCCCACCCTGCTCGCCAACGCCGACTACACCTCGGTGGTCAACGATCGCCACCACCAGCGCCTCACCGACTGGATCGCCGACGCCCGCGCGAAGGGCGCCACGGTCGAGGTCGTGAACCCCGCCGACGAGGATTTCGGCGCCGCCAATTCGCGGAAAATGCCGCTGCACATCGTCCGCGACGCGACCGACGACATGATCGTCATGCAGGAAGAGATCTTCGGCCCGGTCCTGCCGATCCGCCGCTACGACGGCATCGACGACGCGATCGCGCAGGTGAATCGCCGCGACCGCCCGCTCGGACTCTATTATTTCGGCAGTGACGAGGCCGAGCGCCGCCGCGTGCTCGACCGCACGATCTCGGGCGGCGTGACGCTCGACGACGTGATCTTCCACGTCTCGATGGAGGACCTCCCCTTCGGCGGGAGCGGACCGTCCGGCATGGGCGCGTATCACGGCATCGACGGCTTCCGCACGTTCAGCCACGCGCGTGCCGTCTTCAAGCAATCGAAGCTCGATGTCGCCAAGCTCGCCGGGCTCAAACCCCCGTACGGCGCGGCGGCGGCCAAGACGATCGCCCGCATGATCCGCTGAAGGCCTAGTCGACCGCGCGCAGTTTCGGCCGCCCCGCCGGCGACTGCCGCAACAATTCGTCGACCCGCGCGGCCAGATCGACCTGGCGAAACGGCTTGGCGAGCCGGGGGATGTCGTCGGGCACGTCTTCTCCCGCCGCCGCATACCCGGTCACGAGCAGAGCCGGCATGCGGATACCCGACGATCGCAGCTCGCCGATCAACTGGCCGCCGGTCATTCCCGGCATCAGGTAATCGCTGACCAGAATGTCGGCGTCGACGCCCGATCGGATCGCCGATAGCGCCTGGCTGGCCGATGCCATCTCGACGACGACATAGCCGATGTCGCGCAGCATGTCGGCAGTTGCCGCACGAACGAGATCCTCGTCGTCGACCAGCAGCACTTTTGCGCCGCGCCGGGCCTGGACCGGTTCCGGTGAACTCTCGATCGTGTCGACCGGCGCCTCCTCGGTCGCGGGAAGCCATAACTCCACGGCGGTTCCCGCGCCCGGCTCGCTCGTCAGGCGAAGCGTGCCGCCCGATTGCGCGGCCAGGCCATGGACCATCGACAGCCCAAGTCCGGTGCCCTTGCCGACACCCTTGGTCGAGAAGAACGGTTCGGTCGCACGCGCCAGCGTCGCACGATCCATCCCGGTCCCGGTGTCCGCCGCGGTCAGACGGATATAGCTTCCCGCGGCCAGACCGATCAGGTTGCGATCGTCGACCACCGACTGGCTGACCGACAGCGTCAGGCGCCCGCCGCCCGGCATCGCGTCGCGCGCGTTGATCGCCAGGTTGAGCAACGCGAGTTCGAGCTGGTTCGGATCGACCCGCGCCGACGACAGATGGCGTGGCACTTCGAGCACGACGGTGATCGATGGCCCCAGCGAGCGCCGGATCAGGTCGACCAACCCGTCGATCAGCGCGCCGATATCGACCGCACGCGGCTGCAATGCCTGCCGCCGCGCGAACGCCAGCAAGCGCTGCGTCAGCGTCGCGGCACGCTCGGCGGCCTGCAACGCGCCCCCGATCATCCGCTGCGTCCGCTCGTCGTCCTTGTGTCGCCGCCGCATCAGGTCGAGGCTGCCGACGATCGGGGTCAGCAGATTGTTGAAGTCGTGCGCGACGCCGCCGGTCAGCTGGCCGATCGCATCCATCTTCTGCGCCTGGGCGAGTTGCGCATCGGCTTCCTTGCGATCGGTCACGTCGGAAACCACGCCGGACATCCGCACGGCTGCGCCCTCCGCATCGTGGAGCACGCGCCCCTTGAGGACGATCCAGCGCTTGACGCCATCCGCCGCGGCGATGCTGCATTCGAGATCGAGCGTCCCGGTCTGCCACGACTCTTCCAGCGTACGCTTCACCGCTGCGCGCTGCTTCGGATCGACCTGGTTCAGAAACGCTTCGAGGTTCCACACCGCCACCCCGTTCGGATAGCCGAAGATGTCGTCATGACGCTGCGTCCGGCGTGTCTCGCCGGTCTTCAGGTCGAAGTCCCAGCTGCCCATCCCGGCCGCCTCGAGCGCGATCTCCAGGCTCTCGCGCGCCGACCGCAATTCGGCGGTGCGATCCTCGACCGCGCGCTCCAGCGTCACCGCGACATCGCGTAGTTCATATTGCCGGCCTCGCGCCGTCAACGCCGATCGGATCGCGCCGAGCATCGCCTCCGCATGCAGGGGCCGTTCGAGCAGCACGACGTTGCCGAGATCGCTGAGCCGTTGCGTCGCGTGCAACGTCCGCGGTGTCTTGGTGCCGTTCGTCAGCACGACGAACGGGATGTCCGCCCAGCTCGGTTGCGCGGCGATCCACTCGGTCAGCGCGGTCGAATCCTCGGCCGTCAGCGCCTCCTCGGTGAGCAGCACCGCGCCGGCCGCAACCTTCAGCTCCCGGAGCAGCACCGCCTGATCCTCGCAGATCTTCGAAACGATCGAATTCCTGTCGAGCAGGTCCGCCGCGATCGCCGCATCGCGCCCGCGTGGCGCGAGAATGAGGACGCGGTCCTCCATGTCAGAGAGTGGTGCTCTCGGTCCCGTTCCGGCTGGCCATGAGTGTCGTTCCTTCACCGGAGAATGTCGGCACGCCGGTCAGGACGCCCTGGAAATGCCGCAGCGGTTCACCAACGTGCAGCCCGCTACCACCGATCTGAAACTCCCGGATCGTCCTTTCGTGCCGTGCGGTACGCGTCTTGATCACCGAAATCGCCTGCCGCACTTCGCCATGTGCTTCGAAATAGCGCAGCTGGACGATCGTATCGGACAGATAGCTAAGGTCGACATCGGACCGGACGTCCCCGGTGATCCCGTGCAGCCCGAGGATCAGCAGGCTGACGATGCCCTTCTGGCCGAGATAGGTCAGCATCTCGTGCATCTGCAGGATCAGGAACTGCTCGTTCGGCATCGCTTGCAGGTACGCGTTCAGGCTGTCGATCACGACGACCTTGGCACCGTGCACCTCGACCGCCGCGCGCACCGCGTTCGAGAATTCCCCCGGCGACATTTCGGCAGGGTCGATCGCGCGCAACAGCAATTGCCCGCTGTCGACGAACGGCGCCATGTCCATGCCCAGCGCGGCACTTCGCTTGAGCAACGTCGGCAGCCGCTCGTCGAACAGGAAATAGGCCGCGCGCTCGCCGCGCTTCAGCGCTGCGATCATGCTCTGCACTGATGCGGTGGTCTTGCCGACGCCCGCCGGGCCGGTCAGCAGCGTGGCCGTGCCGGGAATGAGCCCGCCGCCGAGCAAAGCGTCGAGTTCGTTCGACCCGGTCGACATCGCCTCGTCGGAATAGGGATCGCCATGCTCCGACGCGACCAGCCGGGGATAGACGCACAGCCCGCCACGCTCGATCTCGAAGTCGTGATAGCCGCCGCGGTACCGCACGCCGCGCATCTTGACGACGTGCAGCCGACGCCGTTGCGCACCGAACCCGGACAGCGTCTGCTCGAGCGACACCACGCCGTGGGCGATGCTGTGCAACTGGAGATCGCTGCCGCTGCCGCTCTTGTCGTCGAGAAACAGCACGGTGCAATCGCGTGTCGAGAAAAAGTGCTTCAGCGCTAGGATCTGGCGACGATAGCGGATCGGGCTCTGCGCGAGCAGGCGAAGTTCGGACAGGCTGTCGATGACGACGCGGGATGGCCGGATCTCGTCGACCTTCGCCATCACGGCGCGGATCGTCTCGCCGAGTTCGACCTCGCTCGGGTGCAGTAACGTCTGTTCGTGATCTTCGCTGAAGCCGTCAGCGGGGACCATCTCGAACAGGACCAGCGGATCGAGCGACCAGCCATGCGTCTTGGCTACCGCGCGCAGTTCCACCTCGGTTTCGGCGAGCGTGATGTACAGGCCGATCTCGCCGCCCGCCAATCCGGCAAGCAGGAAACCCAGTCCCAGCGTGGTCTTGCCGGTGCCGGGCGTGCCCTCCACCAGATACATCCGGTCCGGGGTAAGCCCCCCGTTGAGAATATCGTCGAGCCCTTCGATCCCTGTCCGTGCCAATGTCGGCAGGTCGTCGTCTTGTGCCAATTGGCACTCCTTCCTATCGCCCGGCGCGCTAGTATCGGGCGCCAAGACCGGATTCACATAGGATATTCCGCCGTATTTGCAAAGGCGTACGACATTTGCGACGCGGCCGATCCTGATATGCCCCGCGCGTCTAGGCCGGCCGACCCAGGAACACGATGCCCGGCACGGACCGGGTCTCGCCGGTCGGCGTCAGACGGCCATCGCCGGCCACCCGGAATACCGCCAGCGTCCCAGACCGCTCGTTGCCCACGACCAGCCGCCGCTCGTCGTCGAGCAGCACGAAGACGCGCGGCCAGTGCCCACCGCTGGGACTATGCTGGAGCAAGGTCGGGGTGCCCGCGGCATCGAGCGCGAACACCGCGATGCTGTCGTGTCCGCGGTTCGAGACGTACATCCGCCGACCCGCGCGATCGATCGCGATGTGCGCGGCCTGCGACGCGCCGGCATGGCCCTTGGGCAAGGTCGAGATGCTGTACCGCGTCACGAAACGCCCGTCCGTGCGGGCGTCGAGCGTATACAGCGCGTTCGACAGTTCGCAGACGACATAGGCCAGCGCCAGTCGTGGATGCCGCGCCATGTGTCGCGGTCCTGCCCCCGCCGGCGCCTGCCATGCGACCAGCGGTGCCGCCACGGTCCGCGCCCGTGGATCGAACCGATAGGCGAAGATCGCGTCGGCACCTAGATCGACTGCGTGCAGCCAGCGCCGGTCGGGACTGAACCCGACCCAATGCGCGTGCGGTGCCTCCTGCCGGTCATGATTCCGGCCGCGACCGCTGTCGGTTTGCGCGCCGATCTCGACATCGGCATGGCGGAACACCCCGGCGGGTGTGGGCAGGCCCGTGCGGCGGTCGAGCTGGTAGAACGCGACGCTGCCGCTCGAATAATTCGCCACCGCGAGACAGGCGGATCCTTGATCGAGCGCGAGATGGCACGGGTCGGCGCCGCCGGTCGACACCGTCGCGCGGCGAGCCCAGCCGGCCGCATAGACCGACAGTTCGCCCTGCGCCTGTTCGCGGACCAGATACCAGCTGCCGCCGGGACCACCGCCGATCCCGAACGACGCGTCGACGATGTCGCCGACCGGCGTACCGATCTGCCACCGATCGGCCGCACCGGTGATCGGATACAGCCCCTTGCCACCTTCGCGCGCATAGGTGCCCGCCAGCAACGCCGGCATGCGGCCTGCGGTCCCGGCTTTTGCCGCCGCCGCTCCCGCTGCGATCGGCAAGGCGAGGGTCGTGCCCATCGCACCGAGCCCCATCGTGCCTAGCATCGTCCGTCGCGTCATTCCGTCGGTCATCCGGCCCTCCACCTTCCCGCATCCTCTTCGTGCGTTCCGTCAGTATCGGTCAACCCTGCAGACAGGGCACGCCATGAATTAACCATAAGGACTCGATGTGGCGGCCTCGTAAGATAGGAAATCCGGCGCCGGCTATAATCCAGTGGAGCGACAGTCCCGATCGGATATTGGCATGAGCGAGTTTGGTTCAAATTGGACGTTTCGATGTCTTGATGAAGACCCGGTCGGGCATCCTGCCATTGAACAGGTGGCTGCGAGGATTTTGCCATCACTTGGGGCGCATTATTGTGAGCGCACGTGATCCGCCGATGGTCGCTTTGCGCCACCACCGAACGGCTTGACCGCTGGCGCTACCGGAGCCAGATCCTTCACAATATTGGAAAAATTGAACGCCTCGGGGGCGCGACTCATCAAGCGTATCGTCACCGTATTTGCGACACTTCACTGTCTGGCCTTCATCGATCGCACCATGATCGCGGGAGCGCTGCCGTTGATGCGTCTGGATGTTGCGATGAGCGACGCCCAGGCGGGTTGGATAGTCGGGACCGCCTTCGCGATACCGTATGGAATTACCGCGCTCACGCTGGCGGCAGTCCTCCGTGGGCGACAGGCATCGATCGGCTGGTTGATAGGCGGCGTGGTCGTCTGGACCACAGCGACGCTCGTGACCGGCACTGCACAGTCGAGCGCCACACTGACGGTGGCGCGCGCCGGGCTCGGGATCGGTCAGGCCATGTTCGTGCCAGTCGCGATCGCCTGGCTCGTCGACACAGCCGGCACTAACGATCGAGCGCGTGCACTTTCCCTCTTTACCAGCGGATCGACGATCGGGCGAAGCACGGCATTGTTGACGGTCGGCGCCTTGCTGTCGGCATTGGCGGTCATGGCGCGCGACGCCCCCGGAAGCCTGCTTGGCGATGTCGCACAGTGGCGATGGCTCTTCGTGATCACGGCTCTGCCTAATATCATCATGCTTCCACTGCTCGTCAGTATTCGAACGCCGACACGCGACGCGCTGGCCGCCCGTGCCGCCGATCGCCCTGATCCAGATCCGCCGCGCGGTCCGCGGGACGCTTCAGTGTCTACCGAGGTCCATTGGTGGACATTTGCGCTGTTTTTGGCAGCGGCGATCATGCCCATTCTTTTGATCCAGGCGATGGGCGCCTGGCTGCCGACCCTGTTTGTGCGCGATCGCGGCCTGCAGCCCGCTCAGGCGGCAATCCTTCTGGGCGCGATCACATTGTTTGCTGCACCCGCGGGTCAGCTTGCGGCCGGCTGGCTCATGACCCGTTATGCGTCGTGGCATGGTCACATCCCGGCGATCATCCTGGCCGGGCTAGCCACGGCGTTGTTGCCGCTGGCGGGGCTGATCTGGGCTCCCGGGCTGACTGGCGCGGTTATCGGCGTCGCGCTGACAAACCTCATCCTGGGGATCGCGTCGTTCTGCGGACTGTTCGGCGTCCAGTTGCTAAGTCCGGCCGCGACGCGCGTTACCGTCAACGGCATTTTCCTTGCCCTCGTCACGCTCTTCGGTGTCGGGGTCGGACCGCTGCTGACAGGCGTATTGGCCACGATCGCCGGCACTGGCACGGCCGGTACCAGTATCGCTACCGGTGCCACCGGCGGGGCGCTCGGAACCGCATTGTTCGCGACCGGCGTCATCGCCAGCGGCGTCTGCGGCCTCGCGGCGGTGGCGGTGCGGCACCGCTATCGCCAGCAGTACGCGGCATGACGAGTCACGAAACGCCCGAACGGGTCGCGTTCGACAGCGAAGCGTTGCCGCAGGACCAGCGAATGGATCGCTACCGCGCGCTGTATGCAATCGGCGCCGATGTTACGCAGGTCGGCCCGAATCCGCGTGCGGCATTCGAGGCATGGCGGCTGGATCGAGCACTGCTCTACAACCGACGGCTCAACGATATCAGCCATAGTCGGGGCGAACAGCGCGTGGGCCGCGATGGGTTCACGCACTGGACGGTCACTCTGGTGTTCGAAGGTCTGTTGCAGATCGACCTCGGCGATGGCGTCCGCAATATCAACGCCGGCGAGATCGTCCTGATCGATGTCAGCCGAGCGACGCGCAACATGATGCGCGATGCGCGGATCGCGACGCTTGCGATCGCCGAGGACCGGATCGAGGAAACCGTAGGGCCGATCGGCGGTCTTCATGGCCTGGTGCTCGCAGCCGACCACTGCCGCCTTTACGCCGATTTCGTCCGGTCGCTGTTGTCGAACCTGCCGATGATGAAGACCTCGTCGTTACCGGCGGCGACGTCCGCCCTGTGCACGCTGTTGAAGGTCGCTCTCGAAGCGCATGGCCTGCACGACGCGGTCGTCGAAGCGGGCCGCGACGGGCGGCGGCTCGGCCAGCTTCGCATGTTGATCGATGGGCGGCTGGGCGATCCTGGTTTCGATGCCGAGACGGCGATTGCGGAAAGCGGCGTCTCGCGCGCAACGCTCTACCGATTGCTGCGACCACAACAGGGGATTGCAGCCTTCATTCTCGCACGTCGGCTGGAACAGGTTCGACGTGCGCTCTCGAAGCCCGCCGAACGACGGTCATTCGCGGAGATCGCGATCGATGCGGGTTTCGTCACGGAAAGCCATGCCAGCCGTGCGTTCCTGGCCCGATACGGGCTGCGTCCCGGTGGCTATCGGTCGGCGATCGCAACCGCGATTGCGGAAACGGACCCGATCGAGCAGATCCGGTTGTGGCAGCAGGAACTACGCTGAAGGCCGGCTACCGCTAGGTCCTCGCGCTCCATGCGAGCCACAACCATCCGCCGATCAGCAGCGCGCCACCGATCGGCGTGATCGGGCCGAGCCAGCGCCCGCCGCCCATCGCCAAGCCGTAGAGCGATCCCGCGAACAGCGCCCCGCCGACGACGAACAGCCACGCTGGTCCGCGCGCCTCCATCCGGATCGCGACCAGCGCCGCGACGACGTGCACCAGCTGGTATTGCGCACCGGTTTTCAGCCAATCAGCCGCCGGCCCGCTCGCGCCGTGTGCTCCGAACGCCCCCGCCGCGACCGCGATCGCGCCCGACAAGGCGGCAAGTATAGCGATAATCATGACGGGATCATGTCGCGTCGTTCCCCCATGGAAAGCGTTCGGCGGTCTCGGCCCGCGCCGCGCGCATGTCGCCAGAATCGATCTGGAGCTGCAACCGCTCCTTGTCTCGCGCGCGGTACATGTCCTCGGCACGATCGATGTCCGCGCTGGCGACGCCCAACCCGTCCATCGCCAGCCGCGCCATCTTCACCGCCGATTCCAGCACTTCGCGGACGACATACGAGGCCGACGTGTTCTTCAGCTTGACCAGTGCGCGGCGGTCGAACGCACGGACATAGATCGCGGCATTCGGGAACGCCTCGTGCACGCCTTCGATGGTATCGGGTTCGAGCTGGTCGCCGTCCATGCAGAAGCAGATCAGCTCGGCCTCCGCCGCGCCCGCCTGTCGCAACAGGTCGAGCCGCGTGCCGTCGCCGTAATAGACCTTGGCGCCGAACTCGCCGGCGATGTCGATCATCTCGATATCCGTATCGATCAGCGTCACCGGAATATCCTGCGTCAATAGCATCTGGCCGACGGTCTGCCCGAACCGGCCATAGCCGACGATGATCGCGTTCGAGCCGTCGGTCTTGGGCCCGTCGCGCTCCTGGTCCTTGGCGAGCGGCTCGGTCCGGAAGCGCTTGGTGATCCCCATCAGGAACGGCGTGGTCGCCATCGATAGCGTGATGATCGCGCCGAACAGGCTCGCCGCCTGTGGTTCGATCAGCAGCCCCGCCTGCGCCTGCGCGAACAGCACGAAGCCGAACTCGCCGCCCTGGCTCAGCAGCAGGCCAAGCGCGAACGCCTGCCGCCAGGTCATCTTGAACGCCATGCCGATCAGCATGATCACGCTCGTCTTGGTCAGGATCAGCGCCGCGGCCATCGCCATCACGAAGACCGGGCGCTCGGCGATCGCGTTCAGGTCGAGCACCATGCCGACCGCGAGGAAGAACAGCCCGAGCAGGATCGAACGGAACGGCTCGACATCAACCTCCAGTTCGTGCCGATACGGGCTGTCCGCGAGCATTACGCCGGCGATGAACGCGCCGAGCGCGGTCGAAAGCCCGAGCCATTCCATGATGGCGGCGCTGGCGATGACGGTGAACAGCCCGGCGAAGACGAACATCTCGCGCTCGCCGAGATTGCCGATCAGGCGGAAGAACGGGCGGAGCAGGAAGCGCCCGGCGATGATCAAGCCACCGACCGCGAGCACCGTGTAGATCGCCAGCAGCCACCCCGGCGGCGCGTTGGCGTCGGCCGGATTGCGGCTCATCGCTGCGACGATCGTGATCAAGGGCACGATCGAGAGGTCTTGGAACAGCAGGATCGAGAAGGCGCGTTCACCGAACGGCGTCCGCATCCGGCCCGACGAGCGCAGCATCGGCAGCACCTGCGCGGTCGACGACAAGGCGAGCGGGAGGCCGAGCGCGAGTGCGGCGGGCAGCGAGAACTTCGCGCCGATCCACACGATCGCGGTGATCGCCAGCCCGCAGACCACGACCTGCAACAGCCCCAGCCCGAAGATTTCCTCTTTCATCCGCCACAGCCGCGACGGATTGAGTTCGAGCCCGACGATGAACAACAGCAGCGTGATGCCGAGTTCGGCGAACCCGAGCTTCGACTCCGCATCGCCGACCAGCCCGAGGACATGCGGCCCGACGACCGCGCCCGCGACGAGATAGCCCAGCGTGGCACCCAGCCCGAGCCGCCGGAACAGCAGCACGAACATGAGGCCGAACCCGAGCAGTACGACACCGTCCCGCAACAGCGACGGCGACGCCTCGGCCATCAGACTTTCGCCTTTGCAGCGGTATCGGCGGCCTCGGCCGCGGCTTCGAATGCGAGCCGGATCGAGGGGTGACGCGCGGTGTAGTCGAGCGCGGGGGTGAATATATCCATTCCCGGCCAATCGGGCGCATCGCCCTCGCGCGCAAGCCATGCGGTCAACGCATCGCGGGTCGCGGCGAGTTCGGCGGGGGTGCGGCCGAGGATATTCGCCGCGAGCAACGACGACGATGCCTGGCCGAGCGCGCAGGCGCGGACCAGCAGGCCGACCTCGCTGACCCGCCCAGCATCGTCCACCGCGACGTCGATCGTCACCCGGCTCCCGCAGATCGGCGAGCGTTTCTCGGCGGTCGCCATCGGCTCGGGAAGGCGTTCGTGATGCGGGATCGTGGCTGCGAGGCGCAGGATCTCGGCATTGTAGAGGGGAGCGCTCATGACTTCGGCTCGCTTGCGTTATCGGATCTGGAAGGCGGGGTGGTTGCGCCGAAGACGGGTTTGCCACGACGGCGGCGGTCGACGAAATCGGCGATGCTCGCGCTGGTCGCGTTGAGCAGCGGATAGGTGCGCGACGTCGTCATCCAGCCGGGCCGGCGCGAGGCTCCGCCGCCCATCGTGTCGATGACCAGCGTCGCGAGCAGGAAGACGAGGCTGGCGAGAATCAGGCCCTTCAGCGCGCCGAACCCGAAGCCAAGCGCACGGTCGACCGGGCCGAGGATCGAGGTCCGCGTCCGCGCGCCGATCGCGTTGGCGACCAGCCGCCCACCGATATAGGTGACGCCGGTGATGATCGCGAACGCGAGCACCGCAGCACCGCCGACCGTGCCGACAACCGGCGATAGCGCGGCGGCGAGCGGGATGTGGAACAGCTTCAACATCGCCACCATCGCCACCCAGGCGAACATCGACAGCACTTCGGTCACGAACCCGCGGACCAGCCCCAGCACCGCGGACCCGGCGACGGCGATCAGGACGACGATGTCTAGGGCAGTGAGGTTCATGCGCTCTGGAATAGGGACGCAGGGGCCGAACCGCTAGTGCATGCTGCGACCGACGCGTCCTAGCGGTTCAAGCCGAACACGCCGTAGCGTTCGCGCCATGCAGCGACTTCGTCCTGCAAATGCGGAGGTGCAGCCTCTCCGGAGAGGACGAAGCGGGCGACGTCGGTGTCGGGATGCATCAGCATTTTCTTCGACCCGTCGCTGAACCAGACCGGGACCAGCTGGTCGCACACGCTGTCGAGCACGGTCGCCGCCATGCCGTTCGCGATCGCGTCGCTGCCGGCGAGCACGCGGACGTTGATCGATACGCCTTCCAGGCAATTCTGCGGTTTGTTGACGAAATTGAGCGAGACGAGAAGCCCGGACCGGTCGGGCCGTGCTTCGTCGGGCAAGCTCGCGACCCGTCGCCAGGCGCAGAACCAGGTTCGGCAGATGCGCGGGCGGACGGCATGGATGCCGCAGCCCTGTTCGCAGAGGTGGATACACGGCGTGCCAGCGGGTTTAGCGAACTCGGGCGTATCGACGGTCAGTTCGGTGCAGCACGCGGTGCAATCGCCGCAGCTCCGATCGGGCAGGATCGGCCCCAGCAGCGTGGTTTCCAGATCGGCTTGGGGCTGCATCTGCGCGCGCGGGTCCGTCGGGGTCGGGGTGTCACGCCGATCCACGGTTCAATTCCCTTCGGAATCCACCGTGAAGACCATCGGCTTGCCGCGCGACATCGGCTCCCACCCCGCGGCCAACGCCGCCCGCACGCCGCGAGCGATCGTCGCGTCGTCGATCTGGAGCCGCCCGCGCGGCAAGCCCTTCAACAGGCGTTTCGGCGCGGGGAACTCGAGCAGGGCTTCGCGTTTGGCATCGTCCTGCAACAGCGAGATCGTCATGCCCTTCCAGCCATCGGCATCCGTGTGTTGCGGCTCGCGCTGGAGGTGCCAGTCGTATCGGGTGCCGTCGACCTCGACGGTACCGGTGTTGCTTTTGGTGTTCGACATGCTGGCGTCATAGCATGGCTGGCGTGAGAGGCCATGCGTTCGGGTTGTCGGGGATTTGCGGGTTGGGGATGCCGTTGTGTGGGTTCGACCACCCGGTGCCTGGCAAACGCAGTTAGTGCACCACCCCGGTACCGCACCACCCCGGTACCGCACCACCCCGGTACCGCACCGCCCCGGCACCGCACCGCCCCGGCACCGCACCGCCCCGGCACCGCACCACCCCGGCGGAGGCCGGGGCCCAGTTGGGGGACGCTGCTGGCGACCGTTGCGCTTGATTACCACGACCTTTCCACCTGGGCCCCGGCCTCCGCCGGGATGGGGCTGGAGCTATTGGGTATCAGTGCCAGACGAGTCCACGATGACGCGGTACGCTGGATTGGAACGCAGCCACCCCGATCGGACCGACCGCACGGTCCCAATACGATCACCACCGTTGCCCTGTTCTCCCGCGAAGGCGGGAGCCCAGTCTGGGTCCCCGCCTTCGCGGGGAAACACGGTTTGGATCGCCTACCCACGCCCCATCATGTGATCGACGAACGACGCCAGCGTCTTGAATCCCGAGAGCTTCATTCCGCTCTTCTCCCCCGTCATCGACGCCGGCACCAGCGCGCGCTCGAAGCCGAGCTTGCTCGCCTCCTTCAACCGCAGCGGACCATGCGCGACGGGGCGGATCTCCCCCGACAGCGCGACTTCGCCGAACGCCACCGCGTCGACCGGCACCGGGCGCTCCGACATCGCCGAGATCAGCGCAGCCGCGACCGCCAGATCCGCCGCCGGATCCTGGACACGGTAGCCGCCGGCGATGTTGAGATAGACTTCGGCGTTGGAGAAACTCAGCCCGCACCGCGCCTCCAGCACGGCCAGGATCATCGCGAGACGCCCGGAGTCCCAGCCGACCACTGCGCGCCGTGGCGTCGCGCCGGACGCCAATCGCACCGTCAGCGCCTGGATTTCGACCAGCACCGGCCGCGTGCCCTCCAGCGCCGGGAACACCGTCGCACCGGTCATCGCATCGTCGCGGTGCGTCAGAAACAGCGATGACGGATTGCCGACCTCCGCCAGCCCCTCAGTCTGCATCGAGAACACGCCGATCTCGTCGGTCCCGCCGAAGCGGTTCTTGATCGCGCGGAGGATCCTATACTGGTGGCTGCGTTCGCCCTCGAACGACAACACCGTGTCGACCATGTGCTCCAGCACGCGCGGTCCGGCGATCGAGCCGTCCTTGGTGACATGCCCGACCAGCACCACCGCCGTCCCGCGCTCCTTGGCGAACCGGATCAGCTCCTGCGCCGAGGCACGAACCTGGCTGACCGTCCCCGGCGCACCCTCGATCAGGTCGGAGTGCATCGTCTGGATCGAATCGATGACCAGCATCGCCGGCGGCTTGGTCTGCAAGGTCGTCAGGATATCGCGCGTCGACGTTGCCGCCGCCAACTGCACCGGCGCGTTGCCCAAGCCCAGCCGTCGCGCGCGCAGGCGGACCTGGTCCGCCGCTTCCTCGCCCGAGACGTACGCGACCGACTGCCCCGCCAGCGCCATCTTCGCCGCTGCCTGCAACAGCAGCGTCGACTTGCCGATCCCCGGATCGCCGCCGATCAGCGTCGCCGAGCCCTCGACGAAGCCGCCGCCCAGCGCGCGGTCGAGTTCGGCAATGCCGGTCGCCATCCGGTCGGGCAGCTTGATCTCCGCATCAAGCCCGACCAGCTGGATCGCACGCCCCCCGGTCTGGAGATTATGCTTCGAATGGAACGGCGTAGCGGCGGTGTTCGCCTCCTCGACCAGCGTGTTCCACTCGTTGCAGTCGGCGCATTGCCCCGCCCAGCGGTGCGACACCGATCCGCAAGCCTGACACACATAACGCTTCTGGGGTTTCGCCATGCCCCGATGTACGAGAACGATACGGGAACATCAATGGCCGGCATACGACCTATGTTGCGGATTTAGTGGCGCTTGACGGCGCACGGCGTTATCCGCGCGATGATGCACGCCACCGACCTGCGCATCGCCCTGTTCAGCGGCAACTATAATTACGTCCGCGACGGCGCGAACCAGGCGTTGAATCTGCTCGTCGGTCATCTGTTGTCGAAGGGCGCGACGGTACGTGTCTATTCGCCGACCAACGCCAAGCCTGCCTTCCCGCCGACCGGCGATCTGGTCGCGGTGCCATCGCTGCCGTTGCCGGCGGGGCGCGGCGAATACAAGATGGCGCGCGGGTTGCCCGCCGCGATCCGTCGCGACCTCGATGCGTTTGCGCCGAACATCGTCCACGTGTCAGCGCCCGATTTCCTGGGGCATCGCGCGATCAGCTATGGGCGCCGCAACGGCATCGCCACGGTGGCGTCGCTGCACACGCGGTTCGAGACGTATTTCCGCTATTACCGGATGGCGTTCTTCGAGCCGATCATGGTGAAGATCCTGACGCGATTCTACAACCGCGTCGACGAAGTGCTGGTGCCGGGGCGCGGCATGGCCGAAATCGTCCGCAGCTGGGGCGTGACGACGCCGACCGCAATCTGGTCGCGCGGCGTGAACCACGACCGCTTCACGCCGACGCGCCGCGATCTCGACTGGCGGCGCGCGCGCGGGATTGCGGACGGCGAGGTCGCGGTCGGGTTTCTCGGGCGGCTAGTGAAGGAGAAGGGGCTCGACGTCTTCGCCGACGTGATCCGGACGCTGGAGCAGCGCGGCGTGCCGCACAAGGTGCTGGTGATCGGCGAGGGACCCGCGCGCGACTGGTTTGCCGCCCGCGTGCCGGGCGCGGTGTTCGCGGGGTTCCAGTCGGGCGACGATCTCGGCCGCGCGGTCGCGTCGATGGACGTGTTCTTCAACCCGAGCGTGACCGAGACGTTCGGCAACGTGACGCTGGAGGCGATGGCGGCGGGTGTGCCGGTGATCGCCGCACGCGCGTCGGGGGCGGTCGGGCTAGTCGACGACGGCGTGACCGGGTTCCTCGTGCTGCCGACCGACATCGGCGGGTACGCCGACGCGATCGGGCGGATCGTTTCCGAGCCGGGGCTGCGGGAGAGGATGGGCTGGGCCGGGCATGACAAGGCGGCCGGGTATCTGTGGGATACGATCAACCAGACGGTGCTCGATACGTATCTGGAAGTGATGGCGCGGCGGGGCGGCTAAGTTGTCTGCCACGTGTACCTTTCGAATTCACCTTCCCCCCGCTCCCCTCCCCGTCACCCCAGCGAAAGCTGGGGTATCCCTGTTGGCGGGCGCCGCGACCCGAATGGGGAAATCCCAGCTTTCGCTGGGATGACGTCGGGGGGGGGCGGGAGCGCGGGTTAGAAAAGAGGCCCTAAACAGTCACCCAATCAAACGTCAGCGGCGCCTCGCGGAACGCGAAGCGGTCGAGGTGGCTCGATACCACGCCGCGCATCCGGTCGACGTCCTCGCTCTCCGGCACGGACAGCGCGACGTCGAGCGTCTCGATGTCCGCGCGCATCTCCAGCACCGCGCCGTTCGGGAAGGCGATGCGGCCCTCTTTTTCCGAGAAGGTGACCTCCATCTTGTGGCTCCAATGCTTGGCCAGTTGCTGGAGATACTTGCTGGCCGAATGCGTCGGCACGCGTGCGACCGAGACGCTCACTTGAGGCGCTCGATCTTCTGCGCGGCCTCGTCGAGCAGCGCCGCAACGTCGTGCAGCGTGTCCTCGTTGACGTCGTCGCGCATCAGCCGGTGCTGGAGGACCTGCCGAAGATTGCCCATCGCCCGCCGGATCGGCGCGCCATCGATCCGCTCGGACTCTGCCCCGACCGCCGCGAGCCGGGCGAACAAGCCATCCACCACGGCCGCATTCTCGGCCAGATGCGCGCGCCCCTCGTCGCTCGCCGCAAAGCGCTTCTTCGCGCCCACCGACTGCTGCTCCTCGATCAGGCCCATTTCGTCGAGCATGCTGAGCGTCGGATAGACGACGCCCGGGCTCGGCGCATAGCCACCCCCGGTCAGCCCCTCGATCTCGCGGATCAGGTCGTAGCCGTGGCGTGGCGCGTCCGCGATCAGCTTCAGCATGACGAGCTTGAGTTCGCCACCGTCGAACAGCCGCCGCCGACCACCCGGGCCGCCGCGATGACCGTGGCGCCCGTGACCTTCGTGCCCAGGCCGACCACGGCCTTCACCGTCACCACGAGGGCTGCCAGTCCAAGCTCCATATCCCATACCAAAACGCATTTGAGTGTTCTCCGATATATCTTCATCAATGATCGACGATATATCGCAGACTGTTTCTGGTTCAAGATGCCCGTCAAAGATTCGTCACCCCGGACCAGTTCCGAGGTCCACCGTCCCGCAAACTCGCCATCGATGATCGTGCGGGAGATGGATGCCGGAACGAGCCCGGCATGACGGAGTGTGGGTGGCAACGGATGGGCAAACCCGGCCCCCGCCCCTATCTTCCGCGCATGGCTGATCTCTTCGCGGGCTTCGAACCCGCCGCTCCTACCGAAACGCATCCCGAAAACGCACCGCTCGCCGACCGCCTGCGTCCGCGTACGCTCAGCGAGGTGGTCGGGCAGGATCACATCACCGGCCCCGAAGGCGCGATCGGTAGGATGGTGTCGGCCGGACGGCTGTCATCGATCATCCTCTGGGGGCCCCCAGGCACCGGCAAGACCACCATCGCACGGTTGCTAGCCGACGCCGTCGACCTGCGGTTCGTCGCGATCTCGGCGGTGTTCTCCGGCGTCGCCGACCTCAAGAAATCCTTCGCCGAAGCACGCGAGCACGCCAAGATCGGCAAGCGCACCTTGTTGTTCGTGGACGAGATTCACCGCTTCAACCGCGCGCAACAGGACGGCTTCCTCCCCTATGTCGAGGACGGCACCGTCACGCTCGTCGGCGCGACCACCGAGAACCCCTCGTTCGAACTCAACGCCGCGCTGCTCAGCCGCGCGCAGGTGCTGATCCTAGAACGCCTCGGCCGCGGTGCTCTCGAACAGCTGCTCGACCGTGCCGAGACGGAGATGGAGCGCCCCCTCCCCCTCACTCCACCCGCCAAGGACGCGCTGATCGCCAGCGCCGATGGCGACGGCCGCTTCCTGCTCAACCAGGCGGAGACGCTGTTCTCGGTGAACCTGCCCGAGCCGCTCGATCCCTCAGGCCTGTCGAACTTCCTGCAACGCCGCGTCGCGGTGTACGACAAGGATCGCGAGGGGCATTACAACCTCATCTCCGCGCTCCACAAATCGATCCGGGGGAGCGACCCGCAGGCCGCGCTCTATTATCTCGCGCGGATGCTGACGGCGGGCGAGGAACCGCTGTTCCTGCTCCGCCGCCTGACCCGCGCCGCGGTCGAGGATATCGGCCTCGCCGACCCGCAGGCGCTGGTCCAGTGCATCGCCGCCAAGGACACCTACGACTTTCTCGGCAGCCCCGAAGGCGAACTCGCGATCGCGCAGGCGTGCGTCTATCTCGCCACCGCGCCCAAATCGAACGCGGTCTACAAGGCGCAGAAGGCTGCATGGAAATCGGCGCGCGAGACGGGCTCGCTGATGCCGCCCGCGGCGATCCGCAACGCGCCGACCAAGCTCATGCGCGATATCGGCTATGGCAAGGGCTATGCCTATGATCACGACACGGAGGATGCGTTCTCCGGCTCGGACTATTGGCCCGACGAAATGAGCCCGCAGACTTTCTACACGCCGACCGAACGCGGCTTTGAAAAGCGCCTGTCGGAACGGCTCGCCTATTGGGACGGCCTGCGCGCCGAGAAGAATGGCTGAGACGCGCTTCACGCGGTTTGCAGCGATCGACTGGTCCGGCGCGCAAGGGCACCGGCACAAGGGCATCGCCGTCGCGATCTGCGATACAGGCGATGCCGCGCCGGCGCTGGTCGAGCCACCGGAAGCTGCAGCATGGTCGCGCGACGATGTGCTGGCGTGGTTGCTCGACCAGACCGAGCCGACGCTGGTCGGCCTGGACCTCTCCCCCGCATTCCCGTTCGTCGATCGGAACGGGTATTTCCCCGGCACGCCCGGCAGTCCGCCCGACGCCCGCGCGCTCTGGGCGATGGTCGACCAAGCCTCCACCACCGACCCGCATCTCGCAGTGTCGACCCTGCTCACAGATCCGGAAATCCGCCGCCACTTCCGCCAGCACCGCGACTGCGGCGACCTGTTCCCCGGCGGCGCGGGCCGGATGCGCGTCTGCGAGCACGGCCAGCGCGCGATGGGCCTGTCGCCGACGAGCTGCTTCAACCTCGTCGGCGCGGCGCAGGTCGGCAAGTCGAGCCTGACCGGCATGCGTGTGCTCCACCGCCTTGCCGGCCGCGTGCCGGTCTGGCCGTTCGATCCGCTACCGACGGATGGGCCGGTGATCGTCGAGATTTACACCACGATCGCCGCCCGCGCCGCCGGTATCCGCAAGGGGCTCAGCAAGATGCGCGACGCGGCCGCGCTCGACGCGGCGCTGGCCAATCTGGGGACCCGTCCGCACGCACCGCTTGCACGCTACGACGATCACGCCACCGACGCGATCCTCACCGCCGCCTGGCTTCGTGTCAACGCGCACCGCCCCCACCTCTGGACACCGACGACGATGACGTCACATATTGCGCGAACCGAGGGCTGGACCTTCGGCGTGTCTTGAAGCATTGGGTCGCGACGCACCGGGCAACGCCCGACGCAAGGGCCGGTTTAGCTCAGTTGGTAGAGCGCCAGTTTTGTAAACTGGATGTCGCGGGTTCGATTCCTGCAACCGGCACCATTTTTTACCGCCACCGACGGTCAAAGCCCTCCAAAAAGCCTAGAAAACAGCCATTTTGGGGGGGTTCTGTTGCAGTCAAAAGCCGCCATTGTCCGCCAAGACTGGCGGGGGCATTCGGGGGCATTATGGGGGCACGGTTTTCTAGCGGTGGGGGCATCGCGTGCTGACGGATCTGAAGTGCAAGTCGCCGCCAGCGGTTGGGAAGTCGAAGCTATTCGACGGCCACGGGCTCTACCTAGAGATTTTAAAGTCGGGCGCTCGCTCCTGGCGGTGGAAATATCGCATCCACGGCAAGGAAAAGCGACTCACGTTCGGCCTGTATCCGGACGTCTCGCTGAAGAAGGCGCGAATCGCGCGCGAGCAGGCCGCGGCGCTACTCCGGACGGGTGTCGATCCGTCGATCGATCGGGTGCTGCAGGCGGCGCAGGCAGCAGCTGCGGGAGAACATACGTTCAAGTCGGTAGCGCTGACGTGGCACGCCAGTCAGGTACCGCTATTCAAACCGCGTCATGCGGCGCACGTTCTGCGTACCCTGGAGAACGACGTGTTCCCGGCGATTGGCAAAATGCCGATATCGCAGGTCACCTCGTCACAGATCGTCACGCTGTTGCGGAAGATCGAATCGCGGGGTTCGGCCGACGTCGCGCATCGCTGCCGGCAGCGGATCTCCGACATCTTCGTACATGCGATCGCCAGCGCGATCGCGACCAGCAACCCGGCAGCGGAAATGGGCAAGGCGCTCGGCCGGGTTCGGCACCGTCATTATCCGGCGGTTCAAACGATCGAGCGCGCGCGGGAATTGCTCCGGGTCGTGGAAGCTCGACCGGTCTTTCCGCTGACGAGGCTGGCGTCGCGGCTGTTGGCGCTGACGACGGTGCGTTCGGGCGTGCTGCGCTTGGCGGAGGTGCACGAGTTCGAGGATCTGGACGGCGATGCCCCGATCTGGCGGATCTCCGCGACGAAAATGAAACTGGCGCAGGAACGGCGGAACGATCCGGCATTCGAGTTCATCGTGCCCTTGTCGCGTCAGGCGGTCGATATCGTGAAGATCGCGATCAGCTTCAGCGGCACTACGGGACTGATCTTCCGCTCGATCAGGTTTGCCAAGCGACCGCTGAGCGACAGCACGATCAGCAAGCTGTATCGGGAGGCAGGCTACGCCGCCATTCACGTCCCGCATGGTTGGCGCGCAACGTTCTCTACCGTCATGAACAGGCTCGCGGCCGAGGAAGGACGGAAGGGCGATCGGGAGGTGATAAATCTGATGCTGGCGCACATCGATGGCAGCGTGGAAGCGATCTACAATCGGTACGCGTACATGCCCCGACGGCGCGAGATCGCGCAAGAATGGGCGGACTTGCTGACCGTCGATCTGTTGGAGCCCGATCAGCTAATCGAGGGGCCGCGGCACTCCTGACGAGTGCCGCGCTGTGAGCGCGGCCATTGGTAAAGCGCCGACCGCGCAGGCGGTCCGCAATCTGATCCGCGGCACCGGTGCCAGCCTTTCGGAAAAGGCGCGCGGCCCTGATCATGGCGAAGGCCGGCGTGTGCCGCGGCGGCTTAGCTATGACGTCGACGATCTGCGCGCCCAGCCGTGGAAGAAGGTTGGCGACGGATCACATGCGCAGGCCGTGATTTATGGCGAAGCGCTGGTGCAGAGCGCCAAAGAGCAACGCCGGCAAGATTGGAAGGAACTACCTAATCGGAAGCTGCGCGAGGTCCGCGAGCTGCGCGACGCGATGGCCGCCGAGCTGGCGATGTTGATCGCCGAGGGGCAGGCACCCATCGGTCGACCGGCGACGCTGCGACGCGAGATCGAGCGCCTAGACGCGACGATCGCGCGAGCCGACGAACGGCTCACGCGTATCGACGTCACCATCCTCGAGGCGTTGCTCTCGAAGATCGACTTCGCGACAGGCGCCCTCTTCCCGTCATACGACACGATCGCCGCCTGGGCGGTCTGCAGCCGGAACGCAGCGATCGACGCGGTGAAGCGGCTGAAGGCCCGCGGCTTCGTCGACTGGGTGCGCCGTAGCATCCGGACGAACAACGAAGGCGAGTTCGCCCCCCAGCGCGAGCAAACGTCGAACGCGTATTACTTCGACCACCGGCGCAGCATGGCCCCTCGAACGTGGCAGCGGTACATGCAGATCCTGGTGGCCAAGCTGCGCCGCCTGGGGGCCGTCCCAGCCGCGGTAGCGCCCGGAGCGCCCGTCACGCCACGCGAGATCCAATACGCGCCCCTGCGTGCCGCTCTCGCTAGTGCGGCTTCTTCGTTCAATAACGCGAGTACATGAAATGTGCTCTATCCTGCATTCAGGTATGAGGAATAAGGAACGTCTCCGCTGAGCGCGGAGCCGGCGCTAGTTTGATATTACCCCAGAGCCGAAACGGCACACCTCAAGCACCCGACCGCCAAGTCCCGGCTGTCGGAGCGAGGCGGCTTGCGCCGCCCCGGGCTGTCGATGGGGGAAATGTGCGAAAGTCATTGTTCTTTTCTTGCGTCGCGCACGCGGCGCTGGATCAGAGATCGACTAACAAATCCGCCCACTCCTGGAACAGATCGCGCTGACGCTGGAGCCGCTCGCTCCGATCGTACGCAGCCTTGACCTTGTCCTTCGGCGAATGTGCCAGAGCCCGCTCGATGTCAGCGCCGTCCGCGCCCCGCTCGTTCATCACCGTCGAGAACGATGCGCGCCAACCGTGCGGCACATGGCGCCCGGCGAAACCGGCGCGATCGTACAACGCGCCGATCGACTTCTCGCCGATCGTCCGGCCGGCGCCGCAATCAAAGATGAAGCCATGCATATTTGCATTGTCCTGATGCATATTCGCGCGGATCTCGCGAAGCAGCGCGACCGCCTGGCGCGACAGCGGCACCAGGTGATCGTTCTTCGCATCGAGCTTCTTCGCTGCCGCCAGCTTCATCCGCGCGGCCGGCACCCGCCAGAGCGGCGCGGCCCCGTCGAGATCCTCGACCTCCTCCCAGCGCGCGCCGCGTACTGCGGCGAATCGTACTGCGGTCAGCGCAAGGAACCGCGACGCGCGTTTTACCACCGGCGCGACGTCGACGAGATCGGCAGCGGCGAGCAGTGCGCGCGCGTCCTCGATTTCTAGCAATGCGGGATGATGCTGCGCCGGTGCTGGCGGCGTAAGCGCCCGGCTGACGATCGCCGCGGGATCCTGGTCGACCAAGTCCTCCGCCATCGCGTAGGCAAATACGGCCGACATCCGCTGGCGCACGCGGCTGGCCGTAACCAGGCTGCCGCGCTTCTCTATGGCGCGTAGCGCGTTCAGAATTACGGGCACCGTGACGGCGCCGATCGGCATCGCGCCGATCGCCGGGAACACGTCGCGCTCCAGGCTGGCGAGAACATCGCTGGCATGCACCTCCGTCCAGCGCCGGCGCACGTGCGTATGCCACTGCCGGGCGACGTCCGCGAAAGCACGAGCCCTGCCGGGTTGCGCAATCTCGCAAGTCCGAGGATCCTCGCCGCGGCAGAGCTGCTCGCGCACTTGGTCGCACCGGGCCCGGGCGGCATCAAGCGACACTTCGGGAACAGCGCCGATCGTCAGCAGCAGCTCCTTGCCGCCAAAGCGGAACTTGATCCGGAAGGACTTCCGCCCATTCGGCGCCACGTAGAGGTGCAGGCCGCCTTGGTCGAAAAGCTTGTAGGCGGTCGCGCGCGGCCGCGCGGCTTTCACCGCGGCGTTGGTCAGCATACAACTATCCTTTTTAACGGGTGAAAAAAATGACCGAAACGACGCCAGCGCCGGATAACGGCATTTTCGAGCCTTTGACGGCCTTACAAATGTTTGGTGTAGAAACCGGTGCGACACTCAAGATTGAACGTACCAACTTACATTTTGCGGAGCTGCAGCGTTCGATTTCCGCATACATGGCCACGAAACCATTTCGCCTCACAATTGAGCCCGACGTAGCGAACTCGGCCAAGCATGTTCGGTTGCGCATCAATCAGGAAGTACCGTCTAGGCTTGGGGCAATGGTGGGTGATACAATACATAACCTGCGATCTGCACTCGATATACTTGCCTGTGATTTAGCACGTGCAAACGGCAATGGTAGCTTATCAGCTATTCGTGAGACTTATTTCCCGATTTCTGCGAATAGTGAACTCTTTGAGAAGGGAATACGCAATCCGGTAAGTGGGGAATGGCATCAGGCCGCTAAGAAGAAAATTCGGCGATTGAGCGCCCACCATCAGCAAATCATTAGTTCTATGAAACCATATCAGGGTGGCAACGATGATCTTTGGCATCTTCATCAAATGGACATTCTCGACAAGCACCAGTTGCTTGTGCCCGTGGCACGTCGGCTGATTACATTCACAGGTCCTTTGGGAATTCAAGACACCGATGACGCCGGGGTATATATATACGCACCGACGCGTGAAATACGCGATATGGTAGACGGTGAGATACTGGCTACTTATCCCTTGAACACCGCCTCAAGCGATTGTTGGGCAGATGCCGGAACAATTCTTTCTCTGGGTTACGGGGAACTAGCGAATGAACCTTTGATTCCAACATTGCTCAGAATGGGCAATGCTGTTGTTGAAGTGTTAGGGAAGCTGGGCTTCCCCGTCATATCAAAGGACGCGATTATGAGGCGGTAAAGTGAATTTGACGTTGGAGAAAGCCGTTTTGAACGTGTTCCGCCTCAAACAACGGCGGAGAATCCCTCCGCCGCAATGACGGTTTTCTGCCGCTTACAGTGGACGATGTACCCCCTTCTCGGTAGACAATACCCTACCCGAGGACCGACCGCCGTCATTCTGCCGTCGTTATAATTGTACAAAAGGGTTAACGCGATCCCGTCGCCTGGATCCAATACCGGCTTTCCCACGTACCTTTGCACTTAAACTTCGAAACGAAGGTTGGGATGCCAAACAAATCGTGGAAACGGTCTGGCACCATGGCCCACGCTAAGCGTGAAGCCATCGTATCAGCGCTGAAGGCAACTAACTACAATCTCTCTGCCGCTGCCGTACGATTGGAAGTCGGTCGATCTACGCTCTACCGATTACTGGAAAAATATCAGATCGAGCTCGAAATCGATCCGACAGCGCAAAATGAATTTTTGGAAGAGGTCGTCGCCTTTTCGATCGCGACTACGTCGGGAAAGAGTGGCTCCAACCCCGCGAACCGTAGACCGACCCGCCTCGAGATTCGCGATGGCAAGCTAGTTTTAGTCGGTATCATAGACTGATCGCTCGGAACGGATGGAGACGATTTGAGCGGCTGAGAAGACCTCCGCTGCCTTCAAGGTTTTCTGCAAGTTACACTTGATAGCGTACCCCGCATTCGGTGTCCCCGTGCCGCACAACAACAACATTCAAGCCGCCGAATAGCCATTAGTTTTTTACAAAAACAAATGCTTCGCCTCGATTGTGGAACCAGCAATCACGCGATGAGTCCTTTGTCATCACCAGCGATGGAAAAGATATGGTCGATAAGTATTCAATGCGCGCGGACCTGTCGCATCGTTTACCTCGCAATGCGCCGCGTCATCCCGTTCAATTCGTCGCGACACTCAGTGACGGCGTGCTGGGTGAGCGTACGGTAAACGTTCGGGACCTGTCTCGCCTTGGTTGCGGAGTCACGCTTAGAGGCGAATTGCCCGCAGGCGCGATGGTGACACTCAGCCTGCCTGCGCAAGCGCCTATACCTTCGCGGGTCGTCTGGTCTGACGGGGAAGCATCCGGCATTAAGTTCGTCAGTCCTTTAGACATGTGCAAAAGGTTTGACATGTTGGTGGACCCAAATCGTGGGGATTTGGGTAGGATTCGAACCGGTCAGACAAACGATACTTCCCCGATGGACGCACAGAATGTGGAGTCGTTGCGAGCTGCAATAGCGTGGTCACTTGATTTGGCGGCATCCACCGAACAGGTACCGATTACTGTATGTCTTGCAGAAGCGCTGGACCTCGCAGAAAGGTTGACACGCCAATCTCCGAACTAAAAGCAGCGGAGAAGTCCTCCGCCGCAATAACGCTTTTCCGCGGGTTTCACTAACCCATATACCCCGCTTTCGGGTACCCGATACCCCGGCATGCGCGCCGGAATAGCTACTCGAAAGCACGAACTTTTCCGGATTGAACGGGCCGGTTCCTGATAATCAACTCCGTGACCTTGCCGGCGCGATCAGGGGCGGTGCGGGACACCGTCCAGGTCGTTTCGACCTCCTCGATCGAGAACGTCGCGAAGGTCTCACGGATAAAGGGGGTGTCGTTGATCGACATGATGAATTCGCCGGCGATCGTCGCCAGCTGCGCGGCCATCGCAACATAATCCCCGCGGCCGAACTCGACGCCGTAGCCGGTCGTCTCGTCATAGGGCGGGTCCAGATAGAAGAGGGCGCCAGGATGATCGTAGCGACGAATGACGTCCTGGTAGGGCAGTCGCTCAATTGTCACCGGCTCTAAGCGCCGGCTCAATGCCTTTAGCTCCGCGCGCAGACGGCCAAGCTGGATCCGCGACGACTGGCCCTTTCGAACACCGAATGTCCGGCCGTGAACCTTGCCGCCAAAAGCCAGACGCTGGACGTAAAGGAACCGGACGGCACGCTCGATATCGGTCAACGCGTCTGGATTGAGCCGCAACTGACGATCGAACTCGTCCCGACTAGCGGGCAGAAAAGCCAGCTCGTCTACGAGCGGTTGATAGTGCCGGCGCACAACGCGGAAGAGGTTGGCGACGTCGCCTGATAGGTCGTTGAGGATTTCGGCCGCCGGGCGGCGCGATCGGCGAAGGAAGACGCCGCCCATGCCCACGAAGGGTTCGATATAGGCTTTGTGCGGGGTGGCATCGATCAGCGCACAGAGGCGCGTCGCCAGGTTACGCTTGCCGCCCATGTAAGGGGCGACGGGTCGGGAGACAGGTGCAGGATGCATGGGGAGGTGTGACCTTCATGACGAGGCACGGGCTACGCGCGCCATGATGGCCGCCGATCGATGCGATCGGCGGAGCCCTGGCCGTTCGGCCGCGGGATAGATAATGCGACGGTCGTCGCGAAACTGGTAGGAGGATCGCTGCGCGACTAACCGCCGGACGGACCGGGTGGTTAGCCGCGCAGACCCTGGGAGCTACGCCCCACGTATTTCCCCGAAGGGTTTTGTATTTGGTGGGCCACCCGGCGAACCGGTGACCCAGAGTTTCCGCGCGCGCGGGCCTGACCTCGCGGCTACGCTAGACAGGCGACGCAGTTATGGCACGACAGCGATCGCGGCGGAAGGCGCAACGGCCAGCCGAGGCCTTAGCGCACGCCCATTTCGAACGAGTGCGTCACCGACTGCCCCGGCGCCAGCGTGATGGGCGCGAACACCAGCTGCACAACGTAGTCGCCCTTCCGCGTCGCGCCGATCGCCAGCGCCGCGCCGATCTCGGCCGACTTGTTGTATGAGGCCGTGGCGATTGTTGCCCTGCCAGCGATGTCGCGTAGATAGAACGTGCCGCCCTTACCCTGCAACGTAGACTCGACGCCGCCCACGATCGCGGTGTTGGTCGTGTCGTAGAGGTCCGACTGGTCGGGATCCACTGCACGGAGATAACCGAGGGTAACAGGAGCGAGGCTGCGGTTGGTCAGATTCATGTCGAAGTGCACTGTCGGACCGTCGAGGCGAACGATCTGCTCAACCTCGACGCCCGCGACCAGGCCGAGCCAGCGCGACGGATCGGAAAACTTGCCGGGGATCTGCGTGAAGCCGGTCAGCTGGCCGTTCGCGTAGCGGCGACCGTTGATCGACAGCATGAACAGGTCAATCGCGCGGCCCTGCAGGATCACGTCGTCATGCTTGCCGTCAAACAGGCCGAGACGCTTCAGTCCAGTACGTACATCGGTGCGAAAAACGGGCGGCGCTGCGTTCAGCGTGCCGATCCCCCCGAACGGGTTAAGGCCGACGTCGAGCTTGTCATTCTGCAGGAAGACTTCGCCCGCAGGCGACAATGCAGTGAGCGTCGACGCATCTGGTACGACAACGGGGGCACGGGCGGAGTGACCGGCGGTACCGGCGGGGTTTCCGGCACGACGATCGGGGCGGGACAAGTAGCCGCCCTGGCTACATAGCTCGACGCCGGCGTGACGCTGGTTACCGGGCACAGCTTGATCACCGTACCCTTCTTGAACGGCGCGCGCGCGCTCGACAGGGTAATGTTTTGATCACCGCTGTTCGCCTTCAGCGGCGACGCGATGGTCAGCATGGGCGTAGCGGTCTGCGCAAACGACGCGCACGGCAATAGGCTCGCCGCGAGGGCGAGTAGCATGGTCCTAATCATATTAAGCTCCTGGGTTTGTGCGCCGACCGTTGATTACGGCGCCGGGACGTGTAAAGTTTGAAGCATGGGTATTACCGGAACGGCGCTAATCGCTTTGGGATCAACTATTGCGGCATTGCTGCTTGTTGCGGCGGTGCACTCTGCATTGGTCCACCTGCGTCGAAGGAAAATGATGCGCAGTTTTGCAAGTCGCCCTTCAGCATTCTAGTCATACAAACAGTCCAACCTTCGCTGCACGCAGTTCGATTGCTTCGTCCAAGTGGACACCGTTTGAGTTGTGGGTCAGATCGGGCGAGCCGCCCGAACGCCACTTGTAGCGGTCCGTTGGGCTGCGCCACGACTCAAAGTTGAGGAACTTGTCGATTCTGCCCGCTGCAATCTCGGCAGGGAGAAGTGCATAGAACTGCTCGACGTTGCCTCCGGCCTGCCAACCGGCGCCGATCGTCTGCGAGGCGTCGTCTGTGGAGTTGCCGCTCCCTCGCGTTTGTCCGCTGAGCTGAAGTATCTTTAGGACACCCTGCGTTTTGAGCAGCGCCCATAGCTTCCGACTGACATCCAAAGCCTCAGCCGGCGTTTTGCCCAAGCCGGTCGTAAGGAAGTCATTCGTCAGGCCGAAGCCCAAAGCGTACTTGGCGTATTTCATGTACGGCGTGGTCAGCTTCTCGGCGGTATTGAAGTGCGAGATTACGCTTCCACCCACCGCGATCGACACGAACGCGGTGAAGTTGGTGATCGTGCCGGCGTCATGCGTGGCCTGCGCGTTCCGGCCAGTACCCAGCGCGCCACCCTGCGCGGCAGACTGTGCCAGACCGACATCGATGCTGTCGCCGAAATGAAGTTCCGTGACCGGATCACCATCGACGAACAGGCCCCATAGATTAGGAAGGAAGCCAGACTGCGACGCATACTTCGCTCCCGCCGAAACAACGAATGCGGTTCCAGGCGACCGTAGGTTGGTAAGCGTCTGCGCCGTGCCAGTAACGCTTCCGTCCGTGTCGAGCCAAAGAGCTTCAACGCCAGCACCCGACGACCCCGCCTGAATGACCTGCGATGCGGGTGTAACCGCTGATGCACCACTGCGATGCAGCGTGCCGCGTAGCTCGACAAAGTCGCCTCTCGGGATTTGCGCCACACCGAATGCACCGGGCAGAATGGCATCGCACTTGAAGTCGGTCGCTCCAGACGGCACCGTGATAACAGGCGAACTGTCTTTGGTGACGATTACCTCTACGCCGTTATAGTACGCGTAGATCTCGAATACCGCGTCATTCGGATAAAGCGTTTCGGTGCCGCTGTTGCTGTACCAGTTGTGCAAGCCGACCGTGATCGACTTAACAGCCCCAGAACCGATATACTTTCGTGCTCGGAATGCATGCAGCTTGCGTCCTGCTCCGGTGCTAGACGCTTGGCCGATCATGTTGGCCGATACGGTTCGCAGTACACTCGGCGTAGGGGTCGGTGGCAGAGTGACGCCGCCAGCGATGGGCGTGCCGATCGCTGCCAGTACGCCGGCCAATGCACCGACCATCACGACGCTGTACGGCAAGAATACTCGAGACAACCCGCCCCCGTTCCTGCCATGTTGAATCATTACTTCAGTGGGCATTCCTGCGTCGAGCGCCCCACCTGCGCCAAGCTCGCCTGCCTCTGCCGGGTTCGCGGCCGCGGCGACGCCCGAACGAACGGCCGCTGCTGCGACGGCATCGTCGAGTGTCAGCCGCGTCGGTTTGCGATCTGGGAACCGGGGGTCCCAGAGGAGAATGGTTTTCATGGCTGTATCCTTGGTGGTCCGCGGGGAGAAAAGGCCATGACCGGCATGTCATCCGGTCTTCACGCTGCGGTCAGTCCAGCTCCGCTATGGCGGAGCTATGAAACGGCACACTTTCCGCGCGTATTCTTGGCGCGCTGCTATCGTCTCGCTCGGGTTATTCTGGGGTGGAGCAGCTATGTTCGCCGCCCACGAATTCCACGCTAGCCGAGTTGTCGGTCAGGTAGAGGAAGAGCTGGCTGCGAAGGGTGTGTTCGGGCGGCTACCGCGGCCACGAATCGACCGCCACCTGCCGTCGCGCGTCACAGAGCGCGAGATCGGCGCGCGCATCGCGAATAGCACCCTCGGCATCCGCGCTATTGGCTGAGCCGTCGACTTGCCGGCGCACCGGTGTCGCGGTGCAGGGCTTCCTCGCCTCCACCGGTACCGCCGGGATCGCGGGCGAATAACTCAGCGTCGAGCGCGTCGATCCCGCGCACGCGGTCAGCAGGAAGGCAGGCAGCACGGCCAGCATCAGTTTGCGCATAGGTCCTCACAGTGTCAGTGGATCGAAGGATGATGGGTTCTCGGTTCGCCAGACGGTCGGCGAACGTCGTCAGCGCCGTGCTTTGCTGGACGGCGAAGCGCATCTCCGCGTCGGCGCGCAGCTGCTCGGCCTTCGCTATCTCCGCAGTCCACGCCGCCCGTTCAGACCTCAGTGTCGCCGTGCGATCGGCAAGCGTCTCGCGCGTGAAGTGCAGTCCGACAAGCAAGCCGATCATCGGCGCTGCCCACCAGAACCGGCGAAGCAGGGCTAAACACGCCGCCCAGGTCATGCTTCGTTCGAAGATGAGGGGATGCCCGCGATCGCGGTCATCATCTTCGGCTTCCCGATGACTGCCCGGCCGATCGGCCAGCGGCGCGCAATGCACCGCGGCTTCTCCAGCCGCATGATGCTGACCCGGTCGCACTGGTTACCGCCCAGGACATGATAGCTAGTCCTGTCCTCGCCCACGTAGAAGCCGACATGACCACCACCGGAGCGTTCGAAGACGAGCACTGCGCCCGGCGCCAGGCGATCGGTCGCGAGGTTCGACCCCCACTTTTCCCAAGCCTTCGCACGGACTGCGATCGGTGCGGCCGGGATGCCGTCTTCAGCCAAACACGCGGCGACGAATAGCCCGCACCAGGGCACGCTGTCCGCGTTGTAAACCATGCCCAGAACCTTCGTGCCGAGCTTCTTCGCCCAACCCATGATCGTTGAGCTATTTGCCGGGCCGGGCGCTTCACGCGTGCCGAGTTTTGCCCGCGCAGCCGAAAGCCACGCCGGCTCTGATGCCGTCGTCATCGTCATTTCCTTCCTATCTGGGTCTAATTTGATCCTGAGCGGTTCTGATCGCGCTCGGACTCTTCAGCAGGTCAGGAGCCGGCCCGCCTCGCGTTCACACGGCGCTTGAGGCGGGCCGTTACTCGGCCGGCGCTGCTGGACCGGTCCCGGTAGTCTGAGGTGGTAGCTTGTCGACGAGCGTGCCGATCGTCGCATCCTGTTGCGAACTATTGCCCTTGCCGACGTTGAGGACCGCAGCGACCGCTGCGCCCACGATGGGCCCTAGGCCAGTGAAGAAGCCATCAACGAAGCGGGTGTTGTTCGCGGGGACCTGGTGAAAGAATGAGATCGCAGCGAGTCCGACGTATCCAACGATCAGGGTCAGCGCGATGACGTAGCGCCAATGGCGGTCGACGTCGGTCATGCTAGAGGCTCCTTCATGATCGGAACGAGGCGGGCCGCGGTGATCGCGCCCTTCTCGGCGATCTCGTTGGCCTCCTGGCGTTCGCGCATCTGGCGAACCCGGGTCGCAGAATCCCGGGCGCGGTCGGGGTCCAGTTCGATCAGCGCCAGCAGCATAGTCAGGCACTGGTCGAGGTTATTCATTCGGTGCCGCATGATTTGGAGCTCGGCTGCATGCTCCCGCCGCTCCTGTTCGATCTTCGCCTCGTGCTGGACGGACTGCCGATCGAGGCGCGCTTCCAATTCCGCGATGCGCTTACCCATGCCCTCGATGTCGGCGCGACGCTGGGTACCGGCGATCACCTGCCAGGGACCCCACTGACGAATTACGAGGGAGATGACGCCAATGCCCGCGAGCACTACGCCTGTCCACACGCCGGCGCGGATCGAGCCGCCCGATGCGGTTTGAAGAATAGGACTAGCCGCTTCCACTGCGGCTGCTGCTGTCGCGGTCATGCGTCATCGCTTCCTGCGACCGCCTTGGCCGCGAAGATCGTGTTGTTCATGGTCGTTTCCGTGAATTTAGAGAAAGGGCAGCAGCATCTTCATGCCGGCGCTGTCGTTGCCGGCGTATCCACCCGAGGGTTCGAGCGTGAACGGGTACGAGTTCGGGAAGCCCCCGCCCCATGTCGTCCAACCGATCCAGACGTCGGCATTGTCGCGCAGGAACTGGTAGGTCGCCGACACTGATGACGCGCACTGCTCCTGACCGGCAACCGCTGGGTTGCCTCCAGCGAACTCACCAAGGATGCCGCGAAAGCCGCGAGCGCGTGCCCAGGTTGTAAACTCGGCGAGCTGATTGTTGGTCGCGGTCTGAATGACGCAGGTGCCTTGCGTACCGCTTTGATCAGGATCGATGTAGTTGTGCGGTTCGAAAGCCAAGTTGCCGGCAGGATCGTAGAAGCCGTCGAATGCCGCAGCCACGCCGCCCGAGACCCACTTCTTTGCGTTAGAGTAGCTCGATCCCGCGACCACGACCTTATTCAGCGCGTCGGTCCTACTTCGGATGGCGTTGACGACGGCATGCATGTTGTCGCGCGTTCGGGTGGCCGTCGCGCCGTCGCCGCTGGGCTCATTCATGAGACCGAACCAGACCCGTGGGTTACCGCCGAAGACGCTGGCGAGGCGCACCCATACGTCCGACAGTGCCTCAACCGTCAGGCCGACAGGACTGTCATATTTGATCTTGTTCGATCGCACCGTGCCGTCCGGCAGCCGCTGCTGATATCCCATGTAGTTGTGCAGATCGAACAGGACGTGCCCGCCGAGTCCGGTCCAGTACGTGATCACTTCCGTGATCCGGCGCATGTCGAGATCATTGGTGGCGGTGAAGGGCTCGTCGGGACCATAGTAGAGCGGGCCGAAAAGAGCCGGCTGGATCCTCTCCCACTTAACCGGCAGGCGCATCATGCGGACGCCCTTCGACAAGAAATAGTCCATCTGGTCGTGCGCTGTCGCCGGCGTCTGCGGCTTGGACGGATAATAGTATCGGCCACTGCCGTAGATGGTTCGATTACCCGCGCTGTCGTAGACATCGCCGAACTCACCCCCGGCTAGGTTCACACCGTAGATGTTCGCCGGCTCTGCCGGAAGGACGGGCGCTGATAGGTAGACGCAGGCGTCGGGGATCACGAGGAACGAACCAGACGCGCCGTCAACCAGGTGCAGGGTGTGCTTGCCTGCCCCGGCATGCGGCACGGTGAAGGTTACCGCGCTGGCGTCCCGGCTAGTCGCCTGCGCCGTCAGGACCCCATTGGCGTAGACGATCGCCGCGCCTGCAGTCGTCGCGGCTTCCAGCGCTGCCTGAAACCCGGGCGGCGGGTTCGCAGAGATTAGCGAGACCGTCTCGCCAACTCGGCCGGTCGGCCCCTGTATCGTATAAGTGATGGTGCTGCCGTCGGTAGTGGCGCGCAGCTCCCAGTATCGCGCCGGCACATCGCGGAAGAACTTCGTCGTCGATAGCCCGAGGCTCTGCGTCCGAAGATATGTCCGCCAGCGATTAGTGTCGGATGGAGAAGCACCGCTGCCGTCATCGTCCGCGATGTAGACGTAGGTGCCGCCATCGACCGTCCAGGTCACCCAGTCGCCGAGCGTGTAGATTGCGCTGCCGGCATAATCACCGCGCGACCTGCCACCACCGAACTCGGCAAGATCACCATCCACTTCTAGGATGCCGATGATGTCGAATTGCTCGGTGGTCTCGTCTTCTGCGTCGACCTCGACCGTGAGGGTGAAGCGGATTGGTTGGGAGTTGTCATAGTCGTCGCGGAAGGTAATGCGCGCGCCATTGAAATAGTCAGCGGCGGTTGCCGGCGTCCACTTCGGGACGAAAACATCAACGCCTGGAACTTGCCGACCGGCGACCGGAAAAGCCGCCCGGACAGACGGCTTCACGTCGTTCTCGGCGTCATTCGCGGCATAGAACCGCAATGTCGTACCGCCGACGATGTTCGCCGTCGTGATCTCGACATCAAAGCTCGCGCCTTCGTTCAGGTTTCCAGCCGCTGCAACGCGAGTACCGGGCACGAAGGTCTGCAACCGGATCGTCGGCGTACCTTCGGGACGGCGCGAGGTGTCATGCACATCGATGAAGCCGCCGCCCGACGGCAGGCCAGCGGCGACGGTGCCGTACGCTGCGGCGTGTGCCGCCGCGCTTCCGAGGTTCGGCACCTGGATGCGCGATAGCAGGATCTGGAAACTACCCGCCCCGCCCCGTATCCCGTCTGCCTCACTCGCAGTGTTGCGCTTGTCCTTCCGGATCGTGTTGCCGAACGTCATCACCGTGCCGGTCCGGTAGCTCGGACCGATGGTGATGATCCACGACACGGTGCCGGTCTTGGCTGGTTGCGTGCTGGCAGAGGCCTTCAGGTACGTGCAGCCCGCCGCCTCGACGGCCGCACGCACGACGTTGTCCCGGCTGGTAAGCCAATTCCCTGCCGAGCCCATGCTCCCGCCGCCAGTCATCCAGAGCAGGACCTTGGCACCGGGGAC
The DNA here is from genome assembly GCF_036663855.1 of Sphingomonas fucosidasi. Classification (NCBI taxonomy): domain Bacteria; kingdom Pseudomonadati; phylum Pseudomonadota; class Alphaproteobacteria; order Sphingomonadales; family Sphingomonadaceae; genus Sphingomonas; species Sphingomonas fucosidasi. The sequence goes on along the minus strand of NZ_JAXOJR010000007.1, from coordinate 60,262 downwards.
GGCATTCAGACACTTCAACGTGAAAGTGACGTCGTCGCCCTCGTTGCGATCGCGCGGCGTCACGCGCTGGTATTGCCAACGCGGGTTGCCGGGGATCGGCATGATGGCAGCCGTCGGGAAGGCGGGGTTCAAAGTCATCAGACCGCCTTCGTGTCGCCGAACAGGCCCCAGGTGTTGTTGCCCTGTGACGATCGCACCCGGTTGACGATCGTCGCCATGCAATCCTGTCCGAAGATCGCGTTGTGGCTATGCCCGTTGCGCAGGTTCGCACCCGCAGCGGCGGTGAACACGTAGTTGCCCGTGCCAGCGGCAATGATCGAACAGGAGAAGCCTTGCCGAAGCGTGTTCGGCAGGATGATCGAGACGTTTGCTGTAGTCGTGTTGCCGAACAGATCGATCACCGAGCCATCATCGACTGACGACAGGGCGAGCGTTGTGTTCGATGCCGTGTATCCCTCGGTCAGACCCAGCTGCACGCGCTTGAAGATCAGCCGCGAGGCATCGGCTGCCTTGCGCGCGTCACAAGCTCGCCAGTGCACCAGGCCGGCCGGATCGGTCATTGGGTACCAACCGGGCGCAGGCTGCCCGGCTGGGTTGCCGATCACGGCATCGGCCGTGCCGTTGTCGAGCGAGCGCTGCTGATCGAGATAGACCTGCTGCGCATTCACGTAAGCGGACTGCTGATTGATGAACTCGGCTTGCGAAACCATGATCAGACGCTCCAGTTCACTTGGGCCGCAGCCTGCTTGGCGGCGATCGTCGGCGCGGCGCGGACCGCGCGCTTTGCCTTTTGCGCCTGCGCCTCGATCGTCGCGATCTTCGCCGACGACGCGGTAAGCCCGGCCTCGAAGCGGGCGAGCACAACGGCCAGGGTGTCGCCGGTTGCGAGCATCTCGGCATATGCGAACGGGTAGCGTTTCTGCTTGTCGGTCAGCGACAGCGCATTGAGCAGCGCGACCGTCAGACTACGGCTGTCGATCACCTCGACCGCCTTGCGGTTATAGACGTACTTCTTGGCACCGCCGTCCGTCAGCACGGTCATCTGCGCCCGTTCGCGCTCACGATCGAGCTGGGTCAGCACGCTGTCTTCCGTGGCAACGATGACGTCTGGCGGCAGGACGAGGGGCAACGCTGCAGCCGGCGGAAGTTGGTGGTCATGACGCCGTTGATGCGGATCATTCCCACCGCAGGGTCAGCGGAAACCGCGGCCGCGGACGACCGCTCGGACGTCGCCAGCGACGGTCTCGATCTCGTCGCGAAGACGATCGCTTGCCGAGTGGTCCCGCTGTGGCGTCTCTGCCAGATCTGCGAGGCGGTAGAGCTGATCGCCGGCATCGCGCAGCTGCTCGGCTACGGATCGGGCCTGTGGTGCGGCCATAGCCACCTCCGGAAGTTCGACATGCTTACGACTTCCTCCGCGACGCATCGCGGGGAAGTAATGGCGGGCGCGCAAGGGCCGGAGCCCCAGATCGTCTGTCCCGAGAACCGCTTAGGCGGCGAGGCCCAATGCGGCCGATGTGGTTGAGTCCGACGGCGATACCCGCCAACCCTCAATTTTCCATGAACACGAGCCGAAGCGTACCCACGCGTGCACACCGTCGCTGGCCTCCACGACACCAGCCACGCCTACCATCGCGTCCATTTCCGCAACCTCGATTAGGGTGCCAGGCTTGAACGGCCTGCGGGTGGCGCGCAGCGCTAGGCGCTGTGCCCGCTCCAGCTCCTTGGTGGCGCGACGCCGTGCCGTTTCCGTCTGCATCGCGGCGATACGGATCTTCTCCGCTTCGGCATGGCTCTCGGCATCACGCATGGCCTGAAGGACGGCGATCGTCCGTTCCTCCTCCTCACGAAGCCCCCTCACCTCTGCATCGCCTACGATCGGGATGCGGCCGCCATAATGGAAGATCGAGAAGCCGGGATGCAGGCACCCGCGGCCGCTCGTCAGATCCTCGACGATGTCGCCCAGCTTGGGGAGGTCCGCCTCACTGGCGAACAGGAACGTTGGCAGGATCGGCACCTCGGTATCGATCAGCCTAGTACCCGTTGGCGTCTTCGCCTTGAGGGCCCGGCGGATAGGCCTTGCCGGCGACCAGACGTCGAACCCTGCGTCGCGCAGGGAACGCATCAGCGGCAGCGTCTGACCGCCGCTGGTGCGTAGGATCGCCCACCGGGTCATGCCGAGGCAAGGTCCATCGAGACCGGTGTCCAGGCGGCGTCCGGCGTCGGCCGGTCGTAAAAGCGTACGTAAGTCTTCGAGCCGATGATCCGGATGCTGTCGCGGATTGCCGCCATGCCACGCAGCCAGCGCTCGTCGGTGATCCCGACGCGCAGCAGCATGAACAGGCCGGCATGGCTAATCTGGCCTTCCTTATCGACAGCGAAGACGCGGTCGACCAGCGCGCGGATCTCGTCGCGGCTGTCGGCCGACCATTCGCGGAGGCACTCGTCGATCAACTGCTTGGCAATCTGAAGTTCAGGCCCAAGCTCGACCAGGTCCGATACCGCAACCTGGACCTTCTTGCAGCCGTCGTACGACGTGAGGGTGATGTTGCCCTTCTTGCCGCCGATCTTCGCCTCGTACTGCTGGGCCAGTAGCGCCTGAAGCTCGCCGACGCTTTCGAACGCGTGAAGCTTGAACGCGGTCAGCGCGGCCGACAGCGCGTTGGCCTTGCCCACGACCGAACGTACCAGCTCGTCCATGAGCAGATCTTCGGGCTTCACCATGGCGATCGGGACGAGGCTGGCCTTGGCATCGCTCAGATACCATGCGCCGGCCACGTCGATCGCGGCGGGATGCGGCTTCTCGCTCACGCGGCGAGCGCCAGCACTGACGACGACATCGCTGCGATCGTGTGAATACGACGCAGCGTCCGCTTGGCGATTTGGCCGTTCTCGAGTTCGGTGAGCAACTCGTTGATCTGCGCCCGCGGTATGATCAGGCTGTCGCCAGGGATCGCCGCAATCTCAGCCTTGTACTGCGCAACGTCGATCATGTTCGCCCCGGACTATTCGATGTCGGGTAGGTGCCTGAACGGTGGTGAGATCGGCAGTGGGTAAAATGTGGGTGCGGCCGAACTCGCCTTGGTATCCATGACGATCACGCCTGCCTCGCGAAGCCGCTCGAGCATCTCGGCCGCTTCCGTCGTGCTAAGGCGGGACGGCGCGCTGGTCGCCCTCACGACGCCTTTGCGAGATCCCTTTTCTCGGTGAATAAGGCCGTCCCGCACTGCCCGCCGCACAGCATCGCGCGCCGTCGAGGTCTCGATCCCCATCGCCCCGCCAATCTCGCCATAACTGGGCCACTGCCCCCAGCGGCTGATGTACTGCTTCACGAAGCTGACAACCTGCAGCTTTCGTGACGTCATTCCTGGCGTTAGTCGGTATTCGTTCATTGCGTGACCACGCCCCCTAGTGGTGGGATCATAGCCCGAAGCTGAACCTGCAGGAAGGCCGTCAATATCAACAATTGACGTCCAACGCCCTCTTGCTGAAGCTACAAGGTCCTGAACTGCTTCGAAAGGTAGGACGCCGGCCGAATTAGGCAACGTATCCGACGGGACCTTTAGTTACGACGACGATAATCACGCGCGCGCATCAGGACGAACAGAGGTGGCTCATGATTTCGTGATCATAGTGGCACTGCATCTGGGATCGCCGGCGCAAGTAAGCCCCCTCTTTTAAACTTCTCAACGTCGCCAACGATACGGGCCCATTCCTTTTCATAATCGGCCGCGAGCTGACCGGACAAATGTAACGAATCAGCCGCCGCAGCCTCATCCCCTACTGAGCGACGAGGAAAAACGCTTCGTAATCCTCTCACGAGGTTTTTAATCCCCGAAAGTACTATATCACGGCTGGCTTCCTTAGCTAAACCCGCTCTAAGCCAAAGCACATGAACGATTTGTCCCAAGGTGGCGTCTAACCGAACCATAGAGGGGGGATGGTTGCGCGTTGCCACGTCCGGATGGCGAAGTTCATCAAAATCCGAGAAAAGGCAATGCACCAGCGAACTGACGACGGTCGCTGCCACAATAGATTCATTTAAAGAGCCCCAAGCAGTTTCCTGCGGAAGCGACCACTTGTGCCTGCCATTAACGCTTGTGACTACCGGTCCGATGGCCATCAAGAGCACGTGTTGGGTAGCGGCTAAATCGGCGTCCCACTCTAACGTCTGGCGCGTAAGGCTGAGGCTTTCCCTCGAACCGCTGCCCAATTCGACTAGGTCTTGAATCCCAAACGCTTCGTTCAGGTAATCCACGTGACCGTTGTAAATATGAGCTAGCTCGTGATGAACAATGTAGTAGAATGACCCCTGAGCCAGATTATGCGCTTGTTCCTCGCGGACAGGGTCAAGGAGTGGTTCAATATGCCATTGGTCTGCGCGCAGAGGGAAGCGAATGGTTTCTTCCGAGAAGCTAAACGGCAGCTGGTTGAATTTCAGCGGATCGCCAATGTGTGGGAAAACATCAGCATGAGATAGCATTGCGCGATACGCGGAAACCAAGGTCACAAGAACACCAGCATTTATAGCAATGACATCGGTTTCCCTAGCTACCGATGCCCAAGCACCAAACCTCATGTCCTCTAATAGGCCAAATTCTAATTCCATTGGGTGGCCGTTTTTTATACCAGGCTCGATCGACTTACTGATCTGCTCGCGAGCCCTTGACGTCCACATATCAAATATTGTGCCCGGCGGGCCGATGAACTCTCTGCCCTTCCCTGCTACAATCTCGGCAAACGACGGCATACTTTCCCCCTAAAGCGCATCAGGTTCGAAGAATGCGGCGGATATACCCTCCGCCGCGATCGCCGTTGCGCTAGGATTTCAGCCTCAAGCTTCTGACGCGACTCTCCACGGCTGATTTCGAACGGCCTAACGCTACGGCGATTTCACGCTGGCTCATAGTTTCAGTCAACAGACGAAGCTTTGCGTCGTCATCGGTCGTCCAAGGCTTCCTACTGTTCAACGCTCTCTTGCGCTGTGCCAAGTCGTCTGCTGCGGCCAAAGACCTTGCCATTCTTATCCTCAACCTTCCGAATGCGGCGGAGCCCCCCCCGCCTCGCTCACGGCTTGGCTCGACGCGAACCGTCGGCGACGCCTTGCTGATAGAGGAGGCAGTCCGTCGCAAGCCTCACCCGGCCGTAGCTGGAGAGCCCATTACGATCGGCGAAGGATCGAATGTACTTGTCCTGATCGCCGCTTTGAAGCGCGTTTTGACAGACCCGCGCAATCGTTGGCACCTGCTTACGCGCGCGCGTCTCAGCAGCTCGCGCCTCCTCGCTGCGGGGCGGCCTCATTCCGAAGTCGAGAATCGACGGATCGAGAGCTTGGATCGCGATGAGCATCGAAACGAACGTCACGTGGATCTCCCAAGGTCCTTATGCGGCGGAGACACCCCCCGCCGCAGCACGCTATGACTTGGTCGGCTCGTTGCGTTCCAAGAGGTCGACCAACGCCGATATCAGTCCGAGAGTGAGCACCGCCTCATCTCGCGAAAGCGACACAGAATTTGCACTGAACGGAGCGAGCGCAGCTTTAAAATGCTCCTCCATGCCTTTTGCGATGGCCGTTACGTCCAGTTCATTCACGCTTATTCCTCCTCATGCGGCGGAGAACCCCTCCGCCGCGACCTGTAAAGATCCGCGAAAACGGTGGGTTTTTGCGGTCGGCCATGGGAGATGTACCCCGACGATACCCCGCTTTTTCGCCCACGTTGGCGCGTCTTTTATCGACGCGCGCTAAAGACGAAATCGGATAGATCGCTAAGGCCGGCCAAGACGAAGCCGGCCAGCAGGGAAAGAAGGAAGCTTCTCATGCCCATCTAGCGTCTCCTGTGCCATCCCGAGTCAGGGGCTAATTTCCATGGGTAGAGCGAACGCGACTTTCTCGATCCGACGAACGGAATGAACGATCCGATATTTCGAAGTACGCCGGGGTGCATTGAAGGATGCAGCCCCTGCGAAGTGATGTGCGCCGTCATGGCCGCGATCCAGGAACAGTCATGGCAAGATCTGCAGGACGTTCTGCTGGCGCCGCGGCGGTCGGCCCTGCGTCGGGAAGCAGATCGCGCAGTTGCGACAGCCCAATGGGTAACCGCTTCGCAAGCAGCAGCGCTTGCGCGTCCACCGGGGCGGAAAGATCCATTGATCGCAACAGCCCCTCAAACATTCGTGCCAAAGCACGTTCGCTAGGCAGGGCTACCGCCATCATGACGTGATGGACCGTCGGCGCCGGCGGGGGCGGAGGTGCGTTCTCGTCCGGGTCGTCGGTCTCGCCTGACATGTAAGCAGGCGTCGTTTGGAGTTCTCGCGCAATTTTGTGGAGGTGCGTCGATGACCGAGATTTGCCGGAAATGAGATTGTGCATCGCGCTTTGGCTCATGCCGACCCGGCGCGCGAGCTCGGCTTGGCTGAGTTCCACGATCTTCAGACGAAGCAGAATGCGCTGACCTACGATCATCTCGTTAGTGCTATCGGATTACAAATAGCATACCAGTCACGAATTCCCATTGACTGACCTATCTGTTTACAGATAGCTGGAAGCATGGGAATCGAAGCCACTCTTGATACGCCGCTTGCCGAATCGGTCCGCAAGGCAGGTTCTCAGTCGGCGTTCGCTAGACTGGTCGGCAGGAGTCAGTCGTCGATCTACGCGCTGATGCGCGAAAACAAGCCGCTCTGGGCGGAGAGCGTCCTCGCGGTAGAGGCGGCAACCGGCGTGTCTAAGCACCGCCTCCGCCCTGATCTCTACGGTCCCGACCCAGTCGGCGATACCTCGGCTTTTGCTACGGTCCCCGCAAATCTCGAGCCGACGCGATGACGTCGGCCACAACAGTTTCTCTTGCCCGCCACCCTGGCGGCGAGCGTCGACGGCGTTCATTGGCTCCCTGTCTGTCGTCGACGTCACCAATCCACCCTTTCGACCGCTGGCAAACCGGTCGGAACTGCCGCGTTGCGTCTCCCAACGTACGCGCGGTCGCCCCCCTTAGTCTGCCACTCCCAAGTCGCACCCCTGGCGCCGGCTGCACCCATCAGTCGGCGCCGTCCTTTTGCGCTGCAACTGGGCGTTCTACACTGGGAACTTTCGCGAACGTTTCCCCTCTGTCCGATCGCGGTTCTTATGCGTGAATTCAGACAGCTTCCGATCAACGAACGCAGGCTCGCTGATGCGACCCAGCGCGCGGTTGACGCGCTCGGCGGGTTGAAGGTCGCAGAGGCCGAAGCGACGATCAAGAAGTCGCAGATCCAGCGTTGCTGCTCGAAGACGCACCCCGCCAGTATTTCGATACGCGACGCCGTTCGTATCGATGCGCTTGGCGCAGACGAGGCCGGTCACCCGCACATCCTAAATACGATGGCGGACCTCATAGGAGCCGTTGTGATTATGCTGCCCGAAGCAATTGGCGGCGCGTCCTCCCTTCAGACGAGCGTTATTACGCTCGCCGTAGAGCTCGGCGACGTATCTCGTTCGATCACGGACGCTTTCGCCGATAGCAGCGCGGGGGGTGACGAAGTTACCGCCCGGGAAGCTGAAACTGTCCTTCAGCAAGTAGGCGACCTTGAGCGGGCGACCGCCAAATTCCGCCACCAGCTAGAACGGATTATTCGCGCCGACCAACCGGCCGAAGCGCCGCCATGATTTCACCTTAGCGGCTGACGCCGCCAACCGACCAACATCGCCGCCAAACCCGCCCGCCCGCTGATCAACGCGATCAACGGGGCGGGAAACTGTTGCCTGGACGATTTGCCATGCCCGACCGACGCGACCTGAAGAACATCGCAAACACCCTGCGCGAACAGGCGCAGAAGCTACAGGCGTTCAACCTGCCGAGCGACCACGACATCCCACAGGGCATGCGACTGCTGCTCGATGCAATCGATCGTGTCGATGTCGCGGTGCTGTCGAACTTCGATGTCCGGCCCCGCGCATGACCGTCGCCCCTGCCCCCGAGGCGCTGACCGCAGCGATCGTCGCGCCTTCGATCACGCCGGGCACGTACATTCGCCTCCGTCGCGAAGCAGCCGGCCTGACGATCGAGAACGTCGCGATGATGATCGAGAGCGATCCGCCGGTGTGCGTACAGCGCCGCATCCAGGGTCTCACGATGATCGAGGCGGACATCGATGAGATCTCGCCGTCGACGGCAATGGTCTTGCACGACGTGATCGGCGTCGACCTGCGGATCCTCGCCTACTGGATGGCGATCGCCGAGGGCGCGACGCCACCGCCCGTCGGCGTCGTAGGCACCTCGAACTGTGAGCTGCCCGCATGAGCGCACTGCGCACCGTCCACGCGATCGCCGTAATGATGAGCGGCCTTGCGCTCGCTCTGGTCCTGTTCGGATCGGTCCGCCCCGCGATCGGCGTGCTGGCGATCGTCACCATCGTGCTGACCTGGAGCCTCGAGCAGCTCCGCGTCGCCCACCATCCCCGTCCGGAGAAAAAGTCATGATGCGTCAGCCGAAGATCGAGCGCACCTTTCGCATGCGCGAGCCGCACGTCCGTGTCGTTGAGATCCACGATCACGACTGCGATTGCGCCGCGTGCGCGCCGTACGTGCCCAGCGATCCCGATCGGCTGACCGCAACCGACATGGGCAAGCTCGCCTACCTCGGCGCGGCTGTCGGCTCCGCCATCATGTTCGCGATCAATCCGGCCGGCGCCGCGGCCGCGCTGCTCGCGACGATCAGCATCGTTTCGTGAGGGCGCGTCAATGGCTCGAGGGGTCGACGGTCAGCCTCCTCGGCTGTGATTCGGCCAGCATCACGGACTGCGCAGAATTCGAGCGCGACCTCGGCGCCGACAGTCTCGACTTCCTCGAGATCATCATGACGGCCGAAGACCGCTTCAAGATCGAGATCGCCGACGACGAGCTACCTGGCATAAAGACGTTCGGGCAGGCCGTGGCGCTAATCGAGAGCAAGGTCGCGCCAGAATGAGCGGCGACGAGCGCCAGCATGGCATGGGCGGCGGAGCGGTCGCTGCCGACGATCTCCGCCTTCTGATCGAACGCGCCGAACGCCTTGAAGAGGAGAAGAAGGGGATCTCTGACGACATCGCCAACGTGATGGCGGAGGCGAAGGGCCGTGGATACGACCCTAAGGCCATCCGCAAAATCCTGGCGATCAGGAAGAAGAAGAAAGAGGAATACCAGGAGGAGGAAGCTATCCTCGAGGTCTATCTCCAAGCGCTGGGGATGATCTGATGGCCTGCCAGCACGTCACCCTGCCAGGCTTAGGCTCCGCGATCGTATGCGGTACGCGCAGCCGGCAGCGGTGCGCGTGCGGCTGGCCGGCGACGCTGGCCTGCGATTGGAAGGTCTCGGCTCGCCGGAGCGGCACCTGCGACGCACTGATCTGCACCAGGTGCACGACGTCGCCAGCGCCGGACAAAGACCTGTGCCCAACGCATGCGGAGGCATTCGCAGCCTGGAACATCCGTTTCACTGCGTCAGGTAGTCGCGATCAGAACGTCAGCCGCCGCGATCCGGAAGATGCCGGCGTCGCGTTCTATTTCACGCTCGACAAGCGGCCGCACGTATTGGCCTGCGATCGGTGGGATACCGTCGCCGACAACATCGCTGCGATCGCTGCACGCGTTGAAGCGCTGCGGGGTCAGGAGCGCTGGGGCGTTGCGGATCTCAAGCAGGCCTTCGCAGGTCATGTCGCCCTGCCAGCGCCTGATCGCTGGTGGAAGGTTATTGAGATCTCACCTCGAGCTGATCGCGCGACGATCGACGGCGCCTATCGATCGATGGCGAAGACCGCGCACCCAAACGCGGGTGGCCCCCGCGACGCGTGGGACCGCCTCAGCAAAGCCTACGAACAAGCAAAACAGGGGACATTGTGATGGCGGGATCTACCCCCCAGCGGGAGCGCCGTACCTTGGCTCAGAGCAAGCAGCTCGGCGTGCCCAGCGCGCGAGGCCGCTTCCTTCGGCTGGACGACATGATCGCGTCGACCGGCCTGAGTGAATCAACGATTCGTCGACGCGTTCGTGAGGGCCAGATGCCCAAGCCAATAGCCCTCACCAAACGCTGCGTGGGGTGGTGGGAAGGAGACTTCGCAGCGTGGGCGGATGGTCACCGGACACCACCACCAGCCGAATGACGCCCCAAACGAGGGGGCATCCTTGGGGGCATCCCCCGAAATCGAAAACCAGTTTTCAGCGCATTTCCGGGACTTTAGCCATGTTCAATCGATCCCTGCAACCGGCACCACCTTTTCGGCACCACCTTTTCAAATCTGTAACTTCGGCCATAAGCTGTCACTTTCGACGGCATAAGCTGTCAACGGCGTAGCTCCAGGCCAATCGGTAGCACATCGTTTAGTATTCAGGAGTAGGACCGGGGAAAGAGGGGTCGAGTTACACGGCAGTGGTCGTTGGGGGACCAGCGCCAATCCTCGTATCAGCGTGTCGTGTGACACATGATCATGGAGGAAAGGGCTTCTGGGCATGCCGAACGCGGAACCGTGGAGACTGTATGAAACCCCTCTGAGGAAAGTGAACACGCGCGGATCGCGCAACATCACGGGCTTCGTCTGCAGCCGAAAGATGGCCGGCCGCACCATCGATCACGAATCTCGCAACGAACTGGCCTTCATAAAGCGCGCGGAAATCGACCCGCGTGTAACTTCAATCCTCGCCCAGCCAATGCTTGCACGCTACCGCGACGCCGCCGGCGTCGTGCGCGACTCCTTTCCAGACTTCGCGATTCACGTCGACGGCCGGCTCGAGATCCACGAAGTCAAACCGGACGCGCAATACGCCCGTCCGGAAGTCCGCGATCGGCTGAAGCGCATCGCGGACGCGGCCGAGAGGCAGGGCATCGCCTACGGCGTCGTGCTCGCCAGCGACCTGCATCGTTCAAAAGACGCGCCGGCGATAGAGGATGCGTGGCGGCGCCTGAAGACCGAGGTCGCGCCAGACGTGCAGGTCGCGGTCGACGACTGTCTGGCGAATGGCCCGCTTCCGTTGGGCGAAGTGGTGATGGCCACCGCGCGACACCGCACGAGCGTCGTCACCATGCACGCGCTTCTGGCACAGGGCCGCATCCGGGCCGACATGACGAAGGCTGCGGACCTGTCCATGCTCCTGCACAGCAGGCATGGGGAAGTCTGGTTCGAACGCCTTATTTCCTTCCGTGATCCGCGGGAGAACCGGCGATGACGCGTTTCGCGCTCACCGCCGCAACGCGTCTGCTGTATGACGGATCGAACCTTCGCCTCGTCGAACAGCGAGGCGACGAAGTCGACTGGTCGTGCGACCGGCACGCACGGCGCTTCACCTTCACCCACTCAGAGATGGCGGAACTGATCCGCACAGGCCAGGCGAGCCTCCCGATCGCTATGACAACCGCGTCACCGCAGCCTCTAGAAGATCCCGAGCAGGTCGAACCGGATCGGCGACGCGAGGCGGAACGCCGCTTCGCCTACGTCATCGACATGCACGAGACCGGGCTTGCAAGCCGGCCGCCGAAGGAAAAGGTCGAAAGCCAGATACGGAAGACCGCGCTCCGCCTCGACGACCCGCTCCCGCCCGAGATCTGGACTGTCAAACGCTGGATGAAGAAGGCCGGCGAGAAGCCGACGTGGCTCCGCCTGCTTGACGGAACCCCCGCCAAGGGCAATCGCGGCCTCCGCATCACCGAGGATCAGCGCGCGGTGATCGAACGCGAGATCGACGAGCGCTACATGAGGCGCCCGCCCATCTCCGTCGAGGCGTTCCTCCCCTTCGTCCGCGACGCGATTCGGCGCTGCAATCTCGAACGGCCGTCAGACGACCAGCTCGAGCACGCGTCGCGAGACGCAGTCCTATCCGTCATATCGCTGCGCGAGCCGAGAGCGGTCCACGCCGCAAGGCACGGCGAACCGGCTGCGAGGGACAAATTCGACCGAGTGACCAAGCAGAAGGACCCGGACGCGCCGCTCGACCGCATCGAGATCGACCACACCAAGGCGGACCTGTTCGTCGTGAGCGACGTCAACGGCCTCCCTATCGGTCGCCCCACGATCGGCTTCGCGATCGATCGGTGCACGCGCATGCCCTTCGGACTCTACGTCGGGTTCGAACCGGAAAGCGTCCTTTCCGTCATGCAGATCCTCAAGAACGGCATCTTCCCCAAGACCTACGTCACCGAGAAGATCGAATCCGGCGAATGGGATCTCAAACACGACTGGCCCGTCTGGGGCATGCCCCGCGGCCTCGTGTTCGATCGCGGCATGGCCGGCCTCAGCGCGGACCTGCGCGCCGCGGCGTCGGAGCTGGGCATCCGCGACGTCACGTTCGTGGCAGCACGGACCGGTCAGCAGAAGGGGGCGGTGGAACGGTTCTTCCGCACCCAGAACCAGAAGCTCCTGCACGCCCAGCGGGGCACGACCTACAGCAACGTCGTCATGAGGGGCGACTACGACTCCGCCAAGAACGCGGTGATTCCCTTCTCGGACTTCCTGAAGATGTCTCACCGCTTTCTGATCGACATCTACGCCCATGACAAACACGGAGGTCTCGGGGGCGAGATGCCTATCCGCGCCTGGCAGAGGCTGATCGACCGACACCCCAGCGATCCCCTCGTGCCGATGGCGGACATGATCCACCTCTTCACCCGCACCGAGACGCGGACCCTCCGGCGCGAGGGCATCCGCTTCAAGTCCATCTTCTACAATTCCGAGACGCTCGATGCCGAACGTCTCACGGCCGACTTCGCCAAGGTCTGTCCGGACCGGAACGTCCTGATCCGATATGATCCAGCCGACCTCCGTCAGGTATGGGTCCGGCTGCCCCACCGGACCGATCGCTACCTGGCCGTCCCGGCGGACACGGCATGGTCGGACTACGCGGAGGGACGGTCCATCTGGGAGCACGGGCAGATCCGAGACCACCATCGCCAGACCGTCGGGGGTGAGTTCGACGCGGATGCCGCCGCCGAAGCGCGGGTCGCCCTGGCCGCAGATCTCGACAAGGCGGACGCGAAGCGGCGATCGGCGAAGTCGCGAGCGCGCAAGGCCCGGCACGATGGCGTCGGACGCACCTCCCCCGCCGGAAGCGACCACTCGACGTCGCCGAAGGGAAGCGCGGCCAAGACCGCGCAGTCGACCGTCAGCCGTCAACGACCGGCGAACGACGCGGACGCGCAGATCGACAACAAGCCGCCACCGAGCCGTGGCGCGTCGGCACCCTCCGGCGGTCGTCGAAACGGCCTGCTCCGCCACAAGTCGACGGGAAAGCCATGAGGCGAACGGACATACCGTGGGTCGACGTCGCCGACGCCACGCGTCGCCAGATCGTCAACGACCTCTTCGTGGAACGCGAGAGCTTCGAGCCGATAGCCGCGACCATGAACCGCCTTCGCGAGGACCATCGCGAGGGCAAGGAGACCTCCTGCATGTCGATCGTCGGCGTTCCCGGCGTCGGTAAGTCGCAGCTGCTGAAGCGGTATGCCGCCGCGAACGGCATAATAACGGAAACGACTTCCGACGGCATAAGACGCCGCCTGCCGGTCCTCTACGCCGAACTCGATTCGAACATCACGGTGAACGACGCCGCGGAAACCATCCTACGTGCCCTGCTCGGAAAGAGAGCACCGGGAGGCAGCACGATCAAGAACCGGGTCCTGCCAGATCAACTCGAGATATGGCGCGTCGAACTACTGATAATCGACGAATTCCAGCACGTCGGCGAACGCGGCCGGTCCAAGACGCGGAACGCCACCGCGGACTGGATCAAGAGCATTGCGAAGAAACTACGCATTCCCGTCGTCATGGCGGGCATGGAGGTGGTCGCTCAACTGATCGAAGACAACGAACAGCTCTCGTCGATCACGCCATACCGCTTCACGATGCCGCGCTACGACTTCGACGAGCCCGAGGACCGAGCAGCCTTCGCCGAACTGCTGAAAGGGCTCGACGCGGCACTGCCCTTCGACGCCTCATCGGACCTCGGCGACGTCAGCACTTCCAATGCGCTGCTGAGGGCATCCTGCGGCTACCTGAGGGACCTGTCTCGCATCGTCGCCACCGCTGCGCGGCTTGCCATCGCCGACTCGTCGTGCGCCATCTCGATCGACCATCTGCGCCAAGCCTGCGACGAGGACATGCACCTGGACTGCCTATCGAATCCGTTCGACGATCCGTTCGCCGATGCGGCCTGAGCGGGCGAAGCCATGATTGCCAATTCGCCCCTCCCGGTCGCCGGGGAGCACGTCGCCGGCTATGTTCGGCGGCTAGCCATCGCGAATGCACTGCCGTCCCTGCGGATGCTCGGGACGTTGAACGACGTCGGCCCCATGTCCCCGCTCAGCGTGGACGAGTCCTGGCGAGCGCTGGCCCGAACCACGGGCCTGCCGATCGAGACGCTGGAGGCGATGCGCTGGAAGGGCATCGCCCGGAATTCCCACAGCTGGTTCAAAGTCGGGGACGACGCATACAGGCTGACCGATCTCGACCTCCGGCACCTACGACACTGTCCGGCCTGCTTGGCCGCCGACGGCATTCTGCAACAGGCCTGGTCCATCCGTTGCGTGACCGCATGCCCGATCCATCGCACCTCCCTGGTCGATGCGTGTTCCGACTGCGGGCGAACTCTGCTGCTCGACGAGCGCACCCGTCTCTTCGCCTGTGCCGGATGCAGCGCCTCCTTCAACGAACAGAGGACGTCCACCGCCGAGGACGGCGCAATCGCCATCTCGATCGCGTGCGGCGCGAAGCATCTCGATTGTCGGCCGACCACCACGTTCGATGCGCTGTTCGCCCTTCCTCCGGGACACGCCTCGGCCGTGGTCCATCATCTCGGCCAGCTGGGCATCTCACGAGAGACGCCTGGTTCCACGGTCTCACGCGACGTCGCACGCCTCGCTCCCACGCTCGCGCAGGTGAGGCGGGAAGTCGCCGGCGCGCTGTCGTTGCTCGCCCACTGGCCGGACGCATACCTCGATCTGCTCTCCTCCATGCCCAGTCTGACGGAAGGAGGTTCGAGCTGCAGTCCCGCCACGCACATCGCCCGTATGACGACGCAACCCCTCCTGGACGAGAAGGACATGCCCATCCGCTTCCTCCTCGAACCGACGAACGGCTATCGAAAAGAGGCGCTCAACGCGGAGCCGCGTCGTCGTGCGCCAGGCCGCAATCAGCGGCCGATCGCACCGGGATCGGCAATTACCACGACGCTCCCCGGGAGCTTCCAGCCCATTTCGCATGCCGCGGCCATGGGCATCCTCGAAGGTCGCGAGGACAACCGGCTCGCGCACTGGTGGATCGCCGCAGGTCTCCTGACCGAACACCACGACGCAAGCGGTTCCATCCTTTCGCTGGAGGAGGTGACGGAACTCCGGCTTCGCGTCGACGTCGAACGCGGGGAGAGCTCCCCTCGGCATGTCCGGCTCGACAATGTCGACCTGAAGTTCACCAGGGGAGGCGACTACCGCAAGGACCGCTTCCTGCGCGACGTCTTCGCCGGCCGCATCGGCTGCGTGCGGGTAGATGACGGTTCGGCGCTGAACGGGCTGGCCTTCGATCGTCTCGATCTGGAACGTCTGCGCGCCCAGGCCCGGCTTTCCGTGTGGCAGGCGGCCGACTCCCATGTCGCGATCACCAAGTTCGTTGCCGCCGCCCTCCCGGTCTTCGGCGCGCAAGCTCTGCCGACCATGGCCGACTGCAACGCCGCGGCGCGGCGCGGCGAGACGCGGTTCGAATACTATCTGCCGCCGACGCCGGGCGCGCGTCGACAGAAACGATGGGCGGTCCGAGACCTCATCGACGCGATCGAGCGCGGTCGATCCGAGCACATGCCGTCGGTGTCAGAGGCGTAGAGAAACGAAGGGGGAGGCATACGCGCTGACGCGCGGGCCCAGTCGTGGCGCTTCGCGATGGATGGAAGGGAAGGTGATCGCAAGGTGCCGGAGGAAAACCGGCCCGCGTCCACCCGCGCACAGCGCGCATCCAATGCAGGAGCAGGCACATGAAGGAAGCACGACGGCGACGGAACGCCGAACGTCTCCATGCGGAGATCGACGTCGCATCGCGACGCGATAACGAGCGCGACGCGGTCGGCGGATAAGCACGAAGGCCTTCACGTCGCCGAACGCGACACAGACCGCGTTCTGACACCCTGGTCCCGCCTGCGAATGGGACCTTCGAGACAGGAATGAGAAATGGACCGACTCCACATGGAGGACGGGCAGCACCCGTTCGTCCTCTCCACGACGCACATAGCCACCCTAAACCGCAGGGCGTCGCGATGCGACCACCCGCTCGCCAAACTGACGACGATCGCGACCCTCGTGCCCATAGCCGCGCACGTGCTGACCGCCTCGAAGGTTCGCGGCTTCGACAGACGCACGGACGTGCTGACCACCGCCGCGCCGAATGGCTGGTTGACCAGCATCTCGCTGGGACAGGCCGCCGCAGCCGCGATGCGCGCGGCGATCGAAGGGAGGACGTCCGGCGTCCTGTTCGAAGATATCCATGGTGCGCCGATCGCACCCGATGCCGACGCAGTGGCCTACGTCGACGATCTGCTGCTTGAGGACGGAGAAGGCCCCCTGCCCTTCGCCTGGTCGTTCCGCAGTCTGCGGGAAGGCGTGTTCGCCGGCATGGCTGACGGTGGCGTGCGTCGGGACATCGTGGAGGCCCAGGCGGGCCTGCGCCACATTACCGACGGAAAGTTCTCCGACACGTTCCTCCACTTGCACGAGCGCGCGGCGTCCGACTGGTGGGCGGCGCAACTCGGCGTGCCGGTCCCCGCCACCATCGAGGTCATCCGGTCGAGCCTCCGCCAACTGAGGTGGAAGGACGGGCCAGCGAAAAGGACCAAGGATCGCGGAGGTGCAGCATGACCGGCGCAAGACCGCTGCCAGCCAGATACCTGGACGCGAAGGGCCGGATCGACATCGCCCGCCTGAAGGCAGAGACCTCGATCACGAAGATCGCGGCGGACGTCACCGACCTGAAACCGTCGGGCGATGAGATGAAGGGGCTCTGCCCCTTCCACGCGGAGGACACCGCCAGCTTCTTCGTGAACGAGAGCAAGAAGGTCTTCCACTGTCACGGCTGCGAAGCCGGCGGCGATGTGATCGACCTCCACCAGCGCATCCACAACGTCGACTTCCGGCAGGCCTGCCTCGATCTTGCAGGCGCGGAGCACATCGTCCCGACCACGCTCAAGGACCCCATCATCATCGCGCTGCGTCGCGCGGAGTCGGTGAAACGGGCGCGCAGGATCTGGCAGGAGGCCACGCCGATCGGCTGGTCGCTGACCGAGACATACCTGACAAGGCGCGGCGTCTGCCATGCCGTGCCAGGATCGATCCGCCACGCGCATGTCTCGCGCTGGTGGGACGCGCACGGGAGGGAGGGCCGCCGCGAACCGGCGATGCTCGCGGCGCTTCAGGACCGCGAAGGCGGGGTCTGCGGCATCCAGCGCACCTTTCTCGACAATGAGGGCCGCAAGTCTTCCCGCGGCACGCCGAGGCTGTCGCTCGGTAGGGTGCGCGGATGCGCCGTCCGCTTCGGCCCTGTCGCCGACACGGTGATGCTCGCCGCGAGCGTCGAGGATGGCTTGGCGGTAAGGCTCATGTTTCCAGGCGCCAGCGTGTGGGCGGCGGTCGGCGACGGCAACCTGCCGAACGTCCGCTTCCCGGATGCGGTCAGGCGCGTGATCGTGTGCGGAGACGCGGACGACCCGGGCAGGATCGCTGCGGCAGCGGCAGTTACCGCATACGCGGCCGCCGGACTCGTCGTGGAAGATCTAGTGCCGAAGGCAGGCAAGGACTTCAACGAGGAGTGGCTGCTCCTGCACGCCTGAGCAGCGGAAGCGAACCCCGTCAACTTCCCGGTTCCCGACCAGCCACGTCATCGCGACCGTTATATCGATCATTCAGGTCCGATGTGATCGAGGAGGGAAATCGCTAGCGTCCGGAGTTCCGTGATGAGCCGATCGCTTTTCGCAAAGCGCTTGGCGTTATGACGATCGGCCAGTTCGAGCACAGCCTCCGTGACAGCGTCCGAGTGGCGCATCAGGACGACCAGTCCCGCGCCGCTCGGACCATTCCGAGCATGCAGCCAGTTCTGAACCGTTCGGGCGTTGGTTCCGGTCAAACGCGCGATGTGCTTCACCTTTGCCGGGGTCGTGCCGAAATCACGTCTGAGGGCGTCAGCGATAACGCTGGCAAACACCTCCATCGTGTCGGCGGCTGGGTCCATGGGAAACCGATTTCCGGCTTCCGCTCGAAGATTTCGGTTCTTGCCGGACAACGACATTCCGCCCTCCCTCGAATAGAAAGCCTCTGTCGGACACGGACGCGACACGCCCGTGACAAGCGTCAGGAAAACCGGTGCCAGCAGAGCCTCCAGACAAATCGGCGACCCGTGCTGCGCAGTATGTGCGCATGTCGACGGACCTTCAGAAATATTCGACCGAGAACCAGGCCGAAGCCATCGCCGACTATGCTGCGCGCAGGAACTTCGAAATCGTCCGCACCTACGCCGACGAAGGCCGCAGCGGTCTCAACATCGCGGGACGCGATTCGCTCAAACGCCTGATCAACGACGTGCAGGACGGCGATGCTGACTATGAAGCAATCCTCGTATACGACATCAGTCGCTGGGGCCGGTTCCAAGATGCGGACGAAAGCGCGTATTACGAATTTATCTGTCGCCAACGAGGGATACATGTCCACTATTGTGCGGAGCAGTTCGAGAACGACGGAAGCTTCCAGGCCGACATAATAAAGACTGTCAAGCGCATGATGGCCGGCGAGTATAGCCGAGAGCTGTCGACCAAGGTCTTCGCCGGGCAATGCAGGCTCATCACGCTCGGCTATCGTCAGGGGGGGGCCGCGGGATACGGACTGCGGCGACGTCTCGTGAACGAGCATGACGAACCGAAGGCCATGCTGGCGGCCGGCGAGCAGAAAAGCCTTCAGACCGATCGCGTCATCCTAGTGCCGGGACCCGTCGCTGAAATCGATACCGTCCGCCGCATGTATCAAATGTTCGTGATCGAACGCCGTTCGGAACGCGAGATCGCGACGCTTCTCAACAAGGAGGGTCTAGTCACAGATCTCGGCAGGCCGTGGAACCGCGCGGTCGTCCGCCAGATCCTGACCAACGAGAAATACATCGGCCATAACGTCTACAATCGGGTTTCGTGCAAGCTGAAGAAGAAGCGCATCGTCAACACGCCGGACATGTGGATACGTAGGCTCGGTGCCTTCGAGGCGATCGTCGACCCTGGACTCTTCGAAGCGGCGCAGACCATTCTCGCGGAGCGCGCCCGCCGGTTCTCTGATGCGGACCTTCTCGGGATGCTGTCCGAACTGCTGTCGGTCAGAGGCGCTTTGTCCGGCATGATCATCGACGAGGTCGAGGCGATGCCGTCAACTGCGGCCTATCGAAACCGTTTCGGCAGCCTGCTCCGCGCATACCAGCTGATAGGCTACGCCCCAGTCCGCGACTTTCGTTACGTCGAGACCAATCGGCAGCTCCGCCTCATGCATCCCGACGTTTTGGCGAGCACCATCGCGGGCATCGAAGCGATCGGCGGACATGTCGCAGTAGACGGGACCACGGATCTGCTCTTCGTCAACCACGAGGTGACGATCGCGGTCGTCATCGTCCGGTGCCAGACGACCGCGGCCGGATCGTTGCGCTGGCGAGTCCGCCTCGACGCCGGTCTCCGCCCCGACATCACCGTCGTCGTCCGCATGGCGCCAGACAACGGGTCGGTCCGAGACTACTACCTCCTACCTTGGCTAGACCGTGGGTCGGATCCGCACATCGGCATGGCAGAGGAGAACGGCATCATGCTCGACGCCTATCGAACGGAGGATCTGGCGCCCCTCTATCACCTGCTGCGACGTCATGCGGTGGAGTATGCGCTGTGACCCCTGATATCATCGACATCCCCATCGTCGCGATAGAGGTCCTCAATCCCCGAGCGCGCAACCGCAAGGTGTTCGACGAACTGGTCGAGAGCATCCGCGCGGTCGGCCTCAAACGCCCCATCACGGTCAGGCGGGGCCCCTCCGGGAATGGCTACGAACTGGTCTGCGGACAGGGCCGCATGGAGGCCTTCGTCAAATTGGGCGAGACGTCCATTCCCGCCGTCATCATCGAAGCGACCCGAGAGGAATGCTACGTGATGAGCCTCGTGGAGAACATGGCCCGCCGAAACCTGACGCCGCTCGAACTTATCCGCGAAATCGGTGCGCTCAGGGAGCGTGGCTACGGTCATACGGAGATAGCCCGCAAGGTCGGCTTCAGCCCGGAATACGTCTGGACGATCAACTTCCTTCTCGACAGGGGCGAGGAGCGATTGCTGGATGCGGTCGAGCGAGGCGTCATCCCGCATACGATCGCTGCCGAGATCGCTCGTGCCGACGACACGCAAGTGCAGCGAGCGCTGACGGAAGCCTATGAGGCCGGATCGCTGCCGGGCACACAGATCCTGGCGATCCGCCGGATCGTCGATCAGCGAAATCTGATCGGAAAAGGAATCAAGTCGATCAGAACCGGCGCGAGGCGCAGTCAGCCCACTACGGCTGCGTCCCTAGTCCGCGCCTATCAGAAGGAGGTGGAACGCCAGCGGCTGCTCGTGAAGAAGGCCACACTGACGGAAGGACGACTGACGTTCATAGTGGGCGCCATGGGCAAGCTTCTCGCCGAAGACCATTTCGTCACGCTTCTTCGGGCGGAGGGCATGGCGAACCTTCCTCAACCGATCGCGCGGCGTCTGGGCAAGGCCGGCGACGCAGCATGACGGAACCCGTGCACATATCGTTCGAACGCAAGGTGTTTGAGCTGCCGCTCGATACGATCCTTCCGCTCCGGCCGATGACCGACCGCATCACGGAGTCCAAACGGTATGCGAGGATTGCCACGTCGATAACCGAGGTCGGCATCATCGAACCGCTCGCCGTGACCGTCGCGGGCAAGAACGGTCGACACATGCTGCTCGACGGACACCTTCGTCTTCATGCGCTGCGAGCGACCGGCGCCGCTTCTGCCCCCTGCATAGTCTCTGACGACGACGAGGCATTCACATACAACAAGCGTGTCAATCGACTTGCCACGGTCCAAGAGCACTACATGATCACCCGCGCTATCGATCGGGGAGTGCCCGCCAGACTGATAGCGGCGGCGCTGGGCATGGACGAAGCTCTCGTGGCACGACGCCGCACGATGCTCGACGGCATATCAGCGGATGCCATCGAGATCCTGAAGGACAAGCAGGTGACCGCGGTCGTCTTCGACGTCCTCCGCAAGCTCAAGCCCGAGAAGCAGTTCGCCGCAGCGGAGATGATGGCGGGAATGAACAACTTCACCGCAAGCTACGCACGCGCGATGCTCGCGGCGACACGGCAATGCGATCTTGCGAAACCTGATCAGCCCAAAAAAATACCTGGGGTGACGCCCGAGCAGATGGCTCGGATGGAGCGCGAACTGGAAACGCTCAACGCCGATTTCCGTGCACGCGATTCGACGTTCGGCGACGACGTCCTCGAACTCGTGCTGTCATCGCGCTATCTGAAGCGCCTGATCGAAAACGACAACGTCGCAGGCTATCTTACGTCCCGGCATCAGGAAATCATGAACCAGTTCCGGGCAATCGTAGATGCGACGTCACTGGATGCCACCTGACGCGCCAGCTGTCCTACAAGGAACATAACGGATACGCAGAACTGCCACGAGCCGATGGAGTCGCGTAATGATAGTCCTGGATCCCCCGCTTCTGCTCGCCGTCGCCGCGTTGATCGGCAGCCTGTCCTCGCTGGTCTGGGCGTTCCGACGATCTCGGTCGAGTCGATAGACGGCAGGCGGGGCGATCGTTGAGATGCCTTCGCTTGATTTCGGGGCTTTAGGATAAGATGATCATTCAACCCGCCTGATGAGATAGGCCAGCTTTGTTCAAGTATCGAAGTGGTGTCACATCGCACCGTAATCCAAAAACGCTGCGTTGACAGCCGAAGGGTGTTTGATAGTTTGGAATAGCCCCATACCTGGGACGGAGATCGTCATGCATCAGCTGTTGTTCGCCATTGCAACCCTTGCTTTAGTCGGTGCGCCCGCTCCGGCGTTCTCTACACCTTGCAAGGACGCAAAGGGCAGATTTGCGAAATGTCCCAATAAGCCCCCCCCGAAATCAGTCCGCTGCAAGACTGCCAATGGCAAGTTCGCAAAGTGCGGATCAGCTGGCGCAAAACCAGTCTAATGCCCATGGGTTCGAAGCACGAGGAGACCGGCCGGCTAGACCTGGAGAATGGAAATCTCGTGTTTCGACGGGATGCAGGAGGCACTTGGCGGCTCGACGCCTCACGTCGGGCTCAAGAGTTAGCCGGGGAAAGGGTAACCGTCGTTGGCACGCGCGTCGATTTTGATCTGCTGCAAACCATATCCGTCGAACGGCTCCGAAGCCCAATATAGAAACATCATTCGACTGTGTCGGCCTCGCACGGAATATCAACGCTTCATTCGGCCAAGCTGATGCCGAAAAACACAGACTGGGCACCCTCCCAAGCACCACATCGAACGATTTACGGGCTGGGAAGCCGCTCGTCGGCTTTCGGCCTCAAACAAGCGTGACGGCCGGTCTCCTTAATGAAGCAAGATAGGAAGGTTAATGCCTCCTCACACGCGGATGCGTTCGATTTTCAGTCCGTTATCCAAACGCCCTCTTGACCAAGAGCGGCCTAGGCGTTTGCCTTTATGGTCGATCCGCCTAGGACTGGGCGTTCCGTTTCAGGCGTGTGCCGATGCTTTGCATGACGCGGCGAGCGAGAGCTTTCAGTCTAGCTCCCAAGGCACGCCAAGGCATCGCAACAACCAGCCAGTATGCAAGGATGCACCCCGCGACGGCGGCGGCGGCTAGCAGGTCAGCGTGCAGCTGCGTCGAGGGGATCGGGTGACTCAGCCTCGCAGAGATGATTGCGGCCAGCAAGCTACCCATTGCCCCAAACAGCACGATCGCCACTGCATAGATACCGAGATGAACGCGAGCTGCCCGAAAGCTTGCAAACGCCGTGAAGGATTCCACAAATGCGTCATCGTTAGCTTTGGATGACCAATGATAGATCGCGAGACGACGGACCACCCCCGCCGGCGCTCGCCACGTGCTAGTGCGTGTTGGTTCGCCCTGCAGGTAGGGCGTCCATAGCCCAGCTTCGAGACGACGGACGTTCCTGAGCGGGCTGTGCTGGCTGGTGAGCTGTTGCTCGATGTCCCGGATCAGGAAGTAATGGATCTTCTCGATCCTGAAGGCGCCTTCGCCGACGCGTCGAGCTACCACGTCCGGATAGCTCCGCCGCTCGTTAAATCGGAACTCGGTGGTTTCAGTGATGCTGGTTGCGGTCGTCAGTCGCCAGTCGCCAGCGGCGATCTCGCTGCTGAAAAGGTCGCGAGAACGACCGTGCAGGTGAATGCGCAGCCGAACATAGTGTCCGCCAGCGCCAACGGATCGCATTCTGTCGCAGAGCGACTCGCCGAAGGTTACAATGGTTCCGTCCGACGCTGGCATAGCTACGGGCTCGAGGCTGAGATCTCGGTCGATGTCGAGCATCTGAACGGTGAGGTGCGGTTTGCCGTCCAGCTCCGTGCCGTAGAAACCCGAGTCGCCGCTCCCCGCCGTGACCAAGTCATTGAATACCGCCTTGAGAGTGTCTGCGTATCGAAGCGTTTCACCGAGGTCGGACATGCAGTCCAGTCGTAAAGGAACCGGAAAAAAGAGATGGAAGCGGCGTAGATTTTCGATTTCGGAAAGCCGAAAACCAACGTCGAAGAAGTTGAAGTCCGCAGATAGGTCGCGCCAGAGATTCACGTGCAGCTCAAGGCAGGGCGCCTGCCGATCTGGCTCGAGCGGGTCGAACCACAATGCAATTGTGCCTTCCATGTGGCTCCCCGGCGATCGCCGCGAAAGACGGCCGTGAGAAAGTAGCGGGTTGAGGGTGTCGTGGCCACCGGCTAGTGGGGGATATGGCTCAAACGCTCCAACTCGTAGGCTTCGACAAGGTGGACCTAGCAGACGCCTTCTTCGACTCGCTAAAGAAACAGTATTCTGAGTTCCCTCAGTGGTTTGCGAAGAAGAGCGCCGCGAAGGAGCCCGTCTACGTCATAGAAAAAGCGAAGAGCGGCGGACTTCGCGGCTTCATTTACCTCAAGGTGGAGACTGGCCCGCTTGACGACGTTCAGCCTCCACGTCCGGCTGCGCGGCGCCTCAAAGTAGGCACGCTGAAGATCGACGCTCACGGGACCAAACTCGGCGAGCGCGTCATTAAGAAGATTTTCGATCATGCGGTCAGCGAGGCTGTTGAGGAAATCTACGTGACCGTCTTTGATACGCACGCGAAGCTCATCGCGCTGTTCAAGCGCTATGGCTTTGCTGAGCAGGCCGCGAAAAAGACGCCAAACGGCACCGAGATCGTACTTGTCCGCGAAATGTCTGCTGCGACGGGCGATGCTGTAGCTGATTATCCATTTGTCCATACTGCTGAACGCAAATTCTGGCTTCTGGCGATCTATCCTGAGTATCATTCTAATCTATTTCCGGACTCGATCCTCAATACGGAATCTCCGGACATCCTCCAAGACGTGTCGCACACCAATACCATTCATAAGGTATATGTTGGCGGTGTCCCACTCACGCGAATGAAGCGCGGGGATGTGGTGATCCCGTATCGGACAACCGATATACCCGGTCGCGCCCGTTATCGTTCGGTCGCGACCTCAATCTGCGTAGTCGAGGAAGTCCAGAGCAGAAAGCAGCTCGGGAACGCAGAAGCTCTGGTTGCCTTCGCCGAGGAGCACAGCGTCTTCGATGAGAAGGAACTGCGCGACCTTTTTGGCGCGGGAAAGCCGCTCTATGCGGTGAAGATGACTTACAACTTGGCGCTACCAAAGAGGCCGAATCGGGAAGCCTTGCTTGAAGACGTTGGCGTCAGCGAGCAGCCTCGGTGGCAGCTTCGCGAACTCACCTTGGGCCAGTTTGAGCGCATCATTGAATTGGGCGAGGTAGATGAAGGTCTTATTGTCGATTAAACCCGAATTTGCGGAGCGCATATTCGATGGCTCCAAG
Organism: Sphingomonas fucosidasi; assembly: GCF_036663855.1. Lineage (NCBI taxonomy): Bacteria > Pseudomonadati > Pseudomonadota > Alphaproteobacteria > Sphingomonadales > Sphingomonadaceae > Sphingomonas > Sphingomonas fucosidasi. The sequence continues at coordinate 35,197 of NZ_JAXOJR010000007.1, read as the reverse complement.
CGGTTCGAGTTCAGGCGTTCGGTCTTTCGCGACCGGTCGGTGCAAACGGTCGTCTTATACGTAACGCGGCCGGTCGGGATGATAATAGGCGAATTTGACGTCGCCCGGATCATAACCGCGACGCCGGACGGTCTATGGGAGCATACCTCCGAATATGCCGGAATTAGCCGCGAGTTTTTCGACAGCTACTTCGACGGGAGGCCCAGCGCCAACGCCATCGAAGTTGCGGAGGCTCGACGTTTTGCCAGTCCTATCGAGCCTGCTTCCGCGATCGAGAACTTCACACCTCCCCAATCCTACATGTATGTGAGCGACGACTTAGGCCGGGTCAAAGGCGACGATCGACAACTGGAACTGCTTTGAATGACAGCTGAAGGCGAACGCCCCGGCGTCGCGTGCGCGCGGGCAGGCCCCGTCGCCGGCCTCTTCGGCATTTCCGGGGTTGGCAAGACTTGGCTGGGATCTGGATTAGTAGCAGCAATGCCAAATATCCTGCATCTGCAGGCGAGCACCTTGCTGCGGCAGGCTCATGGTATAACCGACGAGGCTCTGCGCACTTCATCGGCCGAAGATCTCAGATCTAACCAGGTGGCACTAGCGCTGGCGATGCGTGACGCCAGACTGGGACAGCAAAATCGACCGGTCTTGATCGATGCGCACAGTGTGATCGACAACGACAAGGGGCTGGTCTGGATTCCATACGAGGCAATAGAGCCTCTATGTATAGGTCATTACCTCTTCCTGTCCGCCGACCCTGAGACGATTGCCCATCGTCGTGCCTGCTCTGATCGGGTGAGGCCAATTAGGTCGGTCGAGGTGCTGCGCGATCAGCAGCAGCAAGCACTTGCCGCTTGTAAAGATTATGCACAGCAAAGCGGCGCCCCGTTAACGGTGCTGGAATCGACGGACGGGGCAGAGAACCTGACCTCGGCTCTGTGCGTATTCCAGGAGCTCACAGATACGACAGCACAATCGGGCGGGACGGGCATGAACATCCGGCAAATCACCCAAGCGATCAACGGTCTCGATGCGCAGGGCCATGCTCGGATTTGGATTGCGCTCCGCGACGGCGAAGGTGTGGAGGTGCCTTTGGGTGAAGACAACGCCGCACTAACCTTCGACGATAAGGATGGTGCTGTGACATTCAGTATCGGAGGCAAGCCGCGAACGACGGCGATACGTCTCGAAGATATAGATGCGATCCGGGCATCTGGCGAAGATTGATCCGGCCGATCAAATTGCACGACCGAAATCGTCGGCTGCCCGGTATAGATGCACCCTACAGTCCGACGTATGCCATTAGACGCCGTCGCTTGCTACTCAGTCCGTGAACGAGGGCCGCGTCCACTTTTTTCGTCCAATACATATTTCGGCTGCCGCCTGCTGATCTATAAACCCGAATGATTGAATGTCATAAATTGGGAAACGCGGGGAAGCGGCTGAATGTCAACTTATGGGTCATGCCGCCCTGCTGGCAGGCAGTTCCCCAACAAGCTGACGTCGTCGTCAAGAAACATCGAATATCGAAGCTCCACGCCGGTTGCGTAGGTCGCGCGATCAGGGAGATACCGTTCGAGCTCTAGGCACATCAGAAACAGGACGTCCGCGTGTCGCCGCGATTAGGTTCGCAACAATTACGTAAACCTCATTCCGCGAAGCCTCCTGGCTGCGGCATATCGCCGCGGTGAGTAAGACTTTTCAATCACTGGAAACCATCAGCGCGTCGAGCGTCTGTGGCGTGATCGTGCCCGTCACAGCCAGCGACCGCTGCCCTTGGAACTTGCGAAGTGCAGCCCTCAGCCGGGGTCCGACGATCCCGTCGATCGGCCCGACATACAGCTCGCGGGCCAGCAGGGCGATCTGCACCCGCCTCACGATCGAGGCGAACCGCTTCGTGCGTCCCGACAGCGTCTTCGCGGCCGGCTCCACCGCAGCGGCCCGTTCGGTGGGCGAGAACAGCGGCGAAGGCTGAGTTGGCGCAATGGGCTCGGATCGAACTGCAGGAGGCGTGTAGACGGGACGGACGGGAGCAATCGTTTCGCCGTAGTATCCGCCTCCGGTGCTCGACCTATGGCTGGTATGACTGTAGTGCCCGCCGCCGCCGTAGCCAGAGCGGTGGCTGGAGTGGCTGGAGTGGCTGCGATGGTCCGCCAGGACAACGGTGTGATCCTGTCGGAAGACGTCCATCAGCGTGCCATTGTCCTGATCGTCGCGGGGCCCCGTGAGATTGCGGACATACAACGCCTGCGCCGGATCGACGCCACCGAAACCCGCCGCCAGGAGTCCCGAAACAAGGTATTTGATGCGTCTCAAAGCGGTCTCACTCCTGCCTCGGCCTGTTCCGTGGGGTGCCATTCGAAAAAGCCGCTGCATGCGTCGCGCTCGCGGCAGGGCGAGCAGGCATCGGCATAGCGCCTCTTCCAGTCCGAGATGGACGCGCGCGCCAGACCCCGCCATGCGACCGGCACCGTGCAGCGCGGAAAGTTGAAGAGCTGGGCACGGACTCCGCGGAGCATCGCCTGATCGATGGCCTCCCCGATCGGCGCGAAATCGGCGGCATGATCCACGAACAGCGACGCCCAGCGCGTGCGGGCGAAGCCGATGTGCTCCAGCTGCATGATCGACCAGACCTCCACGAAGCGAAGACGTCTTGCGATGTAGCTCGCCAGGATCGGAAGAGCCTGGACGTTGTCGGCAATCAGCACCGTTCGGAGCTCGATCCGAGCCCCTGCCCGAGCAAGCACCGCCATGCTCGTCTCGAGCCGATCGAAGGCACCGTCCTTTCCGACGATGCGGTCGTGCAAAACGGCTTCGGCCGCATAGACCGGTATGCCCCAGGTCACCCGGCCATAGCGGGGATCTCGAAGCCGGACGACGTCCGCGTCGTCGAAGAACTGGCCGTTCGTCAGGACGTGGAACTCTATGTCCGACCGCTCGCCGAGGACGCGCTCCATCATGCCGAGCAGATCCGACTTGTAGAGCGTCGGCTCGCCGCCCGAGACGCCGATCAGACTTCCAGGCTCCGCTAGCAGGCAGGCCTCCTCGAACAGCGCGAACCGGTCGACATGGGTCTTCTTGGGTGGCTGCGAACACATCAGGCACAGCTGGTCGCAGCGCTCGGTCACCAGCAGGGTGTTGTGCGTGGACCCTCGGCGCAGGATGCGTTCGGCCCGTCCGCCCGCAGGGTCGACTATGATGACGTCGCCCTCGAGTTCGGCAGCCGTTGCGCCATCGATCGCGACCAGGCCGTTACGTCCCACATACGTCGCGCCATCGACGTCCTCGCCGATCAGTTCGAAATCGTGAACACCATTCGAGCTGCCAGTGCGGCCGAGTCGCGCCACATAGGGGCGCTCCGCATCCGACATGGCGGGAAGCGTCAGTCTGATCATGACAGGACCTCTCCGAACCTGCCAGGCGTTCCGGTCAGCCGCAGCCAACGCGCGAGGGAATGACGGACGGCGGGTTCATCGGAATAGATAAGCTCGAAGACGAGGTCGAACATCGCGAGGTGCCGGCGACAGAACTCCGTTTCGTGACGCGGCATGTCGATCCGACCGTAGCGCGACAGGTCGTCGATCAGATCCCTTCCGCAGAAAGGCTGATACGCACACCGCTGACATGTCGGATCGAAACGGTTGGTCGCAAGAGCGTTCAGCTGGTCCCGCATATCGCCCTGCCAACCCTGGAACACGTCGCCCATCGCGAGATCGATGACACCTGACCGGGTCAACATGCGTGCCTCGTCGGTCGGATAGACATGACCGTCATAGTCCACGACCACGTAGTCGACGCCGACCGGGTTGGGATCCCGAAGGTCGACGTGGCGATCCGCCCCGGGCTGGAAGACGCGGCGGAGGCAGATGCTGAAGTAGGTCTCCTCAAGCACCCGACTCCGATCCGTCCAGTTCCGCTCGATCAGCCGCCGGACGAACGCGGCGTGATAGTCTCGCCATGCCGCATCCAGCTCGCGGACCTCGGCATGTCGCTTGCGGGCGAAGCCCTGATAGTTGATCGGCCTGAGGAAGACGCTGTCGATGCCGTGCGCCACGTAGCTGTCGATCAACGCGTCCATGTCCGGCAGACAGGCGGGATCGACCGTCGGCAGCGCGGACACCTTGGTGGCCCCGTATCGATCAACGACGAACCGCAGGTTCTCGAGGAACGTGTCCGTCGTGGCGGCGTCGCCCGTGCGCTGCCGCGCGTGCGTCGACACGTCGCCATCGAGCGACGTGCTGATGAACACGTCCGGCCGGTCGAACAGCGTGATCACCTCGTCGCCGAGGCGCTGCAAATTGGTGCAGATCACGAACTGGCGCCTGGCGAAGCGTTCGCATCGCTCGATCACCGCGCGGATCAGATCCGGTCGCAGGGTTGGCTCGCCGCCCTGGAACTCTATCTTGACCTGGTCGACCTCCAACGCGTCGATCACCTCAAGGACCGCCGTCAGCGTGCGGTCGCTCCAGTCGAAGCCCGTGCTGCGCTCCGCCACGCGAGAGACCTGGCAATAACTGCAGCTCAGATTGCATCGGAGCGTGGGAACGAGGATCAGATAGTCGAGAGCCCCCGCACCGCCGACCCGGCGCGCAATTGCGTGGCCGTGCGCCACCTGTCCGAGAGCGTCGCCTTCGGCCACGAGCAGGCCTTCTCGGGCAAGCGACTTCCGGTCTTCACGCGTCAGCGCGTCGGTGCCGAGCCGCTCTACGATCGACCGTGGGCCCACCGCGAAGGCGCCGGAATCGCCGACCAGCAGCATCCGACCGGGCGATATGGGGCGCGCCTTGACGGGGAGAAACGTCACGCGATCAAGCTCGAAAGCACGGCTTCACGGCCTTCGGCGTTTTCTGCCAGAAGCCGCTCGTTCGCGAGCGCGCAGGCCCACGCGTCCTCCATCTGACTTCGGCTGAGCAGCGAAGATCGCAGCACCATGACGCCGTCTTCGGCACCATCCGCCGAAATCGAAGGATAAAACGCGATCAACCAATATAATGCCGCCTCGAACGGACCGGCGGCGCCTATCCGCAGCTCTTCGATGTGATCAGTCCCCAAGCAATGCACCCTCCCCCAGAGTGCAAGTGCTGAAGGCTACGCGTGACACAACAGCGACACAAGCGCCGATACATCGATTTCGAGGCGAACAAGCCGGTTGAGCACTTCTGCAGGACCGCTATGTTCGACACCGGAAAAGGGGAACTGCCATGCCGGGGAGAACAACGCCTGCGTCGTCCAAGACGTCGAAAACAGGCGTAGGCTGGCTGATTGCGATCGTCGGCGGACTCTTCCTGATCGGAAACATATCGAAGTGCTCGTCGAGGACTTCGACGGCCAGCGCTGCCGACGTGGCCATCAGCGATTCGCCGATAAAGACGCTCAATTCAGCTGTTGCCGCTCAGACCCCGCCCCCCATAGAGGCCCTGAACGCTGCGGGCGCGTCGATCGGTTTTGCAAACATGCGCAAGGCCGTCTCTGCCGAAGGCCTGTCGGGAGCGATGATCTACAGCCAGAACTGCTACGACGCGCTGTCGCGAGCTTTCAGCTGGCGACGCCTCGACGTCTGTGGGGCTGCTTACCTCAAGGCGATCGCATCCGTGCCGGAGGACGACATCACCGCGATGAGCCGAGAGATCGCCTACTTCCAGAGCGAAGTCGCAGCCGCCAGGTATCTGGGTGCCGTCACTGGAGCGGGCGCATCGGCGGCGGAAGCAGACGAACGCATCGCGGCGATGCAGGCCAGACTCCCGGCGGCGAAACCAGCCGAGGCAGTCGAGGTCATACCTATCGATCCGGATGTCACGTCGCCTGATCTCGAAACACCCGCGAACGCAGATGCCGTAGAAAGTTTCAATCAATCCCCTCAAGAAACGTAGCGCGCGGTGATCCACGGCGCGATTCCGCTCTGTTCCGTCGCGCCCACAAGGACTTTAACGACGAATCGCTGCTACTACACACCTAAACTATCTGCATTGATCGGGGCCCGCTCAGAGTAGCGCGAGGCAGGGCCGGCAGACGTCGCGAAGACCGTCACGGGTCGAGATCGTCGAAAACGTCGATGAAGTCGCACGGTGAGATCCGCTACCAGTTCTTGGTCGCCTTCGGACCTGTCGTGGCGATGGCGCTTCGCTTCACGCATCCAAGCTTCTACACCCAGATAGCCACGGCTTTCGAAGCTGCGCTCAATGACGAGAAGCCACCGGATAGTCCCGGGCTACGCGGCCTGTCGATCGAAGACCGAGAACAGTCCAGGCTGCCTAGACAGGCTGATCTCGTCGTTCCAATCGAACTTCCTGACCGACCGACGCAGAGCGCCGGTCGGTGCGGCTATCATGACGTCCTTCGCCTCGCGGAGCTGCACCAATGCCGCGTCGACGATGCTGGCTATCACAGGCGCCTCGTTGCAGTGCGACGCGAAGAGCGCCTTCTTGGTCAACGGCCCTGCGCCGGCAAGCGCGCGAGCATGAAGCATCCTGGCGAGCTGATCGACCACCGCCACCTCGGATCTGGTCCGAGCATTGTCGTTAAATCCGAAATCCAGCATGTCCTCGCGGACGTCCTGGTCAGGTTGGAACCCTAGCGAATTGAACCCGGCTCGCCCGAAATGCTCGAACGTGTTCTCCATCGACCAGTGGATCTTGCCCATCTCCTCGCGTGCCTGGTGATGCTTCGACAGATGCAGCAGCCAGTAGTCCCGGTTCGATCCGCCGTCCGGATGGATGAAGAAGGGCGTGTAGTAGTCCGCGCCGGTATTGCGTTGGATGTGCTCGTAAAGCGTGTTTTGGATGAGCCTCTTCCAACCACGCATCTCCTTCATCTGAAGCATGTCTCGGACGTCATCGCGGTCCAAATCGATGGCGGCGAGCCCGGCAGTGCCTATCATCCGGTCGTTGAGCAGGTTCACGAGATTGTCGACCATGAAGGTCAGGACGACTTCCGGGTTCAGAAGCGCGCCCATGATGCGGCGGATCGTCGCGAACGTGACCGCGCTCCAACCGTATTGATCTAGGAAGAACAGCGACCGGTGTGCGGTTCCCTTCTTCCGGATGCGTTCGATCACTTCGCCGGCGACATCCTCGAACTTTGACGGCACGATGTGGATGTCGCGCCCGATACGCGCGCCATGCCCTTCCCGCTCCAGCAAATCCCTCAGGAAGTCGACGTGGTTGCTATTGGCGTCTACGAATACGAAGTCGGCCTTGATCTCGACGCCCCTCGCCCGTGCCGCCGCGACCTCGAGCTGCGCCCGCTCGACGGATGCAAGCATCCGCAAAGGAGATCCATCCACTTCCGATCCATCTAGCAGATACCGACCGCCGCCGCAGAAGCCGTCAACGATCGTCAGATTGAGTTCCCGGACGCGGTGGCTCTTCGTCAACGTTTGAATGTAGGCGCCGACATATCGGTCAAAGATCTCGTGCTTGGCAACGCTATGTCGCCCCAGCTCAGGGAGAGCGCCACCTACGATCCAATCATATCCCAGACTTGCCGCCATCGAGATTCACCTCTCCGACGTCCAGTCGTCGCGAACCAAGCTTATGGGTGCTTTGTTCGACTTCTGTCCAGCCCCCGGCCCTTCACGCTTCTCGCTTTCGCCACGATCGAAGCGCATTGTCGTTGCGCCTTGAGTCGCGATATGGCAGATTCACGGTTCGTTCCGGAGATGCGTGACTATGGCCGACGGCAGTGCAATCGAATGGACCGACGCAACGTGGAACCCGGTGACGGGCTGCACGAAGATCACGGCTGGCTGCGACAATTGCTATGCGGCTCGCTTCTCGGAGCGCTGGCGCGGCATACCCGGACATCCTTTCGAGAACGGCTTCGATCTGACGTTGCGGCCTGAGCGCATCGAGCAACCGCTCGCGTGGAAGCGGTCGAGGATGATCTTCGTCAACTCGATGAGCGACCTGTTCCACAAGGATGTCCCTCGGGAGTTCATCGATCGCGTGTTCGACACCATGGAGAAGGCCGACTGGCACGTGTTCCAGGTGCTCACGAAGCGGAGCTCGCTAATGCGGGACTACCTCAAGCGTCGTTACCGCAATGCGACGCCGCCGGACCACATGTGGTTCGGCGTCTCCGTTGAAGACAGCCGTTCCAGCGCACGCGTAACGCACCTCCGTCAGGCACCCGCCGCCGTCCGCTTCCTTTCAGTGGAACCGCTCATCGGTGCCGTCGGCGAGATCGACCTGTCGGGCATCCACTGGGTGATCGCTGGTGGCGAGAGCGGGCCCGGTGCCAGACCCATGGCGATCGAATGGGCTCGCGAGATCCGCGACCAGTGCGCGCAGCAAGGCGTGGCGTTCTTCTTCAAGCAATGGGGTGGCATCAGGCCAAAGACGGGCGGGCGGGACCTGGACGGGCGAGAATGGAACGAGTTGCCCGTTCCGGTGGCGTCCCGAGCAGCCTGATGCGACCGGACATCGCGAACTACGGCGGCCGCGAGCAGGCCTACGTCAAGCACCACTTCCTCGCGGACTACGTTGAGAAGCTCGTGTTCAAGGTCGCGAGCCATCGCGACGTAGTCTACGTCGACGGGTTCTCAGGGCCCTGGAAGGATCAGGGCGAGAATTTCGAGGACACCTCGTTCGGCATCGCTCTCGAAGCTCTTCGTCGTGCGAAGCAGGCCTGGGCCCGGCTCGGTCGTGGCGACCGGAAGATGACCGCCCTACTGGTCGAGAAAGACCCGCAAGCCTACGAACGCCTCCAGGAGATCATCCCTCGATACCCAGACATTACGATCACAACCTTCAACGATGACTTCGTGAAGGTCGTGCCGGATCTGCTCGCGGCGATACCCGACGACGCGTTCTCCTTCGTTCTAATGGATCCCAAAGGGTGGAAGATCGACATGCACGCGGTTGCGCCGCTGCTTAGTCGATCGAACTGCGAAGTCGTATTCAACTTCATGTTCACGATGATCAACTGGTCGGCCTCAATGCCGAACGCCGCCATCCAAGCCGGCCTTGAGGCCTTAATGCCAGCGACCGCTTGGAAGGCGAAACTCGACGACCTTGAGGTCGTGGCCGGCGAGACAGTCGCAGAAGCCCGCAAGCGGGTGCTCGTGTCGGCGATCAGTTCCGTCGTCGAACGCCTAGGCGGATACCCCTTCGTGATGGAGACCCCGGTCCTCTTCCCGACCAAGGACCGAACCTTCTATTCGCTGATCTACGCGACGCGCAGCACCAAGGGCATCGAAGTGTTCCGAGACTGCCAGCACGCCACTCTGAAGGCGCAGGATCAGGTGCGTGCCGATCTGCAGACGGCCAAGCGAGACGACCTGTTCGGCACCGCCGACATGTTCGGCAGCCCCATGACTGGAAACGAGTTCGCTGGGCGATGGATGGCGGAACAGGAAGCTTTGGCACGAGAGGCTCTGTTGAACAGGGTGCCGATAGGTCCGCAGTCGATCGCCTACGGTGCTCTATGGCCACCGATTCTAGCCCAGTATGGCGTCCGAAAGACGCGGCTCGGGCGCATCGCGGCCGAATTGAAAGACCGAGGAGACATACGCTTTCTTGACTGGGGACATCGCAAACAGGTCCCGGACGATGGGTATCGGGTCACGCGCTGACGCGAGCGCGCCGCCGCGTTCTCAAGCCTACGAACAGATAAAGACATTCGCTAACGCGACCTTAGCATGCGCCCTGCAATGAAATTGCCGATATGCTCGGCAAAGCTCCACATCCATACCCGGACGAACATCTGGGAAGCTATCTCCGGCGGCTCGTCACCCTAAACGGGTTGATCACGATCGGTCAGCTCCAGACCTTGATGGGAACCGGCAAGGTCTTCACCCCGCGCAGCGACAACGGGGTTTGGAATAGATTCGCCGAGGTCACTGGCCTGCCGGACACGGTGCTGGCGCCGATGAGGTGGGACCTGCACGGCGAAGGCGACGACCGGTGGGTCGTCATGTCGGGCGCTCGAGTTCGCGCCACCTACCTGAACTGGTCGTTCCTGAGGATCTGTCCGGCCTGCCTGGCGGAACATGGCTACTCGCGTCAGAGCTGGTCCTTGCAACCCGTGACGGCTTGCGCCGAGCACGGCGTGCGGCTGAGCGATTGCTGCCCGTGCGGGAACCCGATCTCGACGGGCGCCACCAACTTCGTGTGGAACTGCCCGAAATGCGGCACGCATCTCGCGGACGCGCCTCGCACTCCCGCCAGCATCGAGGAAACGAACATGGCGGCGGCGTTTGCCCCTACCCCCGCCCAAGCCGCATATGGCTTTTCGCCCTTTCCCCAGGCTTTCATGTCGCTGGACCTGAGCGACAGGATCTCAGTCGTGGAGCGCCTGGGCAATATACACCGCCTAGCCCTCGTTTCAGAAGCAGCGCCTCCGATCAGGCCCGACAGGATCGCTAAAGTCGATCAGATATCGAAGCGCCGCCGACTTGACGACGCGAGGCCCATCACGATCGGGGCGCATCGACTGCTGAAGCGGTGGCCGGAAGCGTATATCGAGCTGCTGTTTCTGATTTCAGACAGGCACGGTCCGCCCATGCCCGGCGACCGGTTGATCAGCCGATTCGGAACGCCCGCTGGCGTCCTCGCGATGTCGAAGCTGCTGGGTCTCGACGGAACGCCCATAGGATTCGTCGACCAGCCCACTTCAAACTTCATGGTTCAGATAGGGGGATCAACGACGCGGCGAAACCGCACGCTCGGAGCGCAGGCCACACTGGCTAGACATGCTCCCAAGGCGAGTGGGATGAGCAGCATTGCCGCAGACGAGGCCATTTCCACCGGGCAGGCCGTGGCGCTGCTTCAAGGCACCGCCGCCAAGGTAAACTCGCAACGGATCCGACCTTGGGTGAAAACGGGCCTCCTGCCTGTCCATAAGCTGGCAGATGATATCCTGGTGGTGCGACGCGCGGACGTTGCTGACGTTGTCCGCAGGATCGAGGCGCTAAGGGCTGAAAACGATCACGACGACTGGTTGGAGATCGCGGAAACGTTACGTCTCGTCCGTCCGCCGTATAGACCCGAAGACCTAGTGCTCGATCTTTTGTGTGGCGACGTGACCGCGACTAGGATGCACCCCACCCGTTCAGGTCTGGCCTCGCTCGGGGTATCACGCTCCAGCCTGCAGCGACGACGGCGCGTGGCGATCGTCGCTGGGTGGCTGATGGGAGACGAATACCAACCCATAAAAAGGCTTTCGGACGAGATCGAGGCTATTTGGGGCAAGTATCTTCGGCTCGGCGTCGCGCAGGCCGACGCGATGGTCGACAAGGCTCTATGGCACAGAAGAATCGTCATGTGGACCGGCCCGAAATACGATATGCCCCAGAAGCATTACCGAGTGCGCGACGTCATTGAATGGGTGCAACAACAGGAAAGCGATCAAATTTTCCGTATCTCGCCTGAAGTGACGATCAAGGAAGCTGGATGGCGCAACGCCCTCGCGACGCCCACCACCCCCAACCAAAATGACAGCTTTTGGCCCGATTTTTCTATGTAATCACAGCTTATGCCGGATGCGGTTGACAGGTCGATGTGTGCGTAGGCAGTTTGGTAAGAGGGCGACGCTCAATATAGTTCACAGCTTATGCCCCGAGTTACAAAATCCTATCGGCACACGCCTGCTCGCTTGCCGGGACCGTCCGATCGTCCTACGACCCGATGACAAGACCAATCTGATACCGGGAGCAAGAGATGGCGCGACGTACCGGAGAAATCGGCGCCGCCGTGTCGCTGGTGGCACTACTCGCAGCGCTGGCGACGGCGCAACCGAGCCAAGCCGCCAGCTATCCTGCGATACGCCCTGCGATCTTCCCGACGCCCGCCACGATGACGCTGACGACGGGCACGATAGCCTTGGGCACGTCGGTCGTACTCGTCACTGCACCGGGCGCCGACCCCGATACCGTTGCGCTCGTTCGCACCATCCTGAAATCGGCGGGGGTGGAGACGATCGCATCCGCACGGCGCCTGCCCGCTGTCCCCGACCGCGTTCACATCGTTCTGGGCCTTGGTAGCGACGACATCGTCCGCCACGCGCTCGACCGCAGCAAAACCACGCTCGACACACATGCCGAGGGCTACACCATCGCCACGGTAGCAGCCGGCGCGACCGGCGCGGGTATCGTCACGCTCTCGGGGCACGACGCCGACGGCCTGTTCCACGCGGTCCAGACCTTCCGCCAGCTCGCCCGGAGCGCCAGCCTGCCCGCGCTGGTGATCCAGGATCACCCAGCAATGCCGATCCGCGGCACGATCGAGGGCTTTTACGGCGCGCCCTGGTCGATGGCGGATCGCACCAAGCATCTCGACTTCCTCGCCACGGTGAAGGCGAACACGTATGTCTACAGCCCGAAGGACGATCCGTACGCGCGCGATCGGTGGCGCGAGGCCTATCCCGCCGCGACGCTGTCGGCGCTCGGCACGCTGGCCAAGACCGCGCGGCGCAACCATGTCGACTTCGTCTACGCGGTCTCGCCCGGGCCGTCGGTCTGCTTCTCCGACCCCGCCGACGTGCAGGCGCTGGAACGCAAGTTCGACGCGCTGCGGGCGATCGGCGTCGGCAGCTTCTACGTCGCGCTCGACGATATCGAATACACCAAATGGAATTGCGAGCGCGACAAGACCGCGTTCGGCCCCTCGGGCGCGGAAGCGGCCGGCGTCGCACAGGCGCAATTGCTGAACGCGGTGCAGGCCGACCTGAGCACCAAGGACCCCGCCGCACGCGCGCTCATCATGGTGCCGACCGAATATTACGATGCGAAGGAAACCCCGTACAAGGCGGCGTTGCGCAAGCATCTGGACCCACGGATCGTCGTCCAGTGGACCGGCACCGACGTCGTCCCCCCCGCCATCTCGATCCCCGACGCCAAGGCGGCGACCAAGGCGTTCGGCCGCAAGACGCTGTTGTGGGACAATTATCCGGTCAACGACTATGCGCAGACCACCGGCCGGCTGCTGATGGCGCCCTATGCGCGGCGCGAGGCCGGGCTGTCGGGCGAGCTGACCGGCATCCTGTCGAACCCGATGAACCAGGAGGCCCCGAGCCGCCCGGCGGTCACCGGCGTGGCCGCGTTCGGCTGGAACGACACCGCGTACGATGCCGAGCGGACCTGGCATTTTTCCGCGCGGGAACTGGCGGGCGGCGACGAACGTGCGACCGCGGCTCTGCTGACCTTCTTCGATACGCAACACATGGCGCCGACCTTTGGCAGCCAGCCCTGGCAGGAGCAGGCACCGCGGCTCAAGGCGACGCTCGATGCGGTGCGGGAAGCACTAGCGGATGGCGATGCGGCAGCGCGGCAGCGGGCGATCGCGGACCTGACCGCGCGTGCCGACGCAATCGCCAACGCGCCCGACATCATCCGCTCCGGGACGATCGACCCCGGCTTCGCGGCGCAGGCGCGGCCTTGGCTCGACGCGATGCAGCGCTGGGGCCGCGCGCTCCAATTGACGGCCGCCGGGCTCGGCGCCGCCGATAGCGGCAGCACTGCCGCCGCACGCTATTTCGCCGAGGCGCGAACACTGGCGCGCGAGGCGGCTGCGATCACGACGATCCCCGGCGCGACCCGGTTCGATGGCCCGATCAAAATCGCGGACGGCGTGCTCGACGCCTTCGTCAGCGACGCGCCGACCCTGATTGCCGCCGCGCCGGCAATTGAGGCCGACGGCGCGGTACCGGTGCGATCCGATGGCCCCGAATGACCGGTCTTCAGCCGAGGCTCGCTGGCTGACGCTGACCCGCGACATCCTGCCGACAGCGGCGCCGACGCGTGGCTGGCCGGTCCGCGCCGATCATTGCTTCCAGCGTATCTTCCTCGACAACGCCTGCGGCGGCGTCTGGTACGACTTCATACCCGATCGCCCCGCCTATGCGCGCGCCGACCGCGTGGTGCTCGATCGCGCTATCGCGCTCGCCGAAGCGAGCTTGGCGGGCGAACTGGATCTGGCCGTACTCAATCGGCAATCGCTGGCGTGGCGAAGGGTCCGCGCGGCACGCAAATGACGCCCGTCACCCGCAGCAGCGTTTGGACTTCTTCCCCGATCCGCATGGACAGGGATCGTTCCGTCCTGCCTTGACCGGCGCTGCGCCGGCCGTTGGCAACGGAGCGGCGGCAGCTGCCCGCAATCGGGACGCATGGAGCTGGAGGACACTCGTCGCGAGATCGGCCGGTGCCTGGTCCTCGCGTTCGTTGATCTCCACGCTGTCCAGCGCGCTTTCGTTGCGCGCGATCGCGATCAGCACCGACAGACGCGCGAGACCATCGACCGCCTCGGCGTCGTCGCCAGCCGCCACCGCATTCCAGGCTTCGGGCCGCAACGCCATCGCCTCGGCGAACCCGTCGATCCACAATTCCCAAAGGACGTCGCCGGTCCGCTCGTCCACGTCGAAGATCGGACGCAGCTTTCCCCGCTCCAGGTCGCGGGCGATCTCGGTGTATCGTGCCATGACGGCATCGACGAACCATTGCACGTCGAGCGGATCCTCGAACGGCGCGATGCCGTCCTCATCGAGCCCCCAAATGCTCTGCAGCCATTCGCCTTGCTCGATACGCTCGGGTCCGACCAGCAGCCCGGTGAGAAACCCGTCGAGCTCGGTCAGCAGCATCGGCTCTTCGAGCGGCAGGTCAGCCAGCGCATCGTCGAGACGACGGAGTCGGGACGGGCGCGGCTTCATGCCCCCAGGCACCGTGTCGTCGTCATCACAGGCTCAAATTCCGTTTCGTCATTTCGGCTGCCGCCATCGCGGTCAGCGGCGCGCGCGTTGCTCGAGCGAAGATATCCGCCAGATCGAGCAGGTCCTCGTCGTTCAGGGCGGTGATCGATGCCTTGATTTCCGCCAGGCACAGGACCGCCCGGTCACGCTCGATCATGCGTCGCTTGATACGGGATTTCAACATTGTCAGGCCGATAGAAGGAGGGGATGGAACGACAGACGCGGATACAACCAGCTTTGGGGGGGACGCCTTGGGCGCCCCCCCCGGTGGCTGTTACACCCCTTTAGGAGACCTTCGCTTGGTCTGTTTGGCGGTGTTCGCGCGCTCTTCGGCTCCCAGCCGCTGCCAACGATCGAATCGGGCACGCGTGAGATGTCCCGCTGCGATCCCGGCCTGAACCGCGCACCCGGGTTCGACGCTATGCGAACAGTTGGAAAAACGACACTCCTCCGCAGCCGCGACGAAATCGTCGAAGATCTCCGCGATCCCGGTGGCCGCGTCGGCCAACTGCAATTCGCGCATGCCCGGCGTATCGAGCAGCCACCCTCCCTGCGCCAGCCGGTGCATCTCGCGCACCGTCGTGGTGTGGCGGCCGGTGGAGTCGTTCGCACGAATGGCCTGGGTCGCGATGCTGTCCGAGCCGCGTAGCGAGTTGACCAGCGTCGACTTGCCGACCCCGGACGAGCCGAGGAACGCGACGGTCTGGCCGGGGCCGCACCAGTCCGCGAGGCCGGTGACGGCGTGTGGATCACGCCCATTGACGATCTCGACCCGCAGGCCGGGCTCGATCGCTCGCGCCGCCGCGACGTAAACGTCCGGTGTGTCGGTCAGGTCCGCCTTGGTCAGCACGACCACCGGGGTAACCCCCACATCGTGCGCCAGCACCAGATAGCGCTCGAGCCGCGCGACGCTGAAATCTTCGTTGCACGAGGCGACGAGGAATACCGTATCGACGTTCGCGGCAATCATCTGCTCGCGACGCGGATCGCCCGGCGCGCGACGCTTGAACAGGTTCTTGCGGTGAAGCACGCGGATCGGCAACCCGGTCGACGTCTCGATCAGCACCCAGTCGCCGACTGTCGGATGATCGTCGGTCGGTTGCGCCCCCGCGATATAGGGCGTCACGAGCTGCCGGCCGCCGGCTCCCGCAACGGCGATCTGGCCACGATGGACCGACGTCACCCGGACGGGATGACGGTCGCGCAGGTCCTCGTCCGACAGCTGGGCGCTGAAATGGTCATCCCAGCCAAGATCTTCCAATGTCTCGTCGGTCGGCATCATAGGGCGCAGCGGCATCTTTCTTCACGACGGTTCGCGATCATCGAAGGTCGGGCTCACCGATATGGTGATCCCTGCCCGGTATGGCACGCTCGCGTCGAGGAAGCGACCATGCAGGGCATCCGGCGGAACGGCAAACGGGCAACGTCCGGTTTACTGGTCCCGGTTTATTGGTCCCGGTTTATTGGTAATGCGTGACCTTCTCGAAGCCGTCGTTGAGCTTCACCATCCGGATCACCTTATTCGTATAGCTGCGGACGTGCCGGTCGAAACGCGTGTCGTCGTAGACGCCGCGCCAGATATAGTCGTCCCGCTCCAGCAGCGCGCGGAGGAGGTTCGATACCGCCTCCTGCGTATCCAGCGAGCCTTTGGCCTTCAGTATCAGCGAGCAGACCATCTCCTCGGCGCTTGCCTTGTCGCAATCGTCCTGAAGCTCCCGCCCGCCGCGCTCCGCGACGACCTGATCCGCGCGCGCAGCGACGACCCGACTTTCGAGCCATTTGCGGGCCACCGCCCCGTCCCAGGTCTTTACGATCTTGTCCGCCACACGCTTCTCGCATTCTCTCGCACGCGACGAAGGCCTGCCGACGTTTCCCGGCCGGCCACGGTGATCACGCCAGCCGACCGCCGCCGATACCACCGACGCTCGCCCAGGTACACCACGCCTTGGGAGGGCCGGAGTTGAGCTCGCGTGCCGATTGACCTAGGTCTGTCGCGCTACCCGAACGCATCCGCATCACGCGGTGACGGCTCCGGGGCGAATTGGGAGAGGTGCCGCATGGACCAGCAACCAACGCACCGGTTTGTGCCGGACGGGTCGATCGGGCGCATCATGATGGCGAGGGCGATCCGATGATCCTGCTGATACTTGCCGCGCAAGCCGCCACGCTGGGCGCGACCAATTACAGCGTCAGTGCACCGATGCCCGTGCCCAAAGGCCGCCCGAGCTTTGCCGACGAGTTCGACGGCAAGGCGATCGACCAGACGAAATGGCGCTTCGACGTGTCGCGCAATGCTGAGGGCTGGTACAATAACGAACGCCAATATTACGCCAAGGACCGTGCCGAGAATGCGCGGATCGAAAACGGCGCTCTGGTGATCGAGGCGCGGCGCGAGACGCTGTCGAAGGCGCGCTTCTCCGATTGGGGCGGTCAGGCATATACCTCGGCCAAGCTCGTCTCGCGCACCCCGCGCGGGTATGGCTTTTACGAGGTCCGCGCCAAACTGCCGTGCGGGCGTGGAAGCTGGCCGGCGATCTGGCTGCTGCCGTCGGGCGGAAAATGGCCCGACGAAGGCGAGATCGACATCATGGAAATGGTCGGCTGGGATGCCAATATCGTCCATGCCACGCTTCACACCGCGGCATTCAATCATGCCAAGGGCACGCAACGCGGCGCGCAGATCGGACTCGCGACCGCCTGCACGGCATATCACCGCTATCAGCTCGACTGGCGCGCCGATGCGATCACGATCGGTGTCGATGGCCGCGCGATTATGCGCGTCGCCAACGACCAGCCCGGTGGCAAGGCGGCGTGGCCCTTCACGCGCCCCTACGACCTGATCCTCAACCTCGCGGTGGGCGGCGACTGGGGTGGGCAGAAGGGGATCGACGATGCCGCCTTCCCCCAGCGCATGGCCGTCGATTACGTCCGATACTGGCGGCGCTGACCAGAGGCACCTCTACCGCAAGCTTCGACATTGCGTGGGACAAGGCAGGACGGTTCGACGAACGCCTCGATATGACGTCATCACGCGCTGACGGATCGCGTCCCGTCGCTTGTCCAGGCAAGAGCGTCAGTCGGCGTGCTCGGTATAGCGGAAATACCCGAAATCGGCGGGATGACCGGATCCGGCCATGTCCTGGCACGCCATTCCGACGAACCCGCCGGTGAAATTCGGCAATCCGGACAGCGTCGCTTCGTCCGAGAGGACGCTGGCATCGAAAATGTCCTCCAGCCAGCACCAGTCGGCCGAACCGACCGATCGATACCCGAAGCGCAGGCGCTCGTGATCGACATCGGCGCACAGCTCGATCGGCCCAGGCGCGATATCGATGGGGCGCGTCACGATGCTGCGCCCTTCCCCTTCGGGCAGCATCGACAAGACCTGGATCTGGCGCTCGCCCTGATCGCCCGCGGTAAGATGGAAATAATGGAACTTGGTACTGTTGTAATAGCAGACGAGGCCGGCCGCCTGCTGGAAATGGCGGGGTTCGAAATCGAGCGACGTCTCGGCGCGGTATCGAAACGCCTGCTGGCGACGCGCGACCAGGGCCTGTTCGAACAGACTGCCGATCGTTTCCCGCCCGAACAGGCGAAGATAGCCGGCGCGGTCGGTCAGGCTGAACAACCGCTTGGGATACGGCGTCCGCAACCACTGGAACGCCGCCGGCAGCACGGCGCCGTCGAACGTGTCGCGCACGTCCATCGGCGCCTCGGGTGCATCGTCCGCAAACGCCGCGTCGTCGTCGAGCGTATGGAGCCAATTGTCTTCGCCCCACTGCATCGGCCGCAGCGCGGTTTCGCGTCCCAGCACGCAGCGGTCGCTGCCGGGTAGTGGCCGGCCGCAAAGAAACGCCATCCACGTCTTGCCGTCCGGCGTATCGACAAGGTCGCCGTGACCGGTCCGTTGCAGCGGCGCCGACGGTGTATGCCGCGCCGTCAGCACCGGGCCATGCGGCGATGGCTCGTACGGGCCGAACAGCGACCGCGAGCGCGCCATCACCACCGCATGCTCGCGCCCGGTGCCGCCCTCGGCGACCAGCAGGTGATACCATCCGTCGCGCTTGTAGAGGTGCGGCCCCTCGGTAAAGCCGAGCGAGGTACCTTCGAATATCCTGTGACGCTCGCCGATCAGGCGAGCACCGCTCGAGCGACCGGGGTCCAGGTCGATCTCCTGCACGACGATCCCGGCGAAGCGACGGCGGTCTGGCCGGTGATCCCACAGCATGTTGAGCAGCCAGCTGCGGCCGTCATCGTCATGGAACAGCGCCGGATCGAACCCGCTGCTGTTCAGGTGGATCGGATCGGTCCAGTCGCCGTCGATCCTGTCGCAGGACACGATGTAATTGTGGAAATCACGCAGCGACGCGCCCCGCGCACCGTCGACGGTCGTCCGGCCATAGCGCTTCACGTCGGTGAAGATCAGGTGGAACCGGCCGTCGCGATAGCTGAGATCCGGTGCCCATACGCCGCAGGAATCGGGGTTGCCGCGCATGTCGAGCTGGCTCGGCCGGCGTAGCGGGCACGCGACCAGCGTCCAGTTCACCAGATCGCGGCTGTGATGGATCCGCACGCCGGGAAACCATTCGAAGGTCGACGTGGCGATATAATAATCCTCGCCGACCCGCACGATCGAGGGATCGGGATGGAAGCCGCGCAGGATAGGATTGGAAACGGTCATGCCGGCTTTCGTATCAGGGTCCAGAGGAGCGCGGCTCCGACGAGGTCGAGCAGGCCGAGCAGGATGAAGAATGGCTGATAGCCGACCTGATCGACCAGCATGCCGAGCGTCAGCGTGAAGATCAGCACGCCGAGATTGGCGGCGGTGCCCGATATCCCGGTAGCGGTCGCGACCTGATCCTGCGGGAACAGATCGGAGCACAGGGTGATGACGGTGACCGACAGCGTCTGGTGCGCGAAACCGCCCAGGCACAACAGCGCGATCGCCGCGACCGGGCTGGTGACGCTGCCGACGAACATCATCCCCATCATCAGCACCGCGCCCAGCGTGAAGGCGCAACGACGCGCGTCGATCAGATGGATCCCGCGGCGCTGGAGGAACGCCACCACCGCCGGGCCGAACAGACAACCGAGATCCGCCGCAAGAAACGGCAGCCACGCGAACATCGCGATCTGGCCGAGATCGAAGTGGCGCGCCTGCACCAGGTACAGCGGCATCCACAGCGACAGCATACCCCACACCGGGTCCGCCAGAAACCGCGCCGCGGCGATCGCCCAAAGATTGCGTCGGCGCAACAGTTCGCCGAGCGGCGGCCGGCGACGCTGCTTGACCAGCGACGCCTCCTGCCCCTCGACGATCAGCGCGCGCTCGCCGTCCGACAGCGCACGGTGCCGCGACGGCGGTGCGTACCAGAGCAGCCACGCGACGACCCATGCCAGCCCGAGCCCGCCCGCGACGAAGAACGCCGCCCGCCAGCTGTGGTTGAACACCGCCCAGGCGACCAGCGGCGGCGCGAAGACCGCGCCGAACGACGCCCCGATCTGATAGATGCCGCCCGCGACCCCGCGCTCGCGCGCCGGGAACCACTCTGCGACCAGCTTCATCCCTGCTGGCTGCGCCGATCCCTCGACCAGCCCCAGTGCGCCGCGCAAACCGGCAAAGCCGACCCAGCCGCTCGCCAGCCCATGACCGAGCGTGATGACCGACCAGACCGCGACGAACAGCGTGAACCCGATCTTCAGGCCGATCACGTCGAGCAGATACCCAGCGACCGGCTGGAACATGATGCCGAACTGAAACGCACCGGTGATCCACGAATATTGCGCCGACGAGATATGCTGTTCGGCCATGATCGCCGGTGCGGCCACGCCCAGGATGCTTCGCGTCAGATAGTTGATGACCATCGCGCCGACGAACAGGGCGATGATCGTCCAGCGAATATAGGGAAACCGCTTCATTCTGCCCCCTCCCCCGGTAACGTTATCATGGTGTCCGTAGGCGGACCGCGTAGGGTCGGGCAAGTCGCCGCGGCGATAAACTTCGCCAATCCGCCGCCCGTCAACGGTCCGCTCCGGACGTCATGCCCGCGCCGACCACGGCCGCACCGCCGATATCCGCCATTGACGATCCCCTGCATGCCGAGGCACGTCGGGCGGTGAAGGCCGCGGGGTGCTTGCCGGCGGGAACGTAGAGAGACA
The DNA here is from genome assembly GCF_036663855.1 of Sphingomonas fucosidasi. Classification (NCBI taxonomy): domain Bacteria; kingdom Pseudomonadati; phylum Pseudomonadota; class Alphaproteobacteria; order Sphingomonadales; family Sphingomonadaceae; genus Sphingomonas; species Sphingomonas fucosidasi. The sequence goes on along the minus strand of NZ_JAXOJR010000007.1, from coordinate 14,362 downwards.
CGTGAGCCCCAATACCCGGCGCCCCCGCGGCGTGACCGTCATCGATGTCGCGAAATACGCCGGCGTGTCGCCGATGACCGTGTCGCGCGTCATCAATGCCGACCCCGGCGTCCGCGACAGCACCCGCGTGCGGGTCACCGATGCGATCCGTACGCTGAACTACACGCCGAACCTCGTCGCGCGCAGCCTGGTCACCTCGCGCGAGGTCCGGATCGGCGTGATCTATTCCAACCCCAGCGCCGCCTTCATGAGCGACCTGCTGGCGGGCGTATTCGAGGAAGCGTCGGCGCGCGCCGCGCAGCTGATCCTGCTCAAGGGCGATAACGGAAAGCCACCGACGCAGGCGGCGATCGAAGGGCTGATCGCGTCCGGCGTCGGCGGGATCATCCTGGCGCCGCCGCTGGGCGAATCCGATGTCGTCCGCACCATATTGGCAGCGGCCAACCTGCCGATCGCGGTCGTCGGGGCGGTCGCGCCGGATGCGATCTGCGTCAGCATCGACAATCGCCGCGCCGCCTATGACATGACCCGTCACCTGATCGGCTTGGGCCACCGGAAGCTGGGCTTCATCCTCGGCAACCCCGATCAGTCGGCAAGCCGCGAGCGGCTCGCGGGCTTCGAGATGGCGGTGGAGGAGGATGGCGCGCTGGAGACGCAGGTCGTGCGCGGCGATTTCAGCTACGCCTCCGGCTTGGTCGCGGGTGAGGAACTGCTCGACCAGCCGACACCCCCGACCGCGGTGTTCGCCAGCAACGACGACATGGCCGCTGCGGTCGTATCGGTGGCACATCGCCGGCATCTCGACGTACCCGGCGACCTGACGGTGACCGGGTTCGACGACAGCACCGCTGCAGTCACGCTCTGGCCGCCGCTGACGACGATCCACCAGCCGGTCCGCGCGCTCGCCGCCGAGGCGCTGCAACGGCTGATACAGGCGATGCGCTCGGGTGTGCGGACACCGCAGTCGCATATTCTCGATCACCGGCTGATCGAACGCGAGTCGACCGCAGGCCCGCGCCGACCGGCCCCAGGCGTGTAGATCACGAGCATAGGGGCCATCAGCGGAGAGGAACGGAGACGCCGGCGTCGGTCTGCGCCACCGGCACCATCGTACCATCGGCGTTATAGCGCAGATGCTCGACGGTAACCGCGCGACGACCGATCGCTCCGTTCATGTCGCCGATCGCCAGCGTCGCGTTGTGCAGGAACAGGTACCAGTTCTTCTTGAACTCGACGATTCCCGGATGGATCGTGAAGCTGTACTTCCCCGATCCCGTCAGTTCGCCGCGATAGGTCCACGGCCCGGCCAGCGACGGCGCAGTGGAATAGGACACATGCTCGTCACGCTGCGTGCGCCGGTCAAGCGAGGCATAGGTCAGGTAATAGAGCTTGCCCCGCTTGTGCAGCCACGGCCCTTCCTCGAAATGCGGCGGGGTGATCTCGCGGATCGGCCCGTCGATCTCGATCATGTTGGGCTTCAGCTTGGCGATATAGCATTGCCGGTTGCCCCACGCGATCCAGGTCGTGCCGTCGTCGTCGGTCAGCACGGTGGGATCGATATCCTCCCAGCTGTGCGTTCCCTTCGGCGTCATCTGGTTGGTGATCAGCGCCGATCCCTTCGCATCGACGAACGGGCCGGTCGGCGTATCCGACACGGCGACCGCGATCGCCTTGCCGGGATGCGTATCGTCATGCTCGACGGCGGCGTAGAACCAGTATTTGCCGTTCTTCCTGATCGCCTGCGACGCCCAGGCATCCTTCTTGGCCCATTTGAAATCGCTGAACTTCATGATCGGGCCGTGATCGGTCCACGTCTTCATGTCGGTGGTCGAATAGACCAGCCATTCACGCATGTTGAACATCTCGTCGCGCTGCGCCTCGTCGTGCCCGACATAGAGGTACAACCGATCGCCCACGACCAGCGGCGCCGGATCGGCGGTGAATTTGTCGCGGATGATCGGGTTAGCGCCAGCCCGCGGCACCGGCTTTTCAGCCGGTGCCGCGACGACCGGAGCGCCGACGACCAGCAGGGCCATCGCCATTCGGAAACCGGGCATTCGGAAGTTGGTCATATCGTATCTCCAGCGGTGCATCGGAGCTGGCCGCATCAGAACTGGAACCGGACGCCGACGCGGTAGGTCCGGCCATAGACGTCGTACAGCGCCGGGTTGACGAAGAACGGCGACCGCGAAGGATCGCGGTCGAACAGGTTGTCGACCTTGAAATAGCCGGTCACCTGATCGGTCACATTATACGTACCGCCGACGTCCATGTAGAATGCGCCGGGAATGGAGTTCTTGTCGATAGTCGGGCGATTGTTGGTCGATACCGGGCAGTTGCCGGGGGCGCACTGGACATATTGATGGCCGAGCACGCCGTCGCTGAACCAGCGTTCCTGGAGCAGCAGCGAGAAGTCGTCATTGGCATAGGTCTGCACCGCCAGCCATTTCCAGTCGGGCGTGTTGCCGATGTTGACGCCCGCCGTATCGTTGGGGATCGTTCCCGGCAGGCCGGTGTCGGTGACGAACTTTCGGATGTGGGTGGCGAGCCCGCGAAGCGTGAAGCTGCCCGGCAGGCCGAGCGGCCGCTGCCAGCGATAGCTCGCCTCGAAATCGAAGCCGTTGGTGTCGATCGACGCCAGGTTGAACGCCTGGACATTGATGAAGTTCGGCCCGTTGGTGTTGTTCAGGTTGAACGCGCCGCAGCTGTCCGGAAGGATGTTCTGGAAGCACAGGTTGACGATATCGGCGGCGCCGAGGCTCGAGACCAGGTCCTTGATCTTGAGTTGGTAATAATCGACCGACAGGCTGAGGCCGGGAACCAGCGACGATCCGGAAAACGCGATGCCGACGGTCGAGTTACGCGCGATTTCCGGCGTCAGGCTGGTGTTCCCGATCGTGTTCTGGATGGCGAGCACGTTGACGTTGCGGAACGGGTCGAAGAACCCCGGCAGCGTCGTCGTGACCGGCGCGGCGAACAGCTCGGACAAATTCGGTGCGCGGACGTCGCGCGACGTTACGCCGCGGAGGCGGAAACCATCGATCGGCAAATCCCAGGTGCCGCCGATCTTCCAGGTCCAGACGGTGCCGGAGGTGCTGTAATCGGTGACGCGGACCGCACCGTTGACGTTCGCGCGGCCCAGCCCGTCGGAGTCCAGGATGGGCACGTTGGTCTCGACGAACGCTTCCTTGACGCTGTAGGCGCCGCGGCCGTTCTTGTAGTTGCCGGCGTACCAGTTGTTGCCGCCGGTCAGCAGCGTCGGATCGAACGGATACGCCGCGTTGTTCGGCGTATTGTCGATGCCTGCACCATAGGCGTCGGCGGTCACTTCGTAGAATTCGTGACGGAACTCGCCACCGAAGGCGAACGACACCGGCCCGGCCCACAGGCTGAATGGCGAGCCCGAGAAATTGACGCTGACGACGTCCTGCGTCTGCCGCGTCCGCTGGCGCGGACCGTTGTCGGGCATGATGTAGCTCAGCGCGCCCTGCGACGGATTGCCGCCGAAGATGTTGAGTGGCTGGCAGCCATTGGCGCGCGCGACCGGATCGGCGCAGACGATCGCCCCGTTCAGCGTGGTCGCGTTGATCGCCTGGTTGAAGCGGTTGGACAGCAGGACGTTGTTGACGTCGATGTTCGAATAGTTCGTCCCGTGCTCGTAATACATGTCGTAGGTCCAGTTCGACCCCGCGACCAGCTGGCGCCCCTTCGCGCCAGCGACGAAGCGATACTGGCGCCGGTCGGTATAGACCTGCGTATTGCCGAGCGCCGCGTTGCTGGTGCCGTACTGGAAATTGGTGATACCCGCCGTGGCGCAGGCGGCCTGGACCAAGGTGGGGACGAACGGGTTGGCGCACTGGATGGTCAGGTTCGGGCGATTCTGCCCGCCGACCGGCTGGTTGCTGGTCTTCACCTGGCCGATGTTCGCGCTGACGTAGATCTCGTTGTCGGGCGCCCAGTCGAACCCAATCCGGCCATAGCTGTTGACGCGCTGGATCCGCGACTGGAGCGAGCGCCCGGCATCGACATTGCCGGACAGATCGCCGCCGATGCAGAAGCCGGGGTAACAGCCGTTGACGTTGCCGGCCGCGTCGCGGGCCGGCGTGCCGTTCGAGCCATATTGGAACTGAAACGGCTGGCCGGACTGGTCGAACGCGGTGCCCTGCAGCGGCCCCGCAGTGATCAGCCCGTACTTCGTATAATTATACGGCTGCGCGTTATCCAGGAACAGATATTGCGGCGACCCGTCGTTCAGCACGTTGCGGTTGATCAGGGTCGACTGCCGGAACCAGTCGCGACCATTGGCCAACTCGGTGCCGAAATCGCCGCCGCCGATGCCGGCGTCATGCGAATATTCCGTGCTGGCGACGATATGCAGGCGATCCTCGAGATAGTTCGTGCCGGCCGCCAGCTGGAGCAGCACCTGCTCGTTGTCGCCGTAGGTGGTGATGCCGCCCTGGATATTGCCCTTCACGCCCTTGAACCGCGTATCGGTGATGAAGTTGACGACGCCGCCGACCGCGTCGGAGCCATAGGATGCGGAGGCACCGCCGTTGACGACGTCGACGCGCTTGATCAGCAATTGGGGGAATAGGCTGATGTCGGGAACCCCAGTGACGTTGGCCCCTACCACGCGCTGGCCGTCGAGCAGGGTCAGCGTGCGGATCGCGCCGACGCCGCGCAACGAGAACGAGCTCAACCCCTGCTGGCCGCTCGAGGTGCTGAACGTGCCGGTGCTGGTTCCGGTCGAGCCCTGCAGCGACGGCAATTGCGCGATCGTCGCGAAGACGTTCGGCTGCGCATTGGCGGCGATCGATCCTGCATCGATGACGGTGGTCGGCGTCGGTGCGGTGAAACCGCTGGCCGTGATGCGCGACCCGGTGACGACGATGTCCTGCGCCGTTGCGACCTCGGGCTCGCTGGCGGTGGGTGCGGGTGCCGGGGCGGCGGTGGTCTGATCCGCCGTTGAGGGCTGGGCGACGGGCGCTTCGGCCGGTGCCGTTTGCGCGGGTGTGGCCTGGGCGGCCATGGCCTCGGCAGGCATAGCCTCGGCGGGCCTGGTCTGGGCGACCGGCGCAGTTTCAGTCTGGGTCTGAGTTTGGGCGGGTGCCACTTGGGCGATGGCGGGCGATGTCACTGCACAGGCCGCGATGATGGCCATGCTTGCTGTCCCAGATCGGAAGCCTGCAATCCTGCGCATGTTCGACGTAATCATATCCATCGTCCTCTCCCTGGTCCCGATTTTCTAAAACCGGTAACGTTACCATTGGACGGTCATCAATTTTCGCGGGAATGTCAATACTCGGACAAGATTGATGCCGAGCGTGGTTTTGGGGCGCGGTGCGCCAAGGCGATCGTTGCAAAGAGCCGTGGGGTCAGCGCGTCGGCACTCGCCCCCAAGCCAGGTTCGCGGCAGTGTTCGCTCGGGTCGGCTGGGTGCGCCCGAACCGCTATTCCGCTCGACGTGGCGAAGTGCAAGGCGGTGTGATCGCCAGGCCGATGGTCGGGGGGACGGTGCCGAGGAGCTTAGCGACGGCGCTAGCGTTTGCCTCGTTCTTCGCGATACTCCTGCAGCGTCTCTTTCACGTCGCGCCGGTCTTCGCGCGAGACGGGCTCGGGCCGCGTGTTCATGGATGCGGCACCTGCCAGGCAGAGTTCGGAGCGAACCGGAAGATGGTCGGAGCCGACATCCTCGAGCACCTCGAGAGAGCGAACTTCGAACTGCGGCGTGACGAACATGTGATCGAGCGGCCAGCCCAGCAGCGGCATCTGGGCCGGAAACGTCGCAAAGGTGCCGCGGCCGATCCGCGCGTCGAGATAGCCGCCGACGCGCTTGAACAATTGCGACGTGTGCGACCAGGCCACGTCGTTGAAGTCGCCGATCGCCAGGACCGGCTGCCTAGCGGCTGCGGCGCGCCGTGCGGCGATCGCGATCTCGGCGTCACGCGCCTCGGTGTCCTGCCCCGGCAAAGGCGGCCTCGGGTGAAGCGCAATCACCCGAAAGGGATCCCGAGCGGTCAGTTCGGCATGGACCGAGGGCGTATCCTTCTCGGCGATCGTCTCGATCCGTCCGTCGCGCATCGGCAGGCGGGTGGCAAAGATAATGCCATAGGTATTGCCGATCGGCCTCTCGAGCCTGTGGGGATAGCTTGCAAGCTGCTTCGCCAGCGCTTGCGCCCATCGTCGGTCGGTCTCCATGAGCAGCAATATATCGGGCCGGACGCGATCGATCAGACGCGCCGTCCGCGCATAATCGCGGTTGGATTCGAGTACATTCAACGACAGCACGCTGAAGCACCGGCCTTGCGATACGCGGGTTTTGTCAGCGAACGCGATCTCCTGCTCGGCGAACGGCGTGTACGGGAAAATCCGATAGAGCTGCCAGGCGGCGGCGATGGCGCATGCCAGCGCGATCCACCGGCCGGCCTGTCGGTCACGCCATAAAGCGACGGCCCCAGCCAGTAAAAGCGCCACCAGGATCTGCGCCCGCGGAAAGTCCCATATACGGATCCACCACGCGTTCGACTCGACGATGCTGAGGCCGGTGACGACGATCAAAATGCCCGCGAGGAGCCTGATGCTGAGGGTGCCGAGGTTCATCCGCTTCGGCCTAATAGAAGCCAGCTCGAAGACCAAGTACGCGTCCATCACCACCACGCTACCGCATGGCGGGGCTGTGCGCCGAGGTCTGCGCCCATCTGGAGCACGGCGTCGGCAAGCCCCCCCGGCCTGCCCAGGCGACCGAGCCGCTCGAGATCGACGTATTCCTGGTTTTCAGCGATTGCGCCTCTGCAACCTGCCAAAGCTGTCGAACTGGACGAAGAATCAAAATGGCATAATTTTCACGTTTGCCGTGGCACGAAGCAGCGTCCGCGCGTTGTCGCCGTTCCTCAGCGAACGGGATATCATGCCGAAAACATTGACTATTATCGGCATGGGCGCCTGTGGCGTCGCTGCATTCGCCGAAGCTGTCACCCGGTTATGCTATGATCCAGGCGACGGGTGGAGAATCCATCTGGTCGAGCGCGACGATGAACTTGCGCGCGGACTGGCGTTCGGCACGGAGCAGCCCGGCCATCTTCTGAACACGGAATCCCGTCTCATGGGGCTCTACGACCGCGAGCCCGATCATTTCAGAACCTGGCTTGAGGCGCGGCGCGCGGCCTCGGGCACGCCGCTCGACTCCGACGGCGTCGAATACCCGCAACGCCGCGAATACCGCGTCTACATGCGGGAGGTTCTCGACAATGCGCTCCAGCAGGCGCGCACCGCCGGGATCGATGTCCAGGTCCACCGCGAGGAAGCAATCGCCATCGAGGGCGATCACGCTGCGGCGACGGTTCGGTTCGCGAACGGGTCGACGATCGCCACCGACGTCGTCCTGCTGACGATCGGCACGCCCGATCCGGATCGGTTCGGCAATCTGAACGGTGCGCCCGGCTATTTCGACTCCCCCTACCCCGCCCACCGCATGACCGAGGAAATCGACCGGGATCAGTCGGTCGTCATCCTCGGCAGCGGCCTCAGTGCCATCGACGCGGTCATGACACTGCTCGACGATGGGCACCGCGGCCACATCCACCTCGTATCGAAGGAAGGGATGCTGCCACGCGTCGAAATCCCCGCGCCTGAGACAGGCTATGACCGTCAGCACCTCACGCTGGAAAACGTCCATCGCCTCATTCGCGAGCGGGGCAGCGCGTTCTCCGTAGTGGATCTGTTCCGCCTCTTTCGTCTGGAGGCCGAAACTGCCGCGGGACGTGCGATCGATTGGCAGGCGGAGGATCGCTACGACGGGGACGCCGAGGCCGCCTTGCTGCGCGACATCGCCGCGGCGGAGTCCGGAGACGAACCGTTCCAACGCATCCTCACCGCCACGCGCCATGACTCCACGGCGATATGGAATTTGCTGCGACCCGCGGACCAGAAACGGTTCGGGCAATGGCTGGCGCCACATTTCGCCGCGGCGCGCTTCGTCACGCCGATGGTGAACGCGCAGCGCTTGGCGGATGCGATGACGCGGGGGCTGCTCAGCGTACGTGGTCGGATCGATGAAACCGTTGCCAGCGAGACCGGTAAGGGCTTCACGGTCCGGTTCGAGAATGGCGATACGCTTGAGGTACCGGTCGTCGTCAACGCCACGGGACAAGCCACCGCAATGGACGAGATGAAGGAGACGCTGGTCAAGGATCTGCTCGCGAAGGATTGGCTGCAGCCGCATCCGGTCGGTGGCGCCATCGCGCACCGGGCGACGTGTCGGATCATATCCGCCACGCGCGATGCACCACGGCTATACGCGCTTGGACAATTGCTGAACGGCGAGTTGCGCGACACCAATGCGGTCTGGTTCAATGTCGAATGCGCCGGTCGTGCGGTCGACGACATCCTGCGCCAGCAATGAGCGCGATCGGCAACATCGCGGCGGCACTCCTGCCGCTTTACGGCGTGATCCTGTTAGCATGGGCTGTCGGTTCCCGCGTTCCCTGGGCAGCGAGGCTGTGTTCGAGGGCACTCGTCTTCGGCCTCATCCCGTTGCTGGTCATCGACAAGGTGCTCGGCGCGGACGTGCAGCAGCTGTTGGTGATCCCACCGCTGATGTTCGTGGTCTCGGCACTGATGAGCATCCCTGCATACCGGTTGGCCAAGCGTCTCGGCGACGACTTCGATCCCAAACTGCTGTCGGCGTCCTTCTCGTTCTTCAACGTTGCGTTCTTCGGGGTGCCCGTCAGCCAGGCCTTGTTCGGCGAGATCGGCGTATCGACGGTGATCTGCGCGTATATCGGCAGTGCGCTGTACGGCAACACGATCGGATATTTCCTGATCGCGCGTACCAAGGAAGGTACGCGCAAGGCCGCGACCAAGGCGTTGCGGGTGCCCCTTGTCTATGTGGTCATCGGCTCGCTCCTGGCAAAGTGGGGCGGCGTCACGATGCCTGAAGCGGCAGCGCCGATCGTCTCGATCGCCGGCACGTTGGTGTCGGTCCTCGGCATGGCGGTGATCGGCCTCAACCTTGCCGAAACCGGCCGCGACGACTGGCGGCCGACGCTGATGACGCGCATCCTCGCGGTCAGGCAGGTCGCCGGGGTGATACTGCTCGGCGCCGCGCTCGCACTCGAAGCCGCCTTCGTCGGTGTATTGAGCCCACGCGACCGCGTGATCGTCGGGCTCGTCGCCCTGTTCCCGATCGCCAGCAACGTGACCCTGTTCGCGACCCTCCTCGACACGAACCGCAAAGCGGCGGCGATCCTCGTCGCGCTGTCGAGCGCCGTATCCCTTGTCCTCGTGCTGCTGGTCGTGGGCGTCTTTCACTCGGCCATGCCGACGAGTTAGTCACAGTTCCCCAGTGCCGTCCCCGCTTTCAGCGGATAGCAGCGGCGCAAAACTCATCACGTACCCCGCTCGGCAGCAGGCACACGATAGCGTTCTCGACGATGCCGTGCAGCGCATCACGGCTCGGTCACGCGGTTGCCTCATGCCGAGGGAACCGATGTGTATCGACCGAACGGCCCACCCAAACCCAGTTTTTGCGATTGCCTCGCAGTAGCTCTAAAGCTAGAGCGCTTGAGACACGCCGGGGGGCGTGATGATCTCGGAGGTAGTTATGAGACTGAACCTGTTCGCGGGGCTGCTGGTTGGCGTCGCTTCGCCGGCGCTTGTCGCCGACGCGCACGCGGCAAGGCCGATCGGCCTGGTCGATGACGCACCCAGCGACACGCTCGATCCACAACGCTCCGACGACATCATCGTCACCGGATCTAAGAGCAGCAAGGCCGACGACAAGCAGAGCGCGTCCCCCACCGGCTTGGCGCTGTCACTGCGCGAGACGCCCCAATCGATCACAATTATCGACCGCGAGCGGATCGACGACTTCGCGATCACCAACGCGAACGACCTGCTGACGCAGACGGTGGGTATCAACGTCGAACGTACCGAGACCGACCGTACCGAATATAATTCGCGCGGCTTCGACATCACCAATTTCCAGATCGACGGCATCGGCCTGCCGCTGTTCTTCAACATCCAGACCGGCGACCTCGACACCGTGCTGTTCGAGCGGGTCGAGGCGGTGCGCGGCGCCAACGCGATCATGACCGGCGTCGGCAATCCCTCCGCGACGATCAACTATCTGCGCAAGCGCCCGACCGCCGAATTCCACGCGAACGCATCGGCGTTCCTCGGATCGTTCGACCAGCGCCGGCTCGAAGCCGACGTGTCCGGCCCGATCACGCAGGACGGCACGTTGCGCGTACGTGCGATCGCCGCGCATGAAGAGCGTGACAGCTATCTCGACTATAATCGCGTCAACCGCGACGTCTATGCAGGGCTCGTTTCGTGGGACGTGCTGCCGTCGTTAACCGCAACCGCGGGCTATATGCGGCAGGACAACAGGTCCGACGGCGTGCTCTGGGGCGCGCTCCCGCTGGTCTACAGCGACGGCAGCCGGATCGATTACGCGCGTTCGGCCTCGACCTCGGCCGACTGGACCTATTGGAACGTGCTCGACCAGACCGTATTCGGCGAACTGGCGCTGAAGCTCGGCGGCGACTGGTCGGTGCGCGGCGTGTATACCTACCGCAACTGGCAGGAACGGGCCAAGATCCTCTACGCCTTCGGCACGCCCGACCCGACCACCGGGCAGGGCATTCTCGGCCAGACCGGGATCTATCCGTCGCAAAACAAGCAATACATGGCGGATAGTTATGCGTCCGGCAGCGTCGACCTGTTCGGCCGTCGCCACCAGCTCGCGTTCGGCTTTTCCAACGGCATCTCGAACGGCAGGCAATATGGGGCGTTGTCGGCCAGCTTTGTCGATTACGGTGACATCCGCCAGCTCGCCGGCCTTCGTGCGGCCGAGCCAGGCTATCCGGACGTCCAGATCCAGGCAGATACCCGCGACCGGCTTACGCGCGCCTATGGATCGATGCAGGTCAATCTGGCCGATCGCCTGAAGGCGGTGGTCGGCGGGACCGCGATCTGGCTCAAGAGCTCGGGCTATTCTTACGGCGTCGACCAGGCACGGAACAACAAGAAGCTCAGCCCCTATGCCGGCCTGTTGTTCGACCTGACCTCGAACCTGACGCTGTACGCAAGCTACACCGACATCTTCAACCCGCAGAGCGAGGTCGATGCCACCAACCGTCGACTCGATCCCGCCAAGGGCACGAGCATCGAAGGCGGCGTGAAGGGCGAATGGCTTGGCGGGCGCCTCTATGGCGCCGCGTCGATCTTCCAGGCCAAGCAGAAGGGCCTTGCCGAGTTTGCCGGGCAATTCGACGCGAACAATCCCGCGGGCCAGATCGGCACCAGCTACTATGTCGGTCGCGACACCATCTCGAAGGGCTTCGAGGTCGAGGTCGCGGGCCACGTGTCGGAGCGTTGGCTGGTATCGAGCGGCTTCACGCATCTGACGCTCGAGAGCGACGACGGCAAGGCGGCACGGCTGTTCGTCCCGCGCGACACCTTCAAGCTGGCGGCGACCTACACGATCGAGGATCTGCGCGACCTGAAGCTGGGCGGTCAGCTCCGTTACCAGAGCCGGATCAGCGCGCCGAGCGGGATCCTCGACGCGGCGGGCGACGATATTGCGATCCGCCAGAACGGCTATGCGACGCTCGACCTGCTGGGCAGCATCCGCGTCGTCGACCGGCTGCGCGCAAGCCTGAACGTCCGCAACGTCACCAACACCAGGTATCTCGGCACGCTGAAATACGCATCGGGATTCTATGCCGCGCCGCGCAGCGTCATCGCCACGCTCCGCTTTGAGTATTGAGGGGAGGTCCGCCGCCGAGCCGGGTTGCGGGGAGCGTAGAGCGTTCAAGCCTGAGCGGTGAAGGCGGCGGCAAAGGCCGGGCGAGAGCGTGGTCTTGCGGGGGCCTTATGTCTCGCGCAGCGGCGTCCACGCCGGGCCCGTGCAAACGCCAAGTGCCCGTTCGCGCCACGCCTAAGCGTATGCAGCGAAGATCCGCACCCGTTTCGTTTCAAGCTAACCCACTTGTGGCGCATGGCGCGTCTGCCACGATCTCCTGGCCAACGGCCTTTGATGCGGCCTGTATCGTGTGGAGCGGCACTGACGACGAACCCGGCGGCGGAGGTGGTCGCGAAGGTATCGGACCTGCTGGCCCGGGCCAGAAACGACGACGCCGCCCGTGAGGGCGGCGATTATCGTTGTGGGTTGGTTGCGGGGAGCCGCACCAGCCTAGCCCGACATTCGCTATCTGTTCCAGTTTAGTTCCAGTGGTTTCGAACCGCATGCGCCGTTCCATAATTGATTTAAATGCGGCGAATGGCTCAATAGCGGACGCTCGCGATTTCTTTTGCGCTTCCCAACCTCTGTCGCTCGTTCATATCCCAAGTACATTTCGGGGCGGGCAGGTTTGAAAATTTGCTGACGGGAATTATTCGATCAGATGACTGCTCAGGTCCGCTTTATCGGCCGAGCTTGCGGCGCGCTTCCTTGATCTCTGAAGGCGTGAACAGAGGCTGCCACTGTGGATCCAACACAAGTGCCTCGACTGACAGGTCAGGCTTACCCAGCGCGAACAACTTTGTCAGTCCCTTCGATGGTGGACCAGGCCGGAGTAGCTCACGCGCTGTCGCCAACCCTCCATCCTTCTGCAGCATTTCGAGGAAACGAATAGGGCGATAGCCGAGCGTCGCCGCCTGATCGTAAATCGATCGCATCGCTTGGTTGAATGCTTTAGGATCCGGCAGAGTCCCCAGCGGTGCCGCCGCGTCGAGCATCTGTATGACCTCGCCAATCGGGACCAGCGTATTCGCTGCACCCTTGCCGAATTTTTGAAGCAGAACCCGCGCCATTGTTTCCAAGCGCTTCTTATCGGTCGGAGCGAGCGCAAGAGGCGGCATCGCCGGCAGCAGCATCCGAGGATGTTTGCGCACATAGGTTAGAGTCGCGCTCTCGATCTTCGGGTCGCCAAGGTACCAGTATCCGGTCAGCGCGGGTATCTTTCCAGAAAGATCGAGATCGATCAGCCATTCGGACGCCTGAAGCTGCCCCTTCCAGCCCTGATAATAATCGTAATTCGAGAGCGCGGGCTGAAGTGTCACCTGCGCCTCTGCTTCAGTCTGACCTTTCTCGTCGATGTCTTCGCTCCATATCGCCAAGCGGACCCGCTCCCAAACGTCCCGATTCGGACTTGCACGATAAGCTTCGAAGAGATCGTTGGTCATCCGCGTGCCGGTGCCGGACGCCTCGCGTCGCTCAGCCCACAGGACTTTCGCACGCTTAAGATGGTGCGGCTCGATGACGTAGCCGTTTTCGAACCGGCGATCGAACCATGCGCCGATCTGTTTGATGATCGCGGGATCCTCGATCAGGACATTGGCCTCTGCCCACCCGGCCAGCTCGTCTCCTTCCACCGCGAGCCCGTTCGCCGACGCGTTTGACGAGCCCATGACGACGCGACTCGGCGTCCAGTAGACTTTGGCATGAAGCCGAGCATCTGAGACGACGCGGCCTTTCGTATAAAGCTCGATGATGTCACCGATCTCATTGGGATTACAGGCTCCAGAATCCAGGTTGCAGACCATCCGCAAATTGAGAATTTTTCGATCGAGCCCGAGCCGCTTGATCGCATCCTTTCCCCAGAAGGCTACGGCAAGCCTGACTTCGGTGCAGTCTTGGAGTATCGCCTTGATGGCACCCAATGCCTCGCCATCTTCAAGGAACCTCACAACCGTTATCCTTCCATGTCGGCACCGCCGGTCCGACCTCGCACCTAGGCGCGAGAGAGGCTCATCGATTAGCGTGGAAGTGTCGAGCTTTACCAACACCTAAAGAGTTTTCTCGATGACCGGCGACAGACTACCGCTCGCCGAGCTGACGGCGAAGACCAGACCGTCGAAGTCGGCCGACAGGGACATCGGACGCCCTGCCATGAATTTCGGGCGCATGGCTCATCCCGCGCGGAGATAGCGCCAATTCCAAAAAGCTCGTGCACAGAACCATTTTTTAATTCGGTCGGGATAGTCAGGGAAGGGAGGCGATGTGCTTTTCGTGTCGGTCGATGTCGCGGAACGCTGATCCCTCGTTTATCGCGAGCGTGTCGAGTTGCTCGATGATGTCAGCCTTGCAGCCGTCAGCGACTTTGATCCGCCTGATCGCGATGTCGCCGCCGCCTGTTTCGGGCAGTTCCGCGTTCCGGCCGAAAAGAAGGAAAGCGCCTGACTGAGCGGTAACTCGGTCGTGGCTATGACGGCCTCTGACGCATATCACGCGATCGATGTCTGAACCGCGCCGGGTTTGTCGGAGGCTCCAACTCCTGAGAAGGTGGAGCCATGACGAGCAAGACGACGAACAAGTTTGCGCCCGAAGTCCGCGAGCGGGCGGTACGGATGGTTTTCG